>JAEUHP010000163.1 GCA_016795295.1 Planctomycetota bacterium | reverse complement strand
CGGGCAGTCCGGCGCGCGCCGAAGCCGAACACTATCTGTTCTACCGCGGCCTCGGCCGCTGGCAGCCCGACCTGCACCTCGATCCCGCGGCCGCCGGCGGGGCGACCTTGCACAACCGGTTGCCGCAGGCGATCCCGTTCGCGCTGGCGCTCGAACTCGGCCCCGCCGGTGGCCGAGGCACCGCCGCGACCTCGCTCCCAGCCGACGGCCGTGCCACCTTCGACCTCGCGGCGGCCCCCTGGGAACCCGACCGCGCGCGCTTCGCCGCCCGGGTCGGTCGGGTGGTGCGGCAGGCGCTGCTCGACGCGGGCCTCTTCCCGGACGAAGCGCAGGCCATGGTCGCCACCTGGTCGCGTTCGTGGTTCCAGAAAGACGGCGCGCGGGTCGTCTACCTGCTGCCGCGCGAGCAGATCGACGCGGTGCTGCCGCTCGAACTGCAACCGCGGCCGCAGTCCCTGGTGCGGGTGATGGTCGGCCGCCTCGAGTTCATCACGCCGGCGGCCCAGGCGCGGGTCGAGCAGGCACTGGCCCAACGCGGCAGCGCCGATCCGGCGGTTGCAGCAGCCGCCGCAACCGTGCTGGCGGGACTCGAACGGTTTCTCGAGCCGCACCTGCGCCACGTCGAACGCAACGGCATGCACGCCGACGCGCGGGCCGTGGCCCGGCAACTGCTCCAGGCGACGGCGCCCCCCGCCGCCGCGCCGGGCAGCACCAAATGAGTGAGCCCAACCCGCCGTGCCGACCCCACCCCGTGCTGCGCCTGACGACACCTGCGGCCTGGTCCAGGCGGCGCAGGGGGGCGACCGCACCGCGTTCGCCCAGCTCTACACTGCGTTCGCCCGGGTGGTGCACGGCCTGGCCCTCGCTTCGTGCGGCTCGCGCGAAGCCGAAGACGTGACCCAGGAGGTGTTCGTGAAAGCCTTCGCCCAGCTCGGCACGCTGCGCGATCCGGCCGCATTTCCTGCCTGGCTCGGCACCCTGGCGCGCAGCACGGCGATCGACCGCCAGCGCCAGCGGCAACGGCAACGCACCACCTCACTGGCCGAAGAACCGCTCGGCCGCGAACCCCGCCCCGACACCAACCTCGAACAGCGCGACGCCAGCGCCGCGGCCCTGGCCTGCATCCGCCGGCTGCCCGACACCTACCGCGACACCCTGCTGTTGCGCTTGGTCGAAGGCCTCTCCGGCCCAGAGATCGCCGCGCGCACCGGCATGACCCACGGTTCGGTGCGCGTGAACCTCACCCGCGGCATGGCGCTGCTGCGCCCGCTGCTGGCCCAGGAGGGGCTGCCATGAACGAACCCGACGATCCGCTGTGGACCGGCGCGCCAGAACCCGGCAGCGAACTCGCGGCGCTGGAGGCGCTGCTGCGGCCGTTGGCACATTCGGGCCGGCCGCTGCCGGAACTGCCCGAAGGGCTCGCACCGGCGCACCGCCGCCGCCTCCGCACCGCCACCTTCGCAGCCGCACTCACCGCCGGACTCGCAGCCGCAGCGCTGCTGCTCGCCGCTTGGCTGTGGTACGGCGGCACCGTGCCCGCCCCACTCGTGCTGACCCCTGGAACCAGCGCGCAGCAGTTCGCCGCCCGCGACCTGCCCCTGCAGATCGAACTCGGCACGCTGGCCGCCATCGAACTGGCGCCCGGGAGCACCCTCGACTTCACCCATTGGCGTCCCGACCAGGCGCGGTTCCACCTGCGCTCGGGTTCGATGGCCGTGCGCGTGGCACCGCCACCCGCGGTCGCCGCCGGCTTCTTCCAGGTCGACACCAACCTCGGCCGCGTCGTCGACCAGGGTTGCCGCTACGAACTCGCACTCGACGCCCCGGGCAACGCGCGCATCCGCGTCACCGAGGGTGCGGTGACGTTCGAGGTCGGCAACCGCACTCTGTTCGTGCCCGCTGGAGCGAGCCTGCAGGTCACTCAGGGCGTGGCGCAATTGCCGCGGTTCGTCGACGCGCCGCCGGCGGTGCGCAAGACCAGCCAGTTCCTGCAGACGATGACCCTGAAGGGCAGCGAACGCGACCGCGCCCTGGCCGCGCAAGACCTCGCCGACGCCTGCCAGACCCCGCGCGACGGGCTGGTGCTTTGGCACTTGCTCGACGACGACCAAGCCGAGGTGCGCAAGGTCGCCGAAGGGGCGCTGCTGCGGTTGTGCGGCCCACCCGCAGAGGCGCCCCCGGGCAAGGGCGAAGCGCTGCAGCACTGGCCCGCCGCGGTCTGGCTGCAGTTCCTGCGGCAACAGGCGTGGCGCTGACCCGGCCGGGCGCCTGCAATCAGGGCAAACAGCGGCTATCCTGCCGCCATGCCTCCTCGCCCAGGCCAAGCTGCGACCGCACTGTTCGCGGCGCTCCTCCCCATGTTCGCCGTGGCCGCGCAGGACAGCCCGGTCCGGTTCCAGCCGAAGCCCGGGCCGATCCGCATCGCCTGCGACGATCTGCCCGGATTGTGCGCCGCACTGCAGAACGGCCCGCTGGGTCGCCTGTGCGCCGAACCCGACACGCAGGCGGCCATCGAACAGGGCCTGCGCGGCTGGCTGGCACCCGCCCAGCAGTGGCTCGCGTTGCTCGACCGCCTGACCGCGCTGCAACCTGGCGCCGCCAGCCTCGACGAACTGCTGATCGCGGAGTTCTACCGCACCGACTGGCGCGCCTGGCGCAGCATCGACCTCCGTGCGATCACGAGCGATGCAGCGCCGCGCGCCATCCAGTCGGTGTTGATGCTCGAACCAACGGCGGCCGCAGCTCCGGCACTCACCGCGCGCTACACGGCCCTGGTCGAGCGGCTGCAGCAGGAGCCAGCCCTGCTCGGCCACCTGACCCTTGGCCCGACCCAAACGGTGCTGGGCCAACCCGGCTTGCAGTTCTGGCACAGCGACGCGGCGCCGGCCGACACGCTCGCGCCCGAGCCCGAAGCGGCAGGACCCGCGGCCCCCAAGCCGATCGCCTACTGGCTGGCGGCGCCGCCCGGGCAATTCGTGGGTGGGGACCAAGATCCAGCCGGCACCGGCACCTTCGCCGCGGCCACGCCCCCACCGCCCGGACTGCATCTCCATCTCGATCTGCGCTGGTACGTCGGGATGATGATGGCCTTCATCGGCAACGGAGAGGACGAGCAGATGGCCGCGGCCGAAGCGGCGCTCGGCACCACCCACGTGCAGCAACTGCAGTGGCGGCTGCATGCCCAGGACGGGCTCTTGGCCGAGGACCTGCGCCTCGAGAGCGACGGCCCGCCGAGCGGCCTCCTGGCCGCGCTGGTCCTCGGCATGGCCCCCCCGCCCGAGCAACCTCTGCCCGAGCACACGCTCCTGCAATTGCGCTGTTCGTTCGACCTGCCGAAACTCGCCGAAGCCATCGACGCGCTGCTGCAGCTCGCCGAGCTGCCGACCTTGACCGAACTCGACTTGGTCGGCGACCTGCGCAGTGCCCTGACCGGCGGCGTGGCGCTCGGTGTGGCCCGCCCGGCCCCCGGCTCGTTGGTGCCGCGCCTCTACGCGTCGTTCGGCATCGGCGACCA
>JAEUHP010000117.1 GCA_016795295.1 Planctomycetota bacterium | reverse complement strand
TCCGTGGCACGGCCCTGGGGAGGCTCCTGGGGCTGCCCCGGGCTGTGCCACGGAAAGCAGCAGTCGCTGCTGGCGTCGGGGTGGTGGGGTCGCTAGCCTTCTAGCCCCAATTCAGGACGCATTCCCCGAGAAACCCACATGAGCGAAGTCACGACGATCCAGGTCGGGCAAATTGTGCCCGATTTCGAGATGGAGACCTACCTGCCGACCAAGAAGGACTTCGGCAAGTTCAGCCTGGCCGAGGCCAAGAAGGCCGGCAAGTGGACGGTGCTGGTGTTCTACCCGGCCGACTTCACGTTCGTCTGCGCCACCGAGTTCTCGGCGCTCGCCAGCCAGTACGCGGCCCTGCAGAAGCTCGGCTGCGAAGTGGTGACGGTCAGCACCGACACCAAGTTCACGCACTTGGCTTGGCAGAAGCACGAGGGCGAACTGGCCCAGGTCACCTACCCGATGGGTGCCGACCGCACCGGGGCGGTGGCCAAGCTGTTCGGCGTGTTGCTGCCGAACGGTCTGGCGCTGCGCGGCACGTTCATCATCGGCCCGGACGGCAAGCTGCACGGCAGCGAGATCAACTTCCTGAACATCGGCCGCAACATGGAAGAGCTGACCCGCAAGGTCAGCGCCTTCGTGCACTTCAGCAAGCTGCCCGAGGAGGCCTGCCCGGCCAACTGGAAGAAGGCCGGCGACAAGTCGCTGAAGCCGAACGCCGCGCTGGTCGGCAACGTGCACCAGGCGATGCAGGGCTGAGCTGCCTGGGGATCCCCCCGGTGCGGGTGCCCGGACCTTGAGGTTCGGTCTCTGTTAGGTATACCGCAGGGGTGGCCCTGCTGCTCGCCCGCACCCAGTACTCCCTGCTCACCGCGCCCGGTTCGGTCCGGGCGCTGTGCGAGGAGGCGGTGCGCTGTGGCGCCGACCACCTGGTGCTGGCCGACGCCAACGGCCTCTACGGCCTGTGGGCGTTCGCCCGCGAGGCGGCGCGCCTGGGCCTTGCCGCCCGGTTCGGCGCCGAGCTGGTGCACCAGGGCCGCCGCGTGGTGGCGATCGCCCGCGACCGCTCCGGCTACAGCTCCCTGTGCACCCTGCTCAGCGAGCTGCACGGGGCAGCCGGGGCTGGGCCGTTCGACCTGGCCAGCGCCTGCGCCCAGCACCACGCGGGCCTGTGGTTCGTCACCGGCGACCTCGAACTGCTGCCGCGGCTGTCCGCCTACCTGCCGCGCGAACGGCTGGGCGTGGCGTTGCCGGCGCGCGGCCTCGATGCGGGGTTGCGGCCGCCGGCCCCGGACCGCGCCACGGCATCGGCCAACTCCGACCGCAAACTGCCCGACCGCAAGCTACCCGACCCGGGACCGCGCTGGCCGCGCAGCCAATTGCTGGCCGCCGCCGCGGACCTCGACCTGGTACCGATCGCGGTGCACGACGTCTGGTTCCCGACCCCAGCCGACCGCGCGCTGCACCACCTGCTGCTGGCGGTGAAGTGGGGGCGCACGCTGCGCGGCCAGGCCGCCGGCGAACGGGTGGACGAGGACCTCGCCGGCATCGCCACCGCACCGCCCTGGGCCTGCCTGCCGGCCAGAGGGGTGGCCCAGCTCGACTTCGCCGACCAGCCCGAGGCCAGCGCGCGCGCGGCTGCCGTGGTCGCCGACTGTACGCTGCAGTTCGCCGAACGCAGCCCGCCGGTGTTTCCGCCGATCGCGGTGCCGGACGGCAGCACTCCGAGCGCCGAACTGCGCGCGCGCGTCGCCCACGGCCTGGCTCAGCGCTACGGCACTTCCGCCGCGGCCGAGGCGCGTGCCGCACACGAACTCGCGGTGATCGACGCGATGGGCTTCGCGCCGTACTTCCTGGCGGTGGTGGCGATCGCCGAGTTGGCGCGGCAGCGCGGCATCCCGTGCCTCGGCCGCGGTTCGGCCGCCGACAGCCTGGTCGCCTACTGCCTCGGCCTCACCGACGCGGACCCACTGCGCTACGGGCTCCTGTTCGAGCGGTTCCTCAATCCGGGGCGCAGCGACCTGCCCGACATCGACCTCGATTTCTGCTGGCGCCGCCGCGACGAACTGCTGGCCGCGGTCTACGCACACTTCGGGCCGGACCACGTGGCGATGCTCGCCACCTACAGCACCTGCGGGCCGCGCAGCGCCTACCAGGAAGCGGCCAAGGCGCTCGGCGTGCCGGCTGCGGAAGCCGCGCGCCGCAGCAAACTGCTGCCCTGGCACGGCCACGCCGACTTCACCTTCGCCGCCGCGGCGCTCGCGACGCCCGGGTTCTTCCGGCCGGGGCCGCGCGCCACCTTGCCCGAAGACAGCAGCGTGCTGCCGCCCGCCCGCGAACACCTGCTGCTGGGCTTGGCGCAGCGCCTCTGGCAGGCGCCGCGCCATCTCGGCGTGCATCCCGGCGGGGTGGTGATCACGCCCGAGCCGATCTGCCGCCACGCGCCGCTCGAACGCGCCCAGAAGGGCGTGGTGGTCACCCAGTACGACCTGCACGCGGTCGAAGGGCTCGGTCTGGTCAAGATCGACCTGCTCGGCAACCGCGCGCTGACCATCGTCCAGGACACGGTGGCGCTGCTGGCGGGCCGCGGCGTGCGGGTGCCCGAGGCGGCCACGGTGGCCGAAGACGAGCCGCGGACCGGCGAACTGCTGGCGCGTGGCGGCACGCTCGGTTGTTTCCAGGTCGAGTCGCCGGCGATGCGCACGCTGCTGCGGCAGCTCGAGGCGCGCACCATGGACCGGGTGATCCAGGCCGTGGCGCTGGTGCGGCCGGGGCCCGCGGCCTCGGGCATGAAGGATGCTTTCATCGCCCGTGCGCGCGGGCTCGAACCGGTGCCCAGCGCGCACCCGCTGCTCGCCGCCGCGTTCGCCGACACCTTCGGCATCCTGCTCTACCAAGAGGACGTGATCCGCGCGGCGATGCTGGTGGCCGGCTGCGATGCCGCGGCCGGCGATCTGCTGCGGCGGCAGTTCGGCAAAGCCGGGGCCGAGCGCCAGGGCTTCGATGCGTTCCTGGTGGCGGGGCTGCGGCGGGGGGTGCCGCGCGCGGCCCTGGAGCGCCTCTGGGCCGAGATGGCGCGCTTTGGCGCCTATTCGTTCTGCAAGGCGCACGCCGTCAGTTACGGGCGGCTGGCCCATCGCTGCGTCTACCTGAAAGCGCATTGGCCGGTGGCGTTCCTCACCGCCGTGCTGCGCAACGACGCCGGCTACTTCGCGCCGGGGGTCTATGCCGAGGAACTGAAGCGCCTCGGCGGCACGTTGCTGCCGCCCTGTGTGCAGCACGGCAGCGCCGAGCACACCCTGGTCGACGCCAGCACGGTGCGCATCGGGTATGGGCACGTGCACGGGCTCGGCGCCGCCACCGCGGCGGCGATCGGCACCGCGCGCACCGCCGGCGGGCCGTTCCGTTCGCTGGTCGATTTCCTCGAACGGGTGCGTCCGGCCCGCGACGAGGCCGAACGGCTGATCCGGGTCGGTGCGCTCACCGCACTCGGTCCGTCGCGGCCCGAACTGCTGTGGCGGCTGCAGGTGGCGCTGCAGCCGCGCGCGCGCGCCGAACGGCAGCGGGCCAAGGCGATGGCTCGTTCGGCACTGTTCGCGAGTGCCTTCGAGCCGGGCGAAGCGGGCTGTCCGCCGCTCGCCGACTTCGACGAGGCGCGGCGCACGGCGGAGGAGCTGCACGGGCTCGGCTTCGCGCTCGGCAGCCATCCGGTGGACGTCTTTTGGCGGCAGGGGGCGCTGCGCCGGCCCGCGGGCACGGTGCCGTGCGGGCAGCTCGAGCAGTGGCTGGGGCAGCGGGTCGCAGTGTGCGGGCTCGCGGTGGCGGTGCGCGGGCATCGCGCTGCGGCGGGGGCGATGCTGTTCGTGACGCTCGAAGACGGCACCGGGATCGTCGAAGCGACGTTGTTCGCGCGGGTCTACGAGCAGTGCGGTGGGGTGGTGCAGGGGCGCGGGCCGTTTCTGGTGCGCGGGGTGGTGGAGGAACGGCTCGGCGGGGTGGGGTTGACGGTGCAGGAGGTGGTGGCGGTGGAGGGTGGGGAGACGATGGCCTACGGAGGGTGACTCGGGCGGTGTGAGATCTTGGCGCTGCTGGGGCGCTGGCGTGGCTTGCGGCGCAAAGGAACTGCGGCGGGCCGTCGTACGGAAGTGACAATCGAGGCTGCTGTGTTGCGATTGCGTAGCAGGATTGGCTGCCAAACGCAGAAACGCAGGAAGGCTCCTTGGCACGGGGGTTGGGCGTGGATAGAATCCCCGTTACAGAGAGCCGCGTTTGGGGTATCATCCCTGGCCCGGTCGAGCCTTCAGGTTGCTCTGGCAACCTGCCCGACCGGGTCGGTAGCGCGGCGGATTGCAGGAGCAGCATGAAACGCACGCAGCACGCAGCACGCAGCACGCAGCACGCAGCACGCAGCACGCAGCACGCTGAGGGCTTGGTTGGGCGTCGTCGCTTGCGCCTCGTTGCCCGTCATGGCGCAGGGGCCGGTGCCGACCACGGACGTTCAGGTGGTGTACTCGACGCATGACAAGTCCCCCGCGCCCACAACGACGGGCAACACGAACCTCGTGCTTCCGGAGGTGTGGGCGGATGTGAAGACGCCGGGCAACGGTTTCACCTACTCGGTGGGCACCATCGAGGTGAACTCGACGCAAGACCAGGGCGGGCAGCCGCCGCAGTTTTCCGGTGCGGATGTTGGCAGGCCCCTGTTGCCTGTGCCGTTCCACCTCGGCTTCACGGTGACTCCGGGGGGCAAGCGGCAGATTGTGCTTCTCCAGTGCGCAGGACCCGGCCAGCAGATCGTTTGGCAGAGGTACTTCTACGGCAGCTCGTCGAACAATGTTCAGGTCCCGTGGGCCCGGCGGGCAACGAATGCGCGGGGCGTGTCCGTGTGGCCTGCTGCAACTCCAGAGGACACCCGCGTTGCGATCTGCGGCGAAACCTACGACATGATGTTGTCGCAGAATCAGTACCAAGACGGCAGCCCGAATCAGGTTCTGGATGGCTGGTGGCGCATCGAGGCGCAGACGGGAAACAACAGCGACAACTCGCAGTTTGGCCTGCCCAACGGCTATGTGGCGGTCTACAACGGCAACGGCTTGCTGCTGTGGTCCTACCAGTTCTTCTTCCATGATTACGACGGCCACTGCGCCATCACCGACCTCAGCGTTCGAGTCGAGACGGTGGAGGGCCAGGAACGCGATGTCGTGACCTATTGCGGCATCTCGACCTTTGGGGTGCCGACCACCAACACCTTGAACCCTCTGGCACCGCGCAACTGGTTCTTGGCTCCGGTGACGAATGTGACTGGCTACTTTCCGGGTCACGGTGCGCAAGACAACAATGACCGTTCGCTCGCCAACTACTACCAGTGGGATGGAATCGTAGGCCGCCTGCGGAACGCGCACTCGAATCCCGTGCCATCGGCGACCGATCACGCCTGCCATGCCGTGGTCGGGGGGCGTGAGCAAGATGGTTTGTGGGGAATGGCGGAACTGGACGAGCAGACCTTTGTCGTAGGTGGTGGGACGGCGAAAGTTCCGACCACGAGTGCGGGTGCGCCGAACGTCACGTATCCGTTGACGCAGCCTGCGCCCATGAATCCACCGCCATCGTTCAACCTGAACAATCCGACTTCCAATTACTGTATCGGGACAGTCAGTGTCTTCGTGATCAATGCTGCGACGGACGTGCTCAGTCTGGTGAATTCGAGCCGTGTCGGCGAGCCTGGCACAGGTGAGGCGTATCACGCAACCCACGTCCGAGACATTGCGGTCCAGAGGTCGGCTTCGACCTTCTCCCAGAGAGATCGAATCATAGCCGTCGGCGCCACCCGGGAGCCCAATCTGCACGGCACCTTCACCTTTGCCTATGGTGGTGCCGTATGGTCGGTGCCACATGCTGGGCCGGTGGACGGGTTCGTTGCCGTGGCAGTCGACTTGGCCTCGCCCGACCTCTTCTTCACGGGCGGCACATACTTGGGTTCGCCGGGGAACTGGTGCGGTGTTGCTGGCTACCCAGAGTTCCGTGATCACGTGGCGGTTCTCGGGCAGACTGGCGGTGATCTGACGGCTGCCTGTCTGTTCTTCGACACGCCCAGCGGCGGAGAGAACGTCCGCCGCAACCGCCTGGACTCGATACCCTCTTCGGGGATCGAGACGCCTGCGGCCATGGGGGCCAGGCATGCAGCCAGGCCGTCAGGCAACTACAGGAGCTTCGAATACCAAGAGTTCACGCTCGGACCTCCCTCCGGCGGGGGGGCGGCAATGGACGGACGCGCGCGGGTCAGCATCGTCGGATCGACGAACAGCAGCAATTACCCGTTCTTTCCTCCGTTGAGTTCGCGAAACTACGATCGGGACACGGAGGCTGTTCGTACGGTGATGGACATGTTGCCCAACGCGCCTGGGGGCGTCTGCCGTACGGACGGCACCGGCATCGATGCCACTGGGTTGCCCGTGGTGATCCAGTCGGGTGCCGATGGTGGCACGAGTCCTGCTTGCATGCGCTTGCCTTGGGTGACGCCGAATGGAGACGTGCCTGCCGACCGCCTGCCGCGCATGTGGATCGATTATGAAGGGCCAGCTCCAGGACCGGGGCAGATTGCCGCCATCACGGTGGATCGGTCGCCGCCTGCGGCGTCGGTGGTGGGTTCGTTTCTCTGTTACGGACTCCCAGCCAATCCGATGGTCCTGTATCCGAATCCGCTGCCCATGCACGATGTGGAGTTGTGGATCGATCCCTTCCAATGGTCCTTGACCACCCAGTTGTATTTCCCGGCCGGCGTGGATCAATCGTGGCGGTTTCCCCTGGCCCCGATGCCGCCCGTATTAGGGGCGCGGTTCACGGTGCAGGTTGTCGCCATGCTGGCGACGAGCTTGCTGCCGAGTCCTCAGTGTCCTTCGACCATGCCGCCGATCGACTTCGCGGCGAGCCCCGCGCTCGTTTTCTATTACTGAAGAGCAGAACACAGAGCCCCCTCGGCGCCTTGGTGCAGCCTGAGGGGGATACCAATACCAGGAGTGACCATGAATCCCTATCGGACCCGAAGCGGGCAACTCTCGCGTGGTATAGCGCCCTTGTTGGTGTGCCTGCTGGTCTGCGCCACAGCCGCCGCCCAGGATGCCGTCGTCGCTTGGGCCTTTGCGTCCAGCGACACACGGGCAAGTGCGAGCCCGGCAGTCAAGGTGGCTGCGAACGAGAATTTCTCGGCCATTCTTTCCTCGGACGGTAATATATATATGGCGGGACAGTCTCCTCAATTCTTTGTCCCAGATCTACCTACAGGTCTGCGTTATGTCGATGTGTCGATGATGGCGCAGAACGGTGTGGCACTGCGGTCCGACGGTTCCCTGGTCGTGTGGACATTTTCGGGCCGCTCAAGCCCTTTGGTCAACCCGCCCGTTGCGCCTCCTGGCACCCATTTCACTGCATGCTCGGCTGGGCTCGATCACGCTCTTGCTCTGCGCTCCGATGGAGTCGTAGTTGCTTGGGGCAGGGACCGCGCCGGGGAGACTGTGATACCCACCCTGCCGGTCGGCGTGACTGTGGTCAATATCTATGCGGGGATGTACTGTTCTTTGCTTCTGCTTTCCAGTGGTGAACTGCTCGTATGGGGTGGAGGTGTGTTCGGCCCAATGGCAGTGCCCCCACTCCCGGTGGGCGTTCGTTATGTCGACGTCTGGCCTGGCGTGGCGCACGCAGTCGCCAAGCGGTCGGATGGAGTCTTTGTCGCCTGGGGGGACAATACATATGGCCAGTGTAACATTCCGATTCCTCCTCCGGGTAGCGACTATGTGTCGTTTGCTTGTGGGTATCACCATACGGCCGCCATGCGTTCCGACGGGACCCTGGTGGGGTGGGGCGACAACTCACAGCGCCAATGCGATGTCCCCACCCTGCCCCCAGGTGTGACGGTGTCCCAGTGGACCGCCGGGTACCTGCACACCGCGGGCGTCTTGTCCGACGGCAGGGCCTTCGGCTTTGGCCACTCTTCGTGGATGGAACTACCGCCGCCGCCGATCCCGGCCGGGGAGCGCTGGACTGGGATCGCCCAAGGCAACGCGTTCATCCTGGCGATCACGTCCAGCGGCAACGTCATCGGGTGGGGAGCGGATTGGCAGGGCCAGACCACCGCACCGCCGTTGCCTCCTGGCTTGCGCTACACCAAGGTGTCGGGAGGGACCTGGCACTGTCTAGCGTTGCGGTCGGATGGCATGGTCGTCGGGTTTGGCAGCAACGGCAACGGTTCGATCTCCATTCCCCCGCTGCCGCCCGGTGCCACGTACGTGGATTGCTTCGCCGGGCGCAACTACTCCCTGCTGGTGCGCTCCGACGGAGTCTTGGTGACGCTTGGGGGAACCGTGGGTGTGCCGGTCTTGCCGCCCGGAGTGCACTTCGCCCAGGCCAGGGGTTACGACAACCAGTGGTACTACCTGAGGAGTGACGGTGCCGTGGACTACATCAGTTGGTCGCGCGGCAATGGTACCGCGGTGCCCCCTGTAGGGGTGGTCTACGAACAGGTGGCGCCTGCCTACACGCATGCCGCCTTCCTGCGCTCGGATGGCCTGGTCGATTGGCTGGGGCCCATCACGCGGCCTCTGCCCCCCTTGCCTCCAGGCGTGTGTTATGTCGAAGTCGCTTCTGGCGAGCAACACACTTTGGCCAGACGCTCCGATGGTCAGGTGGTGGTGGGGGGTAGTCCGATCGTGAATTTCCTGAGTGGGCAACACTTGGTGCCGCCCCTGGCATCTGGCGAGTCGTTCCTCGAAGTTGCTGCTTACCAATCCTACTCCGTTGCCCGCATCGGGCCGACCAGCACCTACATCACGTTCGCCCCGGGGTGTGCCGGGTCGCGGCCAGCAACGCGACTGATCCCGCGCGACACCCCGCGCATCGCCGCCACCCTGGCGGTGCGCATGTTCGACCTGCCGCAGCATGCCGCGTTCCTGGTGATGGGTTTCCAGCGCGTCGCCCCAATCTCCCTGCACACCGTCGGCATGCCTGGCTGCCACCAGCACATTGCGGCGGATGCCGCTGTACTGGTGATGGGCCAGGGCCATCAGGCAGTCTGGAGGTTGTCCATCCCGAACGTGCCCGCTCTGGTCGGCTCGCGTTTCTACAACCAAGCCGTGGTGCTGGACCCCGCCGCCAACGGCCTGGGGGCGGTGGTCTCGGACGCAGCCGAGGCCGTCATCGGCCAGCGGTGACCCCTCCGCCTCACCGGCGCCGCTGCGGCGGCTGCGGCACCTCTTCCAGCTCCCGCTCGGCGAACCGCGCCACCAGCCCCGCATCCGCCGTCCGCACCCCGAAGTACGCCATCGCCGCGGCGCGCTGCAGCGCCTCCTGCCGCGGCCCGCTGGCCCGTTCGCTCTGCAGCCACAGCCAGTCCCAGCGCCACACCGGACACAGACTGCCGAACGACAACCCACCCAGCAGCACCACCGTGGCCAGCCGACCGCGCCACACGGTTCGCGGTTCGGCCCGTCCCGGCCACAGCCAGTAGAACGTCAGCAGGAACCCCGCCAAGAGCCCGCCGATGTGCGCCGTGTTGCTGACGAACGGCAGCAGGAACCCGATCACCAGGTTCGCCGCGATCGTGCCGAGCAGCCGCCGCGGCCCGGCGAAGTCGAGGAACGACAGCAGATGCCGGCCCGAGCGCATGTTCATCGCCACCAGCGCGCCGAGCATGCCGAACAGGGCCCCCGAGCCGCCGACCACCGGTTGGCGCACGTCGTAGAGGAGGCAAGCGGCGATCCCGCCGCCGAGTGCGGCCACCGCGTAGAGCAGCGCGAAGCGCAGGCTGCCGAGCGAACGCTCCAGCGGCGGCGCGATCTGCGCGAACATCGCCAGGTTGAACAGCAGGTGCACGATCCCGCCGTGCAGGAACGCATAGCTGAACAGTCGCCAGCCTTCGCCCGAAGCGGCGGCCAGCGGGGTCAGCCAGCCGGCGCGTTCGAGGGCCTGGGGATCCGGTGCGAACGGATCGGTCCACAGGGCGCACAGCAGGTAGGCCAGAGCCACCAGCAGCGTGACCGGCAGCTCGTCGAGGCGGCGCAGGCCGTCGTTCATGGGGTGCTCCGGGGGGGCGTGGCGCGGGGGCGGTGCAGTTGCAGGCGCGCCCAGGCGCGGTACCAGTCGGCTTCCGCCGTGCGCGGCCCGGGGGCCGTGGCGGCGGCGGCGAACGCATCGTGGGCCGCGGCGGCGTCGCCGGTGCGCCGCAGCGCCTGGCCGAGCCAGTAGAGGCTCTGGGCACTGCCGCCGTGGCGCTGGCGGTGGCTCAGGAACACCGCGGTGGCGGCGCTCTCCTGGCCGAGCAGCCAGAGGGCGCGGCCGTGCTGGAGCAGCGCGTCGCCGAAGGCGTGGCCGGGGTCGAGGCGTTCGGCGGTGGCGAAGGCGCCACGGGCGGCAGCGGGTTGGCCCAGGCGCAGCAGCAGGCGTCCGTACTGGTAGTGCACCGCGGCCACGTCGGGGGTCTGCGCTGCGGCGGCGTCGAGATGCTGGGCGGCGAGCGGCAGGTCGCCCGCGGCCAGTGCCAGCCGGCCGACTTCGAAGTGGCGCTGCGGTGAGGCGAAGTGGCGCAGTTCGCCAAGTGCCTGCAGCAGCGGGCCGCGGTCAGTGGTGAACTGGCGGTGCAGGTGGGCGAAGCAGAGACGGAGGCCGGCGCGCGCTGGCGGGAACAGCAACAGAAGACCGAGCAGCACCAGGCCGGTGGCCAACAGCGTCTGCTGCAGCAGGCGGTGGATGCCATGCGCCAGGCGCACCGCGCTTTCGGGGTCTTGCTGGTGCCAGAGGTAGAGCAGCACCGGGCAGAGGCCGACCAGGAGCAACAACGCGAACGGCAGGTGCCGCAGCGCGGCGCGGGCCGCGCTCATGGCTCGGCGCGCACGAACGTGCCGCGGTCCTTGTCCTTGACCACGCCGGGGAACTGCAGCACCTGGTTGTGCATCGCCACGTAGACGCCGGGTTGCAGCACCTGCACCGCGAGCAGTGCTTCGGTGAGGTTCTGCAGGGCATCGGTGTTGCGCATCACGTAGGGCCGCATCGCCCCGGTCAGCACGATCGGCACGCGGGCTCTGCCGGAGAGGGCCACGATGCGTTCGCCGGTGACCGCCAACCGGTCGGTGCCGTGCACGATCACCACGCCGTCGTGCGCTTCGGCCATCGAGCCGGCGGTGCGCGCGATCAGGTCGTGGTCCTGCGAAGTCATCTGCAGGCTGTCCTTGTTCATCAGCGGGATGCGCACGATCTCGACCCCCTGGAGCTGCAGGCTGGCCAGCACCACGTCGAGCACACCGGCGCGGTTGTCGAGCACGCCGGCCAGTTCGTCGTAGGTCTTCTCGATGGTGCCACCGGTCGAGATCAGGGCGATGCGCTTCTTGGGCTGCATGGAGCACGGGAGCATCGCAGAAGCCCGGGGGCCGGTCCATGGCTGCCCTGGCGCTGGTGGGTGGTTGGCCTACATTCGGCGGATGCTCTGGAGCTCGACGGTGGTGGTGGCGTTGGTGGCTGCGCTGGTGCTGGGCACCCTGGCGCGGCTCTGCGGCTTGTCGCCGCTGCTCGGCTACCTGCTGGCCGGCACGCTGATCGGCCCACACACTCCGGGGTTCGTCGGCGACGCGGCACTCGCCGGCCAGCTCGCCGACGTCGGCGTGATCCTGCTGATGTTCGGCGTCGGGCTCGAGTTCTCGTTCCCCGACCTGTGGGCGGTGCGCCGGCAGGCGGTGCCGGGGGCGCTGCTCGCCAGCGGCGCGGTGGTGGCACTCGGGGCCGGGCTCGGGGCCCTGATCGGCTGGCCGCTCGCAGGCGGGCTGGTGCTCGGCATGGGCCTCGCCACCGCGTCGACGGTGGTGATCGTGCGCGGCATGACCGAACTGGGCCTGCTGGGCGCACAGCCGGGCAAGGTTGCGGTCGGCTGGTCGTTGGTCGAGGACCTGATCACGGTGGTGTTGCTGGTGGTGCTGCCGGCGCTGGCGGGTGCGGGGCCGGGCACCGCTGGAGCCGAAGCACCCGCGCTCTGGCTGTTGCTGTTGCAGAGTTTCGGCAAGGTGGCCGCCTTGGCAGTGGTGGTGGTGGTCGGCGGCGGCCGGGTGGTGCCGCTGCTGCTGGGCCTCGTGGCGCGGGCGCGCTCGCGCGAACTGTTCACCTTGGCGGTGGTCACGCTGGCGCTCGGCATCGCCTTCGCGGCGGCCGAGGCGTTCGGCGTGTCGCTGGCGCTCGGTGCGTTCCTGGCCGGCATGGTGGTCGGCCGCAGCGACCTCGCGCACCAGGCCGCCGCCGACGCGCTGCCGATGCGGGATGCGTTCGCGGTGCTGTTCTTCGTCGCGGCCGGCATGCTGTTCGATCCTGGGTTCGTGCTGCGCGAGCCGGGGCTGTTGCTCGCGGCAATGGCCTGCGTGCTGGTCGGCAAACCGCTGGTGGCGGTCGGCTTCCTGCTGTGGACCGGGACGTCGCCGCGGCACGCGCTGGCGGTCGGCGCGGGCCTGGCGCAGGTCAGCGAGTTCTCGTTCGTGCTGGCGGGCCTCGCCACCGGACTCGGGGTGTTGCCGCCGGGTGGGCGGGATCTGGTGGTGGCGACGGCGATCGCCAGCATCGCGGTGAGCCCGCTGTTGTTCCGCGGTGTGCCGAGCCTCGCCGTGCTGCTGCATCGGCTGGCGGCGCGCCATGGCCGCGGCGACCAGGCGCCGCTCGAAATGCTCGAGCCAGCGGTGGCCCGCACTCTGCAGGAGCACGTGGTGCTGGTCGGCTACGGCCGCGTCGGCAGCTTGCTGGCCGAGTTCCTGCGCGCCCGGCAGGTGCCGTTCGTGGTGGTCGAAATGGACCGCGCCGTGGTCCAGCGGCTGCGCGCCAGCGGCCAACCGGCCCTGTTCGGCGACGGCAGCCGGCCGGTGCTGCTCGACCGCGCTGCGGTCGAGCGGGCGCGTGCGTTGGTGCTGACCAACCCCGATCCGGTGGCGCAGCGGCTGGCGATGTGGCACGCCCGCAGCGTGCGGCCCGACCTCGAAGTGGTGGCGCGGGTGCACAGCGGCGGCGAACTCGCGGCGCTGCAGAGCCTGCCGCGCACCCGGCCGGTGCACGCCGAACGCGAACTCGGCTTGGCGATGGCGCACCAGTTGCTCGAAGCGCTGGGCAGCAGCCCGGTCGAGGCCGAGGCCACGGTGGCCAGCGCAGCGCGCGGTGAAGGCGGGCTGGCGAATCCGCCGCGGCTCTACGAGATCGCGGTGCCGCCCGCCGGGGCGGTGGTCGGGCGGCGGATCGCCGACTGCAACCTGCCGGCCGGGGCGTTGGTGGTGGCGATCGTGCGCGCTGGCCGGCACCTGGTGGCGCGGGGGCCGACCGAGTTGTTGGCCGGCGACACGCTGCTGCTGTTCGCCAGTGGCGAGGACGCGCAGTCGGTGGAACGGCTGGTGCGAGAGCCGGTGGTGGCAGGCGGTGCGTGAGCGGCGGGCGCCTGCGTGGTAGAAGTGCCGGCCCGAGATCCTCGCGTGCCCGAACCCGTCCTCGTCCGCCTGCCCGATGCCGCGGCTCTGCGGCAGATGTTCCATCTGCGTTATGGGCCCGAGGCCCGACTCGGCTGGGGCCCTCGGCTGCGCCGCAGTTACGGCTACCACACGCCTGACGACGTCTACGAAGCCCTGGTCGCCGGCACCGTGGCGCCCGGCATGGCCTGGCTCGACGCCGGTTGTGGCCGCGAACTGTTCCCCAGCAACCAGCCACTGGCCGAAGCGCTCAGCCGGCGCTGCGCACGCCTGGTCGGCGTCGACCCGGATCCGACCCTGCAGGAGAATGCCTGGGTGCACGAACGCATCGCACAGCCGTTCGACGACTACGACGGCGGCGGCGGGTTCGATCTGGTCACCTTGCGCATGGTCGCCGAGCACATCGCGGCACCCGAACGCTGCGTGCAGAGCATCGCCCGCGCGCTGCGGCCCGGCGGCATCGCCATCGTCTACACGGTGTTCGCCGGCTCGCCGATGCCGCTGCTCACGCGGTTGGCGCCGATGGGCTTGCGCCACGTGGTCAAGCAGTGGCTGTGGGGCACCGCGAAGAAGGACACGTTCCCAACCTGCTTCCGCATGAACACGCGCTCGGTGCTGCAGCGCCTGTTCGCCGGGGTGGGCATGAGCGAAGCGAACTTCCTGCGCCTCGACGATTGCCGGACGTTCGCGCGGTTCCGGTCGCTCTGCGAACTCGAACTGCGCGTGCAGCGGCTGTGCCGCGGCCTTGGCGTGCCGTATCCGGAGCACTGCCTGCTCGGCGTCTACCGGCGCTGAGGTTCTGATGTGGGCGGACGTGCCGTTGCGCCGGGTGCGATGGTATCGTGCCGGTCGCACATGAGGACTCGCCCCACCTGGTTCGTTGCGGCCGCCATGGCGCTGCCGCTGTTCGCCCAAGCAGCCAGCCAGCCTGCCGCCAAGCCTGCCGTCGCCAGCACGGCAGAGCCGCTGGTCGTGCTCAAAACCAGCCACCCGATGTTCGGGCCGATGCTTGCCGATGGCCTTGGCATCACCGATCCGTTGCCCGACCTCGCCAACGACGGCCACTATGCGTTCACCATGGACGCCGAGCGCCGGTTCGCCGTGGTGTTGGGCAAGGGCGATGTGCCGGTGATCGAGGTGCAAGCGCGCCCAGGGGCCCTGATGGAGGCGTTTGCCGAACCGATCGAAGGCGGCCGCGCGTACGTGCAGACCGCGTTGTCGGTGGTGCTGCAGCAGTTGGGGCTCACCGGCAAGGAGGCCGTGTTGTGGACGCGGGCGGTGTGGGATTTCCCGCGGCAGGTCTCGGTGGTGACGATCCAGGTCACGGGCGACATCGAGGATCCGCGCCTCGGTGGGCTCGACGTCGCGCTCGATCTGGTGCCGCTCGAAGGCTCGCCGTTCGCGCGGTTCCTCACGGCGCTGGCGCCGTGCGCGGCGGGCGTGCCGGTGTTGCCCGGCAGGTCCCTGCTGGACGCGCAGGTCTCCCTGGCGCCGGCCAGCCTGCTCGCTCTGTGTGAGCCGTTGCTCGAGGCCAGTGCGGCGCTGGCGTTCCAGACGCCCGAACTGCGCCAGCAGGCGGCGAAGTTGCAACGCGAGGCGCTCGGCCACTACGACGGCGGCATGGCTCTTGGCATTGGCGGCGAGCCGCTGGCCGGCAGACTTCTGGCGGGCTTGCTCGATGGCGCTGCCTACGGCAAGTTCGTGGCCAGCGAGGCGTATCGTGCGCTGATGTCCCAGCAGAAGCTGGCGAACCGCAACCAGGAGTTGCAGATCGCCTTCGGCGCCGAGCAGCACCGCGGGCTCGCGTTCGACCGCGCCGTGGTGCGGGGCGAAGACGAGGACGAACCGCTGGTGGGTGGGTTGGCCACCAGCCTGATGGGCGCCGCCGGCAAGTACCTGGTGGGGGCGCTGGGTGGCGGCGGCAACCTGACCAAGAACACCACGGCGCTGGCCGACGCCGCCCTGGACGACCGGGTCAAGCGCGCGCCGCTGGCGGAGGGCGTGCTGCTGCGGATGGCGTTGGATCTGCCCGGTCTGCTGCCGCACCTGGAGAAGTTTGGCCTGGAGGTGCCGCCAGAAGCTGCCGACGAGATGCCGGGAGAACTGGTGCTCACCCTCGGCAAGGCCAAGGGCGCTTTGCGCCTGGCGCTGCACATCCAGTGACGGGCATGCCGTGACTGGCAGCCGTACCCAGTCACTGGCAGCCAGTGGGGCACCCAGTGGCTGGCGCGGGCGGCGTCGCGGCGGCGCCGCGACTCACTCCGCCGCGAACGTCCACACCGTGGTGGTGTGGTAGACCTGCTTCGGCTCGAGCCAGATGCTCGGGAAGTGCGCGTGGTGCACGCTGTCCGGGAAGTGCTGCGTCTCGAGGCACAGCGCGCTGCGCTTGGCGTAGCTCTTGCCGTTCTTGCCGACTTGGCCGCCCAGGAAGTTGCCCGAGTAGAACTGCAGCCCCGGCTCGGTGGTGGCGATCGTCACCCGGCGGCCGCTGCCCTGGTGGTGCAGCACCGCGACCTGGCGCAGTCCGGCCCCGGGCCGCAGCACGAAGTTGTGGTCGTAACCCTTGGTCGGCTCGTCGGTGAGTTCGCCGAGGCGGGCGCCGACCGGAAACGGCTTGCGGAAGTCGAGTGCGGTGCCGGCCACCTTGGCGAAGGCTCCGGTCGGGATCAGCCCGGCATCGACCACGGTGTAGGTTTCGGCGTCGATCTGCAGGTCGTGCGCGGCCAGTTCCGCGGCGCTGGCACCGGCTCCAGCGAGGTTCCAGTAGGCGTGGTTGGTCAGGTTGACCGGCGTGCGCCGGTCGGTGGTCGCCTCGTAGTCGACGCGCAGGGCTCCTTCGCGCAGCAGCGTGTAGGTGGCCGTGATGTCGAGGTTGCCCGGATAGCCCTCTTCGCCGTCCCGGGAGCGGTAGGTGAAGCGCACGGCCGGCTGGTCGTCGCGCGCCAGCACTTCGCCGTGCCAGTGCACCTTGTCGAGGCTGCGCGGGCCGCCGCCGTGCAGATGGTGCCTGCCGTCGTTGGCGGTCAGGTGGTAGGTGGAACCATCCAGGGTGAACACCGCATGGGCGATGCGGTTGCACACCCGGCCGGTGGTGCAGCCGAAGTACTGGTTGTCCGGGGACTCGTAGCCGTTCACCGAGTCGAACCCGAGCACCACGTCGGCCGGGAAGCCGGCGCGGTCGGGCGTGCGCACGGCCACCAGCGTGGCGCCGTGGTCGGTGACATCCACCTCGACCGCGCCGCTGCGCAGGGTCCACAGCGTGGCTGGGCGACCGGTGCGGTCGACCCCGAAGGAGCGGACGGTGACGGCGTCTGGACGGCTGGGCATCGAATGGCAGGCGGCGAACAAGAGGAACGTCGGCAGCAGGGCCTTCATGCCGGCCGGAGGCTAGCCGGTCCGTTCGAGGCAGGCCAGCGCTTCGAGGTGGGCGGTCTCGGGGAACATGTCGATCGACAGCGCCGAGTGCAGGCGATAGCCGGCGCCGAGCAACAGCCGTAGGTCGCGGCCCAGCGTTTCCGGCTCGCACGACACGTAGGCCAGCCGCTGCGGCCGCAACCGGGCCAGTTCGCGCACCACCGCGGGATCGAGGCCGGCGCGCGGCGGATCGAGCGCCACGAGGTTCGGGCGCGGCAGGTCGCGGCCGCAGCGCAACAGCCAGGTCGGCACGTCGCCGCTGTGGAAGGTGGCGTTGCGCAGGCCGTTGTGTTCGGCGGCGGCTCGCGCATCGCCGACCGCCAGTGCGTTCCACTCCACGCCGAACGCGAGCTTGGCGCGGCGTGCCAACGGCAGCGTCAACAGGCCGCCGCCGCAGAACAGGTCCGCGACCACGTCGTTCGCGCTGGGGCGCAGCCAGTCGAGCACCGACTCGACCAGCACCAACGCCTGCTGCGGGCTGGTCTGGAAGAACGCCGTGGGCGAGATCAGGTAGGTGGTGTCGCCGAGCTGCTCGGGCAGGCGCGACGGCCCGGCGATGCGTTCGGTGTGCGGGCCGAGCAGTTGCGAGAACTCGCCGGGGTTGTGGTTCACCGCGATGGCCGTGGCGCCCGCGGCCTGCAGCGCTGGCACCAGTTCCTGGAGCCCGGGGATCTCCGGTTGCCGCGCCACCAGCACCAAATGGCAGGCGCCGTTGGTGGTGGCGCGCACCAGCACCGAACGCAACAAACCGTGCGGCGCGAAGTCCGGATCCCAGGCGCCGTGCGGCAGGTCGTGCAACCGGCGCACCGTCTCGAGCGCCAGATCCCACGCCAGCGGGTCGCTGGCCGGGCACTCGGTGATCGCCTCCAGTTCAGGGCTGCGCAGGCGATGGAAACACGGTTCCAGTCCGTTCGTGCGGGTGTTGCGCAGGTGCACCACGACCTTGTGGCGTTGGCCGTGCGGCGGCCGCGCCGGCACGGTCGGCTGCACCGCGAGCACGCCTGGACCGGCAGCGTGGTCGACGGCGCGCTGCAGCCGGGCCTGCTTGTCGCGCAACTGGGCGGGGTAGTCCTGGTGGCGCCGCTGGCAGCCACCGCAGCGCAGGTAGTGCTGGCAACCCGGAGCGCGCCGCTCGGGGGCCTCCGCCAGCACTTCGAGCAGTTCGCCGCGGGCGAACTTGCGGGTCGCCGAGGTGATGCGGGTCCAGACCCGTTCGCCGGGCAGCGTTCCGGGCACGAACACCACGTAGTCGCCGAGATGGCCGACCCCGTCCGGGCCGCTGCCCATGGCGTCGATCGTGAGCTCGAGTTCGTCGCCACGAGCGGCGGGATGACGCTTGGCGTCCAGCGGGGGCATGCCAGCACGGTAGCAGCCGCGCGCGTCGGGACCAACGCACCGTGGCAGGGGAATGGGCCGTCGCTTACGCTCGGCGCGTGGTGTCCTCATCGAATCCGTGGCAGCCGTGGCCCCGTTTGGGCCGGCTCGGCACCGTGTGGCGGGAGCCTTCGTGAGCCACGCGGCTTCGGGGGATGGGTCCGGCGCGCCTTTGGCGGCGGCCGCGGCTTGGTTCGGTCCGGGCCTCGGCGCCGGCCCGGGCTCCGCATGGTTTCGCCCGGTCCGTGACGAAGCCGGTGCGCTGGTGGTGCTGCACGAGGGACGGCTGGCGCGCGTGCTGCTCGCCGAACTGGCCAGCGGCGGCGGCACCGCGGTGCGCTTCGCCTGGAAACTGCAGCGGGACGTGCCCGAATTCGGGCCCGGCCGGGACCGCCGTGGCCCCAGCAACGGCGAGATCGACGCGCATTGGCGGCGCGAACGGGACCGCCACGCCGCCGTCGCTGCCCATGGCTCGGCGACCGGCGTGCTGGCGACCGGCGTGCTGGCGACCGTGCCGGTGCCCGAGTCGGTGCTCGACGTCGGGCCGCTGGCGTATTGCCGGCGGCGGCAGATCCACTTCCCGATCGGTTGCGTGCGCACCGGCGAACGGCTCGCGGTGTGCCGCGACGAGGCGCGGCTCGCGGCGCACGGGCTCGCGCCCTATGCGACCGGAGGCGTCCGCTACCTGAGCCCGGTCGGCGGGGCCGCGGCGGTCTACTACCGCCTGGCTTTGGACCGTGGCGCTCTGGAACGGGGCCTCGCCACCGGCGGCGAACGCCCGCGTCCGGGCGTGGAGGTCCTCGATGCCGCGGGCTGGTTGCGGGAGCTGCCAGCACTCGCCGAGCCGTCGGTGCGCGCCGAGCACCAACGGGCCGCGGCTTGGCTGCCGTGCTGCACCTGCCCCGAACGCGCGGCGTGCCATGCGCGCGGTGGGGACGGCCGCGCGGGGGTCGAGCAGGCCGTGGAGGTGGTGTCCTTCCACGGTGGGCATGCATTGGCCCTCGAGCTGGCCGATGGCGATCTCGACGCGCTCATGGACCGCCTCGGGCGAGCCAAGGGGGCGGTACCGGGCCCAGGCTGGTCGACCGCGGGCGATCGGCGGCGCTGGCCCGGCGAAGTGCTGTGGGCCAAGGTGCGCGTGCTGCAGCAGCTCGCGGCGGCGGTTCGGGCGGTGCACACCGCCACCGGTTCGGCGCACTTCGGCCTGCAGCCGGGCAATGTGCTGGCCCAGTGGGATGCCAGTGGGGCGCCGTGGCCCTGGGCTGCCCGGGTGTTGCTCGCCGATTTCGGCTCGGGCAGCGAACGGGTGCCGGAGCACGGTCCGCGGCACACGGTGCCGGGCCCGGAGTGGCGCGACGACCTGCGCTGCCGTCCGTATGCTTCGCCGTGGCTCGACGATGCCGAAGGGCGCAGCCGGATCCTGCCCTGCGTCGGGCGGTTGGTCGTGCCGGCGCCCGAGACGGCGTTGTCGGGGCGGGCCGCTGCGGGGCTGGCCGCTCCGGGGTTGGCATCACCCGGGCCCCAAACGCAGTTCGTCGTCGACCTCGAAGTGCCGGCGGGTCCGCGGCGGTTTCGCCCGGGGGACTGGGTGTCGATCGCCGCGGCCGGTGCGGTGGGCGAGCTGTGGTGCCGGATCACCGAAGTGCGGCCGCGGGGCTGCACGGCGCTGGCGGTCGAGGCGCCGCCCGAGCTGTGCGCCGCCCTGGCCGCCGCCAGCAGTGCGGCCTGCACGTTCCACCGCGCCACCGAACTGCCCGTGGATTCGTTCGCGCTGGGCATGCTGCTGCTGCGCACCTTGGTGGTCCACGACGCAACCTCGATCGAAGACGTGCGGGAATGCGTCGACCGCCAGTTGCTGCGCTGGCGTGCGGCGCTCGCCGAGAGCCCGGCCCGGGAAGCCTCGAGCCGCATGCAGTTTCGCGCCGCGCTGCAGCAGCAGTTCCCCGCTGGCGCGTGGTTGTTCGACGTTGCCGATCGGCAGGATCCGACCGTGCGGACGGCGGTGCAGGAGCCGTTGCTGGTGCGCGCCTACACCGGCCTGCTGGACTTGGCGGTGGTGCTGCTGCTCGCCGGCGAGCCGGAGGCACCGCCGACCGATCTGGCGGCGCTCGATGCGCTCCTCGAACGGCAGTTGGGCCGCTGCGCGGTCAGCCTCGAGGTCGAGGTCTGCCAGGCGCAGCGCCGCGACCTTTGCCTCGCCGAGCTGCTGCGGACGCTGGCGGTGCCCGCCGGTGCTGGACCCGCCGCCGCCATGCAGCCAGCCGCGGCTCTCGCCCAGCCGCTGTCCAGGCCCGTGCTGGAGATCGTGCGCGACGGCCAGGCCGAGGTGCGGCGCTTCGAACTGGGACGGGCGCCGGTGACCATCGGCCGGCACGACACGGAGAACACCCTGTGCCTTGGGGATCCGATCGTCTCCGCACGGCACGCGCTGGTGGAGTGGCAGGGTGAGGGCTACACCGTGCTCGACCGCGGCAGCCGCAACGGCACCGAAGTCGACGGCGTGCGGTTGCCGATCGACGTGCCGTTTCCGTTGGCGGACGGCAGCGTGGTGCGGATTGCGCCATTTCGGCTGCAGCTCCGGTTGCAGCCGGTTCCGCGTGCGACTTCGGCCGGTGGCTTGGGTGAGCTGCCGCCGGAAGAACTGCTGGCGGTGCTGCAGGAAGCTCTGGCGGCCTGCCTCGACGCCGCGCCCGCGAGCCAGCAATCGGTGCTGGCTGCGGCGCTGCAGGCGGCCACGCCGTCGGACGCCGCCACGGGGTGGCTGGCCCAACGGAGTGCCGTGCTGCAGAAGCTCGACGCGCGCCTGCCGGCCGCCGCGGGTGGCCAGGGTCGGGGCGGCAGCAGCGCTGCCGAAGCCTGGTTGCTCGAGCTGGCCGAGGCGATCGCGGGGGAACGGGTGGCGGCCGAACGGCTGCCGCGGCTGTTCGGTCGGCTGGTTGCGTTCGCCATGGGTGGGGCCGACCTGCTGGGGCGGCTGCAGCGGCAGCGCACCGACCTGCGCGATCGTTTCGCCCTGCCGGGCAGCAGCGCCGCCCCTTCGTCCTGGCAGCCGCCGAGTGGCGATGGCCGCGAACTCCTGCGCGGTTGGCTGGCGAGCGAAGCGCCGGCCGCGGCTCTGGAGGCGCACTTGGCCGCGGTCAGCGACGAACTGGTGGCCGTGGTCGAGGCGCTGCGCGACGGTGCGGTGGCGATCCGTTCGCTCGCGGCCGCTGCCATGGCCCCCGACAAGTTGCTGGAGGAAGCCGGCGGCGGGGCGATCAATGCCCTGGCCTGCAAGGCCCCGGTGTGGCGCAAGCATCAGGAGGCCTGGACGGAGGTGGCGCAGGGCTCGCAGTTCCTGCTGACCATCGAGCGGGAGCTGCAGCGCTTGGTGGCGGAACGCCAGAGCCGCGGCCAGTCGCCGCCGGTTCCGGGTGGCGGGCCTTCGGCTGGTGGGGCGCCGAGCCGTGGGCTGGCCTAGCCCGCTGCCGAGGTGCCGAGCAGAGCGTGGGGGGCTCCTGGGTTGGCCGACGGTGTCCGGGCTCGGCTCCGGGGGCGGCCGCGGCGATTGCCAGTTCGCCCGTTGAGACGGCACTCGGGGCCGCTACACTGCCCGCGCCAGTGCTGGCGCAGGCAGACACAACCGAGGAACCGGTGCACCCGCAAGTCAAGAAGCTGCTCGAGCTGCAGAAAGTCGACCAAGAGATCGCCTCCCTGACCAAGGACATCGACTCGTTGCCGGTGGAGGAGCAGAAGCGGCGCCGGCGGCTGGAGGAATTGGAGCGCACCCTCGCCGAACGGCGCACGCAGGTGCAGAAAACCGACCTCGACGCGCGTGCCCTCGACAAAGCCGTGCGCAGCAGCGACGAGGCGATCAAGAAGCTCAACGAGCGCCTCAACACGGTGCGCAACAACGCCGAGTACCAGGCGACCCTGTTCCAGATCGAGGCGGTGCGCAAGGACCGCGACGTCACGCAGGAGGAAGGGCTCAAGCTGCTGGAAGCAGTCGAAGCACTGCGCCCCGGTGTGGCGGAAGCCGAGGCGGCCGTCGCGGCAGAGCGGCAGGTGTTCGAGGGTTTCCTGGCCGAGGCCGAGAAGCTGCGCAGTTCGCGCGCTGGCGCGATCGCCGCGGTCCGCGAACGGCGCAAGGCGCTGGCCGAAGGGGTGCCGCTCGACCTGTTGGGCGAGTACGAGGGGCTGTTCAAGACCCGCGACCGTCAGGCCATCGCCGAGGTGGTCGACCGGTATTGCCAAGGTTGCTACAACCGCATCACGCCGAACGACGAAGCGCGCGTGCGCGGCAGTTCGTCGGTGGTGCGGTGCGGTTCGTGCCAGCGGCTCCTCTACTATCCTGGCTGATGCTGCCCCGGCGGATGCTGCCCCGGCGGATGCCGCCGCAGGCTGGATTGCCGCTGCCGCGCGTTCCGGGATTGCCGGGCCCGCGAGCGCCCCGGCATGGCCGCGGCCAAGTCCGCAGGTGAGGTCGGGATGGCGGCGGACAAAGCGAGTTCGCGTGAGATCCTGCCGGTCGTGGTCGGCACCGCGGGCCACATCGACCATGGCAAGAGCAGCTTGGTTCGGGTGCTGACCGGGATCGATCCCGATCGACTGGCCGAGGAGAAGCGCCGTGGCCTGACCATCGACCTCGGCTTCGCCCGCCTGCAGTTGCCCGACGGCCGGTGGCTCGGCTTCGTCGACGTGCCGGGGCACGAACGGTTCGTGCGCAACATGGTCGCCGGCGCCACCGGCATCGACCTGGCACTGCTGGTGGTGGCGGCCGACGACGGGGTCATGCCGCAGACCCAGGAGCACGTCGAGATCCTCGAACTGCTCGGGGTGCGTTCGGCGATCGTCGCCCTGAACAAGATCGACATGGTCGACCCGGGTCTGGCGGCCCTGGCTGCGAGCGAGATCCGCGAGCTGCTGCGGCCGACCCACCTGGCCTTGGCCCCGATCCTCCCGGTCAGCGCCGCCACCGGGGTTGGCCTCGAGGCCCTGCGCAGCGAACTGGCGCGCTGCGCCGCTGCGGTGGCCCAGCGGGACGCGCGCGGGCCGTTCCGCATGCCGATCCAGCGCGTGTTCTCGCTGCCGGGCATCGGCACCGTGGTGACCGGCATTCCGCAGAGTGGCACCATCGCGCCGGGCGACACCGTGGCGTTCCTGCCGCTCGGCGCGGCCTGTGAAGTCCGTGGTCTGCACGCCTACGGCGGCAAGGTGGCTTCGGCACGTGCCGGCCACAGCACGGCCTTGGCGGTGCCCGGCGCCAGGGATTGGCCGCTGCACCGCGGCATGGTGGTGGCGACACCCGACACGTGCCACGCGGGCTCGGCCCTGGACGTGTCGCTCACGGCGGTGGCCCGCGGTCGTCCGCTGCCACATCGCGCGGCGGTGCGCTGCCACGTCGGCACCGCGGAGGTGCAAGGCGAACTGGTGTTGCTCGACCGCGAGCTGCTGCAGCCCGGTGCGCAGTGCACCGCTCGGCTCGAACTCGCCGAGCCGGTTGCGTGTGCGCCCGACGATCGCTTCCTGCTGCGTTTGCAGACCCCGCCGCGCACGGTCGGTGGTGGCACGGTGTTGCGCGTCGCCGACACGGCGCGGATCCGGCGCCAGCAGTTGGCGGTCGAACTCGATGCCCTGGCGGCGGCCGGCGCGTCACCCGCCGCCCGTCTGCGGCTGGAGCTGGAGCGCTGCGGTCCGGCGGGGGCCGGCCTCGAAGATCTGGCGCGGGCCCTGGTGCTGCCCGAAGCCGCGGTGTTGGAACTGTTGCCGGAGCTGCCCGACGCCGTGTACGACGCCGAGTTGCTGCGCGTGTTCCTGGCCGCGCACGTGCAGGTCGGCGCCGAAGAACTGCAGACGGCGGTGGCGAAAATCCTGCAGCACCGGCCCGACGCGGCGTCGGTGGCGCGCTCCGCCGTGCGCACGTCGCGCACCCTGCCGGAGCCCCTGTTGGCGCACCTGTTCGCGCGCCTGATCGCCTCGGGGCGGGCGCGGCCGGGCCGGCGCGGCCACCTGCTGTTCGAGGAGCGGCTGCGGCCGCTGCCGCCCGAACGCCAAGAACTGCTGCAACGCATCGTGGCGCGCTGCGCCGAGGCCGGGGCGCGGCCACCGGATCGGGCCGAGTTGGCCCAGGCCTTGGGCGTGGCCGTCGATGCCGACCTGCTCGGTTCCCTGCTGGAGCGGGCCCAGGACGAAGGCCGCCTGGTCGCCGTCGGCGAGCACTGGTACGCCAGCGGGCCGTTCCGCCAGCTGCTGTTGGCGATTCGCGACAACTGCCAGAGCCACGGCGGCGTGCTCGACATCCCAGCGCTGCGCGACGGCCTCGGCACCAGCCGCAAGTACCTGATCCCGCTGCTCGAACACGTCGATGCCATGGGCCTCACGGTGTTGCGCGGTGGCGTGCGCCGCTTGCTGCCGTCGTCGGCCGCGTGCCGGGAACTGGACCGGCCGGAGCCGGGCGCGCCCGTGGACTGAGCGGCGGCCGCAAGTCCGAGTCCCCTGGCAGCCGATAGCGTGGCGGGACTACCTTGCCATCGGCGGCGTCTGCCGCGCATTCGGAGCGAACATGACCGAGGAACTGCAGCGCGACGACGAGCTCGATGCTTCTGACGACTTCGTGATCGACGAGGGACCGGGCGCCGCGGTGCCGTCGCTGGAATCCCTGTTCGATCCTGCCGCGGCCGAGCCGCGGGCGACCGAGCCGGCGGCTGGCGAGCCACCTGCTGCAGCACCCGCACCGGACGCCGACGACCTGTTGTTCGCCGCGCCCGACGAGCCGGCGGCGGCTCCGAGCGAACAGTTCGCCGCGCGCGCTCCGTTCGAGGCGGACGCGCCATCCAGTTGGTCTGGCGAGCTGCTCGAACTCGACGACGTGGCCGCGGATGCACCGCACGCGTTCGCCGATGCGGCGCAGCGAGGCGCCAGCAGTGACGTGGGCATGCCGGACGAGTTTGCGCTCGAGGCCAGCCAGGAGTTCGACGGCGAGGAGGAAGACCTGGCGAGCCTTGGGGAGCCACTGTCCCCCGCAGCTCTCGAGGCGCTGGGCACCACCGGCCAGGACGAGGCCGCCGATCTGGTGGTGCTCGACGAAGGCAACGGCGAATGGCAGAGCGCCAGTGCCGAAGCCGAAGCTGGCACCGAGAATGGCGACGTGGGTGCCGAGCCGCTCGCCGCAGACGGCGAGACCGAGGAGGCAACCGAGTTCGCGGCCGCTGACGCGTTCGCCGCCGAGGGCGGTTCGGACGCCGCGCTCGAACTGGACGAGGCCGTGGCCGATGGCGACGTCGCCGCAGCAGGTTTGTCGATGCCGCTCAATGCCTCTGCCGATGGGGCGAGCGAGCCGACCGAGGCCGGCTGGGAACCGCTGGCGGGGGCCGGGTTCGACGAGCTGGCGGACGTGCAGGAAGTGGCGTCGGCGTCGGGGGACGGTGCGGCGGGCGCAGCCCCGGAACACGAACGGGAGCCCGAGTTCGCTGCCGCTGCGGCTGCGGAGTTGGCGGCTACCTTGGCGGTGGCGACGCCGCCGCCCGAGCTCCGGGTGCTCGCGGGCCAGACCCGTCAGCGGCGTTGGGGCGGGTGGACGGCGGCCGCGGCCGCTCTGCTGCTGGCCTGTGGCATCGGGGTTGCGGCGGTGGTGGAGCCCCAGTGGTTCGGTTTGGGCGAGACGACTTCGGCCCAGTTGGTGGCCGAGGTGCCGCGTCCGGTGTTGGCCAACGGCATCGGGGTGCCGCCACTGCCCGAGCCGCGGTCGTTGGCGGTGGTCGAGCCGGCGCAGCCGCAGCCGGTCGAACCCGACCGCAGCCAGCCGGCTGGCGCTGGCGCCGTGGCCGCGGCGAACCCAGTGGACGTAGTTGCGCCGGGCAGCGCGCCGGTGGCTGCCCCGCTGCCGCCGGTCGCCCCGCCGGTCGCCGTGGCCGGTCCCGCAGTGCCGGAACCCCCAGCCCCCAGCGCGGTGCCAGCGGAGCCCATGCCGCCGACTGCCGTGCCGGTGCCCGAACCCACCGCGGTGGCCGGGACCGGGCCCGTGGTTGCGCCGGCCACCGAGCCCGAGGCATCGCCGAGCCAAACCACGGGCACGACGGCAACCCCGACGCCGGGGTTGCAGTGGCCGGTGGCCGTGACCACTGCCGCGCCCGCCGAACGGAACGGCACGGTGGTCCGCTTCGACGAGAGCGTAGTGGTCGCCGACGCCGAACCGGTGGTGGTCGCGACGCCCGTCGACGGCGTGGCACCGGGTACCCGCGCCTTCGCCCAGCTCCGCAACGGCAACTACTTCATCGGCAACATCAAGTCGAGTTCGCAGGAGGCCGTGACCTTGGTCTACGGCAAGGGTGAAGTGACCCTGCCGCGGGCCGAACTGTCGCACCTGACGGCGCTGGGCTCCCAAGACTACGAAGACCTGCAGAAAGCGACCTCCGGGTTCGTGCGGTTGACCAACCGCAACCGCCTGGTGGGCAGCATCATGGCGGGCATCACGGACGACTACGTGGTGCTCGAGTCGCGCAGCAACCGGGTGCTGTTGCCGCGGTCGGTGGTCGGCGAGATCGTGGAAGGCGAAGGCCAGAGCAGTGTGCAGGTCGGCACCACGGACGAGGAAGAGCTGTGGCTGCGCCGGCAGGCCGAACGGCAGCTGCGCGACAGCGCCCGGCCCGCGGCACCGGCGCCGGCCCCCAGGGCGACTGGGCGCTGAGCCGGCCCGCGCCGCTCCGGGCCCCGGCGCGGTTGGGATTGGTCGCTGCCTGCCTTGCGGGCGGCGCGGTGGGTGCTATCTAGGGGGTGGCTCGAGCCTCGAGCCAGCCACCCATGTTGTCCTTCCTCCTACTGCACGCCGATCTCACCTACTACCTGATCCTCGGCATCGGCATGGTGCTGAGCCTGATCGCTTCGGCGCGGGTGAAGTCCACCTTCGCCAAGTACTCCGAAGTGCCGTCCCGTTCCGGATACACCGGGTCCCAGGTCGCCCACGCGATCCTGCAGGCGCATGGCATCCACGACGTCACGGTCGAGCCGGTGCCGGGCGCGTTGACCGACCATTACGACCCGACCAGCAAGACCCTGCGGTTGTCGGAGCCGGTGTTCCACAGCAACAGTGTGGCCGCCCTGGGCGTCGCCGCGCACGAAGTGGGGCATGCCATCCAGCACGCCACCAACTACGGCGCGCTGCGCTTTCGGTCGGCGTGGGTGCCGGTCGCCGGGATCGGCTCGAGCCTCGGCATCTGGCTGGTGGTGATCGGCATCGCCATGGCCGCGGGCGGCGGCTCCTTGTGGCTCGCGTATGGCGGGGTGCTGCTGTTCGCCGCCACGACGGTGTTCACCCTGGTGACGTTGCCCGTCGAGTTCGATGCCAGCCGCCGCGCGCTGGCCACCCTGCAGGACAGCCGGGTGTTGGACGTCGACGAGCTGGATGGGGCGCGTTCGGTGCTGAATGCGGCGGCTTGGACCTACGTGGCGGCGGCTGCCGCTTCGGTGATGCAACTGCTCTACTGGGTGATGCAGTTGCTGGCCGTGCAGTCGCGCCGCGAGGACTGACGCGCTGGCGCGCTGGCGGGTATGGCCAGCTCGGCATCGACTTTGGGGGCGTGGCACGGCACGATCGCAGCAGGTCGTATGGCCCCGCACCCTGCCGAGTTCCACGTCCCCCCGGTCGACGCGGTTGCCCTCGAGACGCGGGCGGCCGGTCTCGCCACGCGTTCCTTGAAGAAGGCCGCCAAGACGCGGGCCAACCTGCTGGCGATCCGCATGATGGATCTGACCACGCTGGAAGGCATGGACACCCCCGGCAAGGTGCGGGCGCTCTGCCAGAAGGCCAGGCAGCCGCTGCCCGGCCGCAGTGAGGTGCCGTCGTGTGCTGCGGTGTGCGTGTATCCGGACCTGGTACCGGTGGCGGTCGAAGCGCTGCAGGGCTCCACCGTGGCGGTTGCTTCGGTGGCCACCGGGTTCCCGGCCGGCCGCATCGACACCCGCAGCAAACTGCGCGAAGTTGCCGACGCCGTTGCCGCAGGAGCCACCGAGATCGACATGGTGATCGACCGCGGCGCGTTCCTCGCCGGCAAGTATCGCAAGGTGTTCGACGAAATCGTCGCGGTGAAGGCCGCGTGTGGTCCGGCGCACCTCAAGGTGATCCTCGAGACCGGTGAGCTGCGCACCTACGATGCGATCCGCCGCGCCTGCCGCATCGCCCTCGACGCCGGTGGCGACTTCCTGAAGACCAGCACGGGCAAGGTCACCCCGGCGAGCACGCTGCCGGTGGTGTTGCTGATGCTCGAAGCGGTGCGCGACCACTATCTGGAGACCGGCCGCATGGTCGGCGTGAAGGCTGCGGGCGGCATCCGCACCAGCAAGGATGCGCTGCGCTACCTGGTGCTGGTGGCCGAGACCTGCGGCGATCTGTGGCTGTCACCGCAGTACTTCCGCTTCGGCGCCAGCGCGCTGCTCACCGACGTGCTGCAGCAACTCGAGAAGGAACGCACCGGCCGCTACCAGCGCGCCGCCGACTTCAGCTGCGATTGAACGAACCCATGGCCAAGCCCGGAACCCAAGCCCGCCGCAAGCGCTCCGCCCCCGAACTGCCGTTCGGCGGCGCGTGGTCGTACGAGCCGTCCCTCGAGAGCACCGACCACGTGGTGCTGGCCGAGCGCTACGGCCTGTTCCTCGACGGCGCGTTCGTGCGGCCTTCGACCGGTCGCTACTTCGCCACCAGCGATCCGGCGACCGGCCGCCAGCTGGCCCTGGTGGCCGAGGCGGGGCCCAAGGATGTCGCTGCGGCCGTGGTGGCGGCGCAGCGCGCGTTCCGCTCGTGGCGGCGCCTGCCGGGCACGGAGCGGGCGCGCTACCTGTTCCGCATCGCGCGCCTGTTGCTCGAGCGCGCGCGCGAGTTCGCCGTGCTGGAGACGCTCGACAACGGCAAGCCGATCGCGGAGACGCGCGACATCGACGTGCCCTTGGCGGCGCAGCACTTTTTCTACCACGCCGGTTGGGCCGACAAACTCGACCTGGTGTTCCCCGGGGCCGTGCCGGAGCCGCTCGGCGTGGTGGGGCAGATCATTCCGTGGAACTTCCCGCTGCTGATGGCGGCGTGGAAGATCGCGCCGGCCCTGGCGGCCGGCAACACCGTGGTGCTGAAGCCGGCCGAGACCTCGCCGCTCACTGCACTGCGTCTGTGCGAAGTGCTGCAGCAGGCGGGTTTGCCGCCCGGCGTGGTGAACGTGGTGACCGGGGCCGGTGCGACCGGCGCCGCGCTGGTGCGCGCCGAGGGGCTGGCCAAGGTGGCGTTCACCGGCAGCACCGAAGTCGGCAAGGAGATCCAGCGCCAGGTCGCCGGCCGCGGCATCGACCTGACGCTCGAGCTGGGCGGCAAAGCGGCGCATCTGGTGTTCGAAGACGCGGCGCTGGACCAAGCGGTCGAAGGCGTGGTGCGCGGCATCTTCATGAACCAGGGCCACGTCTGCTGCGCCGGTTCGCGGCTCTTGGTGCAGGAGAGTGTGCACGATGCGTTCGTCGCCAAGTTGCAGCGGCGCATGGCGCGCATCCGGGTCGGCAACCCGCTGGACAAGAACACCGACATGGGGGCGATCCACTCGGCCCAGCAGTTGGCGCGCATCGAAGCGCTGTGCGCGGCGGGGCGCGCCGAGGGAGCCACGTGTTTCCAGCCGCCGTGCCGACTGCCCGAGCGCGGCTTCTGGTGGCCGCCGACGCTGTTCACCGGGGTGGCGCAGAGCCACCGCATCGCGCGCGAAGAGATCTTCGGCCCGGTGCTGACCGTGTCGACCTTCCGCACCCCCGACGAAGCCATCGAGAAAGCCAACAACACCAGCTACGGGCTCTCCGCCGGCGTCTGGACCGACAAGGGCGCGCGCATCCTGTGGGTGGCCGAACGCCTGCAGGCCGGCGTGGTCTGGAACAACACCTACAATCGCTTCGATCCGGCGGCGCCGTTCGGCGGCTACAAAGAATCGGGCTTCGGCCGTGAGGGTGGACGCCAAGGCCTGCGCGCCTACCTGCGGTTGCCCGATGCTCCGACCCCGGCCTGAACCACTCGAGAGACCACGGCCATGACCCTACCCGTGCCCAAGACCTACAAACTGTTCGTCGGCGGCAAGTTCCCGCGCAGCGAGTCGGGGCGCAGCTACCAGCCGGCCGGCAATCCGACCCTGAACGTCGCGCGTGGCAGCCGTAAGGACCTGCGCGACGCGGTGGTCGCGGCGCGCAGTGGGCTCGCGGCCTGGCGGCAGGCCACCGGCTACCTGCGTGGCCAGATCCTCTACCGGCTGGCCGAGATGTTGAGCAGCCGGCGGGCGGCACTGGTCGACGAACTGCGCCTGTGTGGGGCCACCCCCGCCGCAGCGCAGCGCGAAGTGGCTGCCGCGGTCGATCTGGCGGTCTGGTACGCCGGGCTGTGCGACAAGTTGCCGAGCCTGCTCGGCAGCCAGAACGGCGTGAACGGGCCGTTCTTCGCCTTCTCCACGGTCGAGCCGTGTGGGGTGGTCGGCGTGCTGGCGCCCGACGCGCTGCCACTCGCGGGCATGCTGGCGCTGGCGCTGCCGCTGCTGGCCGCCGGCAACGCCGTGGTGGCACTGTGCAGCGAACGCGCGCCCTGCGCCGGCCTCGCGCTGGGCGAAGTCGCGGCGTCGAGTGATGTGCCGGCGGGGGCGCTGAACCTCTTGGCCGGGCACCGCGCCGAGCTCCTCGCGCCGTTCGCCAGCCACCGCGAGCTCGACGGCCTGTTCGCCGGCGTGCCGTTGCCCGCGGACGTCGTGGCCCTGGCCGCGGACAACTGCAAGCGCGTGCGCCGGATCGAGCTGCCGCAGGACGGTCTGCGCGATCCGGCCCGGCTGCGTGGCCTCGCCTTCGTCGAGCCGTTCGTCGAGACCAAGACCCTGTGGCACCCGGTGGCGCCGTGAGTGGTTTCGAGCCTTGCGGCGCCGGCCGCAGCGAGGGGCGCTGATGCAGAGCCATCCAGCGCGCCTGATCGCGCTCAAACGCGACGGTGGCGAATGGACCCAGGAGCAGATCCGGGATCTGGTCTCCGGGGTGGTCGACGGCTCGCTCGGGGACGCCCAGCTCGGCGCGTTCCTGATGGCGGTCTGCTGCAACGGCATGACCCGGGACGAGACCACCCAGCTGACGCTGGCCATGCGCGATTCGGGGCAGGTGCTGGCGCATCCGCAGGTGGCGCGGCCCAAGATCGACAAACACAGCACCGGCGGGGTCGGCGACAAAGTGAGCTTGCTGCTGGCGCCCTTGGTGGCCGCCGCCGGACTCGCGGTGCCGATGGTCAGCGGCCGCGGTCTCGGCCACACCGGCGGCACGATCGACAAGCTGGGCGCGATCCCCGGGTACCGCACCGACCTGGCGCTGCCCGAGTTCGGCCACGTGCTCGAACAGTGCGGCTACGCGATGTTGGCGCCGAGCGGTGCCCTGGCGCCGGCGGATCGGCGCATGTACGCCACCCGCGACGTGTCGGGCACCGTCGAGAGCATCCCGCTGATCACCAGTTCGATTCTGGCCAAGAAGCTGGCCGAGGGCATCGACGGCCTGGTGATGGACATCAAAACCGGGCGTGCGGCGTTCCTGCCGCGCGAGGCCGATGCGCGGCTGTTGATGGAGAGCTTGGTGGCGGTCGGCCAGGCCGCCGGCCTGCGCATGGCGGCCCTGCTGACGGACATGGACCACCCGCTGGGGCTGGCCCTGGGCAACGCGCTCGAAGTACAGGAAGTGCTGCTGGCCCTCGACGGCCATGGTCCCGACGACCTGCGCGAAGTCACTCTGGCGCTCGGCGTCGAGATGCTGCTGCTCGGCCGCGTGGCCGAAGATGCCGGCACCGCCCGCAACATCCTCGAACGGCTGTGGCGGGATGGCGTGGTCCGGCAGGTGTTCCGCCACAACCTCGAGCTGCAAGGGGGCGACGTGCGGGTGCTCGACGAACCGGACCGGCTGGGCCGTGCCGCCGTGGTGTTGCCGGTGCTGGCCAAGACCTCCGGTCACGTCGTCGACGTGGAGCCGCGCACGCTGGGCGAAGTGGTGGTGGACCTCGGTGGCGGGCGGCGTCAACCGGGCGACGTGGTCGATCCGCACGTCGGGGTGGTGCTGCAGAAGGTGCTGGGCGACGCCGTGCAGACGGGCGAAGCACTGGCGTTCGTGCACGCGGCCGACGCCGCCAGTGCGGCGGCTGCGGCCGAGCGTGTCGCCGCGGCGATGCCGATCGGCGCCGAGCGCCGGCGGCGGCGGCCGCTCGTGTTGGGGCGGCTCGCGTAGCGCCGTTTGCGGCCTGCGCAGGGCGCCGGGTTCGTGCCGCAGTCTGGCGGGCCGGTTGGCACCAGCGGCCGCCGACGGACGGACCGCCGGCAGCCGCTGTGACTTCGTGCCGAGCGGGCTTCAGTTGCCGAGCACGATCATCGAAGCCGGCGACAGCACGCCGCCGAGCGCGTTGGTCCCGGGCGACAGGGCCAGCGCCTGGTTGTAGAGACGCAGGCCGAGGAACGTGCCGTTGTTCGGCAGGGTCCAGGTGAAGGTGGCCTGGTTGTTGGTGCCGAGCAGCAGGGAGACCGCGTCCGGGCTGACCCGCGAGAAGCAGCCGGGCGCACCGAACGGCGTCAGGTCCGCCGGCAGCGGGCCCAGGTTCGAGAAGGTCCGGCTGAAGCCCAGCATGTGGAACGCGACGTTGGTCGGCAGGTTGTTGAAGTCCGCCGACAGCGTCTGGCCGAGGCGCGGCAGGTTGGTCACCTGGTTGCCCGGGACGCCGAGGCTGCCAGCGCAGCCGGCACCGAACACCTGGTAGACGGCCAGACCCTGCGCCACGGTCTCGTAGTGCAGCGTGCCGTTGAAGATGCGCGGGGTGAACACGGTGGTGGCAGCGCCGAACAGGCCGTTGCGCGCCAGACCGAGGTCGAAGCGCAAGTCGGTGCTGGTGTAGGTCGGCAGGCCCGGAGCCGGGTTCGCCCCGGTGCCCGAGTAGGCCGGACCGATGCCGTTCACGTAGACCGCGAAGCCGTACGAGCCCGGCGTCAGGTAGACCGGCGCGAAGCTGACCGTGCTCGGGTTGTTCAGGCCCCGCGAGGTGCCCGAGCCCGAACCGATCAGGGTCCACGCGGCGGCGTTGGCGTCGTTGCCGACGTAGGTGCCCGGCGTGGTGTAGACATCGGCCGTGAAGTTGGTGCCGGTGCCGCCGTTGATGTTGACCGACACCGCGCACAGAGAAATGCCGTCCGGGTTGGTCACGGTGACGTCGAAGAACAGGCCCGAACCGGCCACGCCGGCGTTGTTGGACTGGAACAGGGTGGTGGCGCCCGGCAGCGGCACGAACTGCTTGGTGCGGCTGGCGGTGCGGCAGCTGTTGGTGACGTTCAGCGTGATCGGGAACGAGCCGCAGCCCGCCGAGTACGAGAACAGCGGGTTCTGCTGGGTGGTGTCGACGTTGCCGTCACCGTCCAGGTCCCAGGCGAACGTCGTGGCCGAGGACGACGCCAGCGAGGTGAACTGGAACACTGCCGGATCCGCGACCTTGGTCCACGAGAAGTCCGCCGTGAGCGGATCGACCACGATGAAGTTGTTCTTGGTCTCCGTCAGCACGCCGTTGGCGTCGATCACGGTCAGGGACACCGTGTAGGTGCCGCACTGGGTGTAGGTGTGCTGCGGGTTCGGCAGCGTCGAGTCGGTCACCGTGTCGCCGTCGAAGTCCCAGGCGTAGGTGAGGATGCCACCTGGATCGGTGGTGGCGCAGGCGTTCTGGAACTGCACGGTGAGTGGCGCGTTACCGCTGGTGGTCGACGCCGTGAAGTTGCACACCTTGCCGGTGCTGTAGTGGAGCACCAGGTTCGGGGTGCGCACGGCAGACACGCCACCGCTGATCGGCGCCGTGGGCGTCGAGTTCTGGATGCGGGCGTCGGCGCAGTTGATCGCCAGGTCGGCATTCGAGAACAGCGTGGGCAGCGGCGGCACTGGGGTGGCCGGATTGGTGTAGACCGCCTGCACGTTGACCATGTGGATGGCGATGCCGTACTGGCCCGCCGCCAGGAACGCCGGGGTCGTCAGCGTGGCCACGGACGTGCCGACGCCGTTCACGGTGGCGGTGCCGATCGCGGTCCAGACGGAGGCGTTGGCACGGTTGCCCGTCTGCGTGCCGCCGAGCGCGGTGCGGTAGACGGTGATCGGGCCGGTGGTGCCGGTCCCGGTTTGGGTGCGCAGGTCGAACTGCGACAGCAGGATGCCGTTGGGTGCCGTGACGTTGACGTCGAAGTAGAGCGTGTTCGCGCCGGTGTAGCCGGTCAGCGTCAGGCCACCGACCATGGTCGTGGTCAGCGTCTGGATCTGGGCCAGGGCGGCGCTGGAGCCGAGCAAGGCGGCGAGCAGGAAGTGTTTCATGAGTGGGAAGTTCCGAGGGGTGTGACAGGACCCGCCGGTTGGCGGGGCTGCGCATTGTGGCGTGCTCTGGCGCGTGAGAGAAGCACCCTGGCGGTGGCATCTCGAAGCGCCGTTTGCGGTGGGCCGATTGTGCCGGGTTGCCTGCCTTGGCATGCTGCCGCGCGCATGACGGTTGCGCGGTCCGCCGAAGCCTGGACCCGCCGAGCTTCGTGGCTGCGGCGGCATGGGGCCGTGGCTGCGCTGGCGCTTGCCGCCTCAGCGTGGTCCCTCTGGCTCCACGGTGGCTCGCCGGTGCCGACCGAAGACGCGGCCTCGTACCTGTGGATGGCCGAGCAGTTCGCCGCTGGCCAAGCGGCGGCCGCGCTGGGTCTCGTGTTCCCGCCTGGCTGGCCGCTCGCCATGGCGCCGTTCGTGTGGCTGGGCGGAACTGCCGAATGGGTGGGGGCGTGGCTCGGCGCGCTGGCCCTCGGCGCGACGGTGCCGGCGGTGCGTGGCATCGCCGAACGGCTGCGTCCTGGCGCTGGCCCGGGAGCCGCCCTGTGCTTCGCCTTCGGCCCGCTGCTGCCGCGCATGGGGGCGGAGTTGTTCAGCGAACCCCTGTTCTTGCTGGTGATGGCCTGGGGCACTTGGTGGGGCATCCAAGGGCGCAGTGGCTGGTGCGGGCTGCTGGCGGGCGTTGCGTACTGGATCCGGCCCGAAGGCGTGTTGCTGGCGGTGGCTTTCGCCGCGGTGCAGCCGCGCCGCCACCTGCGGGCGTTGTGGCTGGCAGCCGTGGCCGTGCTGGCGTTGCCGACCTGGCGGTTCGTGGTCGGGTTGCCGTGGCATCTGTTGCCGTTGCACACCTTCCACGAGCAGCGCGACGATCTGCCCGAACGCGGCGCCTGGTTGCGCAACCTGGTGGCGATGCCGGGACCGTTCGTCGAAGCCTTCGGACTGGCCAGCCTGCTGCTGCTCGCCGCGGCCCTGCGCTGGCGGCGCACCACCTCGGCCGAACGCAGCGCGGCCGCGCCGCTCTGGCTCGGCATCGCGCTGCAGGTCGCCGCCGTGGCCTCGTTCGTGGTGCGGCGGCGGTTCTTCCTCTCGGCGGCGGTGCCGGTCGCGACGTTGGCCGGGGCGGAGCTGGCACGTGCGCCGCGCCGGGTGCGTGCGCTGGGGGCGTGGCTGTTGGTCGGCAGCGGGTTGTGGATCAACCACAACGGCCTGATCCCGGCCAGCCGCCAAGTGGAACGCGAACTCGGCCATTGGCTCGCGGCCGAGCTGCCACCGGCGGCCCAGCTGGTCAGCGACCTGCCGCGGGTGGCTTACTTCGCCGGCCGGAAGCCACCAGAGCCGCGCCACTTCACCGCGGCGCAGCTGGTCGAGCAGGCCGCCGCGCCGAACGTGCGGGTCGTGGTCTTGGCGACGCAGAGTCGGAGAAGCTCTGCGGCCGAAGCCGCGGCCTTGCTCGCGGCGCCGTTCGAACCGTGGCCGCTACCGGAGCCGCTGGCCGAGCGCTGCGCTCGGCAAGGGTTCGTGGTGCTGCGGCGGCGCTGAGCGGCCGGCGAGTCGCCAGGCCGCAACCAGCGCGGTGGCCAGCAGCACGGTGTCGCCGAGGGTCACCAGGTAGAGGCTGTTGCCCAGTTCGTCGACGCGGTCGCCGACCAGATCGCGCCCGGGCAGCGCACAGGCCACGAACCAGACTCCGAGCAGCCACCCGAGCCAGCGCACGCCGAGGTGCGCCGCAACCACTGCGCCGGCGAGGGCCGGCAACAACGCGGTGTGGTGGGCTTTCCAGGACAAGGGACTGAGCAGGACCGAGGCGACCAGGGCGGCCGCCAGCACCACCGGCTGCGCGCTCGGGCTGCGGCGGGCGCGCCACGCCACGGTGTACAAACCAACCAACAAGGCACCATGCAGTGCGCGCGCGAGCCAGGCGACGTGCGGCACCGGCAGGCCGAGGCCTTCCGGGGGCCACAGTTCGACCTGGGCGGCGAACGGTTCCGGCACCGTGCCGAGCCAACGCGCCAGCGCGCAGCGCAGCGATTGGTTCATCCAGGTGAACGGCGGAAAGCCGAGTTCGGGCTCGGCGAACGCATCCGCCTGCCCGGCCAGCGCCACACTGCCCTGCACCCAGCGCACCCAGCACGCCGGGTCGAAGCGCAGCAGGGCCAAGGACGCCAACGCGGCCCCGGCGCCGCACAGCAGCGTCCACCCCGCGGCGCGCCGCTGGCCGAACAGCAGCAGCAGAGGCCACAGCCACAGCTGCGTCGGTTTGGTGGCGAGCGAGCAGCCGAGCCACAGGCCCGCCAGGCGTTCGCGTCCGGAGCTCGCCGCCGCGAACGCGGCAAGGCACAACCAGAGATTGACCAGGTTGCCGCCGCCGCCGTGCAGGTCGCGGAGCAGGAACCGCCCGCCGAGCAGCAGCAGGAGCGCCCACAGGCCATACCAGCGCAGCGCCGACCAGTTGGGCACCCAGGGCTCGGCGAGGCGGCGCAGCAGCCGGGCCACGCCCACCGCGCAGGCCAGTTGCAGGATTGCCCAGCCGGCCCGCGCCAGGGGTGTGCCGCCGAGAGCGGCGAGCCCGGCGAACGGCATGGTCAGGAGGCCGAACGACGGCGGGTAGGGCGGGTGCAATGGATGCATGGCCCCGCCGCGGCCCGCAGGCCAGGGCGCGTAGACCGGTTCGCCGAGCCAGAGCCGGCGGCCGAACTCCAGATGGTCCAGGATCACGCCGCGGTGCTCGGGCCGCAGCACCGCCCGCAGCAACACGAACGCACCGAGCAGGCCGAAGCCCACCCGGCACCAGCGCAGCAGGCGCTGCTGGCGCAGCTCCACCGCCGCGCTCAAAAGCGCAGCGTCTCGATGCTGTTGGTGGTGGCCACGGCGTCCTGGCCGCCGAACAGCACCACCATGCCGTCCGGGGTGCGTTCCGCGGCATGGCCGGCGCGCGGTGCGCGCAGCGGCGCCAGCACCGTCCAGGTGTTGGTGGCCGGCGTGAACAGTTCGACGTTGTCGATCGAGACCGGCGTGGTCAGGGTGCCCTGGGCACCGCCGCACACGACCACCCGACCGTCCTGGAGCAACGTGGCGCTGTGCAGGGCGCGGGCAGTCGGCATCGGGAAGCTGGCCCAGGTGTTGGTGGCCGGGTTGTAGACGTCGGCGGCGGCGATCGGCGTGGCGTTCGCGGCGCCCAGCAGGTTGGGCACCAAGGTGCCGCCGGTCAGCAGCACGCGGTTGTCGGCCAGGGTCACGGCGTTGTACTGGTGGCCGGCGCGGCCGTTCGGCATGTTCGGGCCGTTGGTCCAGGTGTTGGTGGCGGGGTTCCAACGCTGCACGTTCGGCGTGCTGACCGCGGCCAGCGGCACGCCCAGGAAGAACGACACCTCGACGCCGCCGCTGACCATCACCTGGTTGTTCGACAGGCGCACCAGAGCCGGAGCCAGGCGCCGGCCGCCGAGGGCGGGTCCGGCGCTCCATTGGCCGGTGGCGGGGTTCCAGATCTCGACGCTGCTGAGCACGTTGGTGATCGCCGCCGTGGTGTCGGTGAGGTCCGAAGTGCCGCCAGCGACCATCACGCGGCCGTCGGCCAGCCGGCACGCGGCGTGCAGGGTGCGCGGCGTGGCCATGCTGCCGGTGGCGGTGAACTGGTTGGTCGCCGGGTCGTAGATCTCGCACGACGCGAGCACGGTGCCCAAGGCGTTGGCGCCGCCGACCAGGAGCGTGCGGCCGTCCGCGAGCGGCACGGCGAGGTGCAGGGCGCGCGCGGTGGTCATGGTCGGGCCGGGCAGCCGCTGCATGCGCCGGAAGTCCCAGAGTTCGGTGCTGGCGAGGCCGGTGGCCGCAGTCAGGCTGCCGGCGCCGCCACCGGTCACCAGCACGTCGCCGGCACCGCCGTTGTTGTCGCGGTCGAACAGGCTGGCGCCGAAGCCGCGCGCCGTGGCCAGGGTGCTGGGGGCGTAGAGGCCCACGCCGGCGCTGCCGAGCTGGGTGGTGGCGCCGTTGCTGAGGGCGCCGACCACGCGCGGGCCGCTGGTTGCGAGCATCAGGCTCTGCCAGTGCCAGACGATGCCGGCGTAGGCGGGGTTGGGCGGCAGGTTGAGGTCGAGGCTGGCCGCGCCGGAGCCGTTCGTCAGCAGCAGTTGCCAGGCGCCGCTGAGTTCGGTGCCGACTTGCAGCGAGCGCGTGTCGCCGGGATCGACGCTGCTCAAAGCGAACGGCCCGCGGCTGATCGACACCGCCCAGGCGCCGACCGCCGCTGGAGGGGCTCCCGCGACGCGCAGCGACAGTAGGCCGCCGAGCGTTCCCGGGGTGATGCGGTCGAGCTGGAAGTCCCCTTGGGCGAGCAGGCAAGCCTGGGAACACAGGAGAGATGCGGCGAGCAGCCTGGACATGGTGTGGTGCATGGGCGTGGACGAGAGAGGCCAGCAGGTTACCAGGAGTGTGGCGGCTGTGGGCACGACTCCGGGCTCCGGTGGGGTGGACCGTGCCGGCGGCCAACCAAGCCGGCCGACCGGTGGTGTTGCAGGTCGGGGACTGGGACGTTGTCCGGCCTCAAGTCGGCCGCCGGCCGTCCGAGAATGAGACCAGGACACCATGGCCGACCCGCTCGTGCACAGCGCCGGACCGGTGACGCCGTTGGGTGGCTTCCCAGGGCGTTCGCCGCAGCCTCCGCACGGCGAACCGCCGCGCGGGCAACTGGCGCCGCAGCCGAACGGCGACCAGGTGCGCGTGCAAGGCGCCGCCCTGTCCCTGCGCCGGCTGCTGCGCGAACGGGTGCTGGCGCGCACCCGGCAGTTGTTCGCGCTCGACGACGTGGCCCACGTGCCGGAGTTCGCCGAAGCGCTGGAGGCGGAGTCGGTGGCGGAGCTGCTCGGCCGCCTGCTCTCGGCGCAGAACCAGCTCGCCGCCCTGGTGCGGCCGCCGCTCGGTGCCCAGCGGCTGCGCGACTTGCAGGCCGAAGCGCTCACCAGTGGCGCCGCCGAGACCCTGGAACTGCTGGGGGACGAGGTACCGGGCGAAGCGGCGGCGCTGGTCGCGGCGTTGCTGGCCGAGTTCGCCCGTCGGGTGCGCAGCCACGCCGCGGACGCGGTGGGCTGAAGCGCGTGGTTGTGCCCTGCCCGGCGCCGAACGCGCCCGATCTCGCGCCGTTCCGCCCTTGTGTCGCACGGAGCCGCAGCGCACCATCGGCACCGTGATCCCTGTCGATGCGCCCCTGGTCCTCGGTCCGCACACCTTCACCTCGCGCCTGTTCCTCGGCACCGGCAAGTACCCGACGCCGGAATGCATGGTCGAGGCGCTGGCCACTTCGGGCACCCAGTGTGTGACCGTCGCGGTGCGGCGCCTGCAGCTCGGTGTGCCGCAGGGCCGGTCGTTGCTCGACTACCTGCCGCGGGACCGCTACGTGCTGCTGCCGAACACCGCCGGCTGCTTCGACGCCGACCACGCGGTGCGCACCGCCCGGCTCGGCCGCGAACTCGGCATGGGCGACCTGGTCAAACTCGAAGTGCTCGGCGACCCCGACACGCTGCTGCCCGATCCGGTCGGCACGCTCGACGCCGCGCGCACGCTGGTGGCGGAGGGCTTCGTGGTGCTGTGTTACACCAGCGACGATCCGGTGTTGGCCAAACGCCTCGAAGACGTCGGCGTGACCGCGGTGATGCCGGCGGGCGCGCCGATCGGCAGTGGCCAGGGCATCCTGAATCCCAACAACATCCGCATCATCCTGGAGCGCGCCAAGGTGCCGGTCCTGGTCGATGCCGGGGTAGGCACCGCCAGCGACGTGGCGGTGGCGTTCGAACTCGGCGCGGCCGGCGTGCTGTTGAACACCGGCGTGGCGCTGGCCAAGGATCCGGTGCGCATGGCGCGCGCCATGAAAGCCGCCGCCGAAGCTGGGCGCGATGCGTTCCTGGCCGGGCGCATCGGCAAGAAGCTCTACGCCACTGCCTCGTCGCCGACTGCGGGCGTGATCGCGGGCGAATGAAGCTGGATACAACGCGGCTGGACACGACGCCGCTGCAGCAGCTGGTGTTCGCGGCGCTCGCCGCGGCCTTGGTGCTGCTCGGCTGGTCGGGGCCGGGCCTGCTCGGCTTGATGGCCCTGGTGGTGCTGTGGCCGCCGGCGGTGCCGTGGCTGCCGCCTGGGTTCGGCAGGGTGCTGCGGAGCTACGCGGTGGTGCTGCCGCTCTGGGGTGGGGTGCTGGTTGGCTATCTGTGGGCGATGCGCGCGCTCGGCGCGCCGGTGGCGCCGCAGCCGGTGCTGCAGCAACTCGCGGCGCACGGCACGGCCACCGAGCACTTCCTGGGCCATTGCCTCGCGATCGTCGTCCTGGCGCCGCTGGCCGAAGAAGTGCTGTTCCGCGGCTACCTGCTGGCGGCCCTGCGGGTGGTGCTGCCTGCGAACGTGGCCCAGGTCGTGTGCGCGGCCCTGTTCGGCCTCTGCCACGGGCTCGCCTATGCGCTGCCGCTCGCGTGCCTGGGCTGCTGGTTCGGCTGGCTGCGCCTGCGCCACGGCGCGTTGCTGCCGGCGGTGCTGGGCCATGCCCTGCACAACGCCCTGACGGTGGCCTTGACGGTGGTGTGGCCTGGGCACTTCGATTGGCTCTACGCGCGATGAATCCCGAGCAACGTCGATTCCTGGTCCATCCCGACATGGTCGGCCGGCTGCACCGGCGCGGCGCCGCGATGGTCGCGGACAACGCCGTGGTGGTCGGCGACGTGCGGCTCGGGGCGGATGCGAACGTCTGGTTCGGCGTCACCCTGCGCGGCGACGACAGTTGGATCGAAGTGGGCCCGGAGACCAACATCCAGGACCACACCTGTGTGCACGTCGACATCGACGCGCCGCTGCGCATCGGCCGCGGCGTGACCATCGGCCATGGCGTGATCCTGCACGGCATCGAAGTCGGCGACCACGCGCTGCTCGGCATGGGCTGCATCGTGCTCGGCGGGGCGCGCATCGGCGAGTTCGCGCTGATCGGTGCCGGGGCGCTGGTCAAGGAGAACGCGGTGATCCCCGCGCGTTCGGTGGTGCTCGGCACGCCGGGTCGCATCGTCCGGCAGGTCACCGACGAGGAAGTCGAGCAGATGCGCTGGCGCGCGCGGCACTACGTGCAGCGCGCAGCCACCTATCTGGCACTCTGACGGGGCGGGGCACTCTGACGGGGCGAGCCGCCGCAGCGGCGGGCACCCGACCGGGAGGCAATCCGCGCGTGTGGCCTTGGATGCCGACCGTCTTCAGCGTCCAGAGTCGGGGGGCGCTTGGCGCAGCTGCTCGGCACGTTGGCGCCATGCCGCCGCGGTGCGGTCGAAGCCCTGGCCGGGTTCGGCGCGGTCACGGGCCAACCAGGCTTCGGCCAGCTCGTCGCACAGCGCTGCCCGGCGACCTGGCGTGATCCCGGCTGCGGTCTGGTAGATCCGGTCGGCTGTCTCCAGTTCGTCGATCGCCTCGCCGTGCCGCCCCAGGGTGGTGAGGCACTTGCCGAGCAGACGGTGGGCGCTGCCGGTGCGGCTGTGTTGGTTGCCCAAGGCGCGTTCCAGGCCGAGGGCTGCTTCGCGCAGCAGCGGCTCGGCTTCGGCGGCGCGCTGCTGGTTCAGCAGGTTGTTGCCGAGGTTCCAGAGGCTCATCAGTGTGTTCGTGTGCTCGTTGCCGAGCACGCGACGGAAGCGTTCCGTGGTGTCGCGGAACAGCGCCTCCGCTTCGACCAGATGACCCTGTTCCTCGCGCAGGCGGGCGAACGAATTCGCCGCGACCAGCGTTTCCGGATGGTCGATGCCCGACACGCGCACGCGGGTGGTGTGCAGGTCGCGCAGCAGTGGTTCCGCTTCGTCGCGGCGGTCCTGGGTGACCAGCAGGGAGCCGTAGTTGTTGAGCACGACCAACCGGTCGGGGTGGTCCGGGCCCCAGACCGAGGTCGGCGCGGCGAGCACTTCGCGATACAGACTCTCGGCTGCAGCCATCTGCCGGGCATTGCTGAGCGCCAGTGCCAGCATCGACTTGGTGGTCAGGGTCGTGGCGTGCAACGGCCCGAGCACGCGGGTGCGGCCCTGGACTGCTTCGCGCAGCAGGTCGACGGCGGCCTCGAGCTGGCCCCGCTGGCGCAGCAGGGTGCCGAGCGTGACCATGCTGTCCAGGGCGTCGGGATGGTCGGCGCCGAGCGCCAATTGGCGCGCAGCGAGCGCCTCGCGCACCACCGGTTCTGCTTCGGCGAAGCGCCCTTGCTTGGTCAGGTTGATCGCCAGGTTGTTCTGGCAGGACTGGGTATTGGGGTGGGCGTTGCCATAGCGGTCCCGGGCCGCGGCCAGCGCCTTGCGGTGCAGGGCTTCGCCATCGCGCAGTTTGCCCAGGTTGTCGAGCAGGCCGCCAAGGTTGTTGGTCCAAACGATGGTGTCGGGATCGCCTGGCCCGAACGCCTGCACACCCTGTTCGTGGGCTTCGCGCCACAACGGCTCCGCAGCGGTGAGGCGTCCCTGGTCGATGCGCAGGTAGCCGAGCACGTTGCAGGCCGCCAGCGTGTCGCGGTGGTGCGCGCCGAGCACGCGGCGAGCGCCGTCCAGCGCCTCGACCAGCAGGGGTTCGGCGGCCTCGAGTTTGCCCTGGAAGCGCAGGCTGCCGCCAAGGGCGAGGCGGCTGGACAGAGTCAGGGCGTCGTCTGGGCCCAGCTGCCGGGTGCGCAGGTCGAAGGCGGTGCGGTAGTGGCCTTCCGCTCCGGCGAAGTCGCCGAGCAGCTCCAGGGCGTAGCCCAGGTCGTGGTGGGCGCGGGCGGTGTCGAGGTGTTCGGCGCCGAGTTGCGCCTGCCGCGTGGCCAGCGCCCGCTGGGCGAGGGCATGGCTCGGGGCGTTCTGGCCGAGGCGACGGTAGACCTGGGCCAGTGACAACTGCAGGTTCGCCGCCACCAGCGGCTGGTCGGCGAACTGGCGGTCGACCGCGGCCACCGCCGGAGCCAGCAGCGCCGTGTCGACCAGGGTGGTCGCCACGTCGCTGGCCTGGACGCGGGCCAGTTCGCCGGCGAGCTGGGCCGCCGCCGCGGTCCGTTCGGCCTCGGGAAGTGCGGCGCGCACCAGCGCCTGCTCGTGGCGGTTGCGCAGGTCGGCAAACAGCCGCAGGCCGATCGCGGCGGGATCGAGCTGGCCCAGCATGCTCTCCTGGAACGACACCACCTTCTCCAGCTGCTGGTTGCGCTCGGCAACCAAGCGCTGCTGCCGGCTGGTTTCCAGCCGGGCTGCGACGGCAGCGTCGCGTTCGCTGCGGGCCACCTGCGCCTGCCAGGCGAAGGCGAGCGTGAAGGCCAGCAGGGCCAGCAGCAAAGTGCTCGCCGCCGCGACGCTGGTGCGGTGGCGGCGCACCAGTTTGCGCAGCCGGTACGCGGCACTCGGCGGCGCGGCCAGCACTGGTTCGCCGGCGAGGTGGCGCAGGATGTCCTGGGCCAGGCCGATGGCGGTTTCGTAGCGGCGGCCGCGGTCCTTCTCGAGCGCCTTCATCACGATCCAGTCGAGGTCGCCGCGGACCAGCAGGCCCAAGCGGCGCGGCTCGACGGCGCGGGAGGCGGCGATGCTGGCCAGCGTGTCCTGCGACTCGGACAGGCGCGTCGACGGGCGCGGCGGCTCGACCTCCTGGATCAGGCGCTGGATCTCGCCCAGCATCGCCGCCTGCAGGGTGCGGCGGTCGAACGGCGTGGTGCCGGTGAGCAGTTCGTAGAGCAAGACGCCCAGCGAGTAGACGTCGCTGCGCGTGTCGATGTCCGGCGAGCCGGCAGCCTGCTCCGGGCTCATGTACTGGAACGTGCCGATCACCTGCTGGTGTTCGGTGAACAGGGTCTTGTCGGTGAGGCGCTGCGCAGTGGCCTTGGCGATGCCGAAGTCGATCACCTTGGCGTGCGGCCGGCCGTCCAGCGTGCCGACCAGCACGTTCGAGGGCTTCAGGTCGCGGTGCACGATGCCCTTGCCGTGGGCGTGTTGCACCGCCTCGCAGACCTGGGCGAACAAGCGCAGGCGGGCGGTGAGCGGCAGTTGCTCGCGGTCGCAGTAGGTGGTGATCGGCGCGCCCACCACGTACTCCATGACGAAGAACGGCCGCCCGGTGGGCGTGGCGCCGGCGTCGAACACCTTGGCGATGTGCGGGTGGTCCATCAGCGCCAGCGCCTGGCGCTCTTGTTCGAAGCGCGCCACCACCTGCCGCGTGTCCATGCCGAGCTTGACCACCTTGAGTGCGACCCGGCGCGCCACCGGGGCGCTCTGTTCGGCCAAGAACACCACGCCAAAGCCCCCTTCGCCGATCTGCTGCAGCAGGTGGTAGGCGCCGAGCTGGTCGCCGGCCGCTTCGCCGAGGTGGTGGGGGGTGTTGGTGGCCGGCGGCGGGGCCGCGGTGGGGGCGGTCAGGAACTGCGGATCGTCGGCAGCCGCCAGCATGGCCACGAGGCGTGCCTGCAACCTCGCGTCCCCCCGGCAGGCACTGGTGAGGAACGCGGCACGCGCGGCTCTGGGCAGCTCGAGGGCGTGTTCGAACAGTTGGCGCAGCTCGGCGTGGGGGGGCTCGGTCATGTCATGGGGTTGGATCGAAGCGGCCGCTCTCGATCGCTTCCTTGAGCCAGCCGCGGGCGAAGGCCCAGGAGCGTTTCACGGTCGGTGCCGAGACGCCGAGCGCCGCAGCGGTCTCGTCGACACCGAGTCCCGCGAAGTAACGCAGGTGCACCACCTGGGCCGCTTCGGGGTCCACCTCCTGCAGGCGCGAGATCGCCGCGTCGAGGATCAAGAATCCGGCGTTGTCGCGTTCGGAATCGGGGTCGGGCAGGCCCTGCAGGTCGAGCGCCTCGCGAACGGCCGCCGGGCCGCCGCGCTTCTGGGCGGTTTTCTTGCGGGCGTGGTCGACCAGGATGCGCCGCATCGCCTCGGCGGCCGCCGCCACGAAGTGGGCGCGGCTCTGCCACGGCACTTCGCGCGGCCCGACCAGGCGCAGGTAGGCTTCGTGGACCAAGGCCGTGGCCTGCAGGGTGTGCCCGGCGCGTTCGCCGGCGAGCGCGTGTTGGGCGAGGTTGCGCAACTGCTCGTAGACCAGGGGCAGCAGGCGCGCCATGCGCTCCTCGGGGGCGAGCCCGGGTTGGGTCAACAGGTCCACCGTGGCAGCGTGGTCGTCGGCCATGCGCGCCAGCATAGGAGCTGGTGGCGGCGGTTGCAGGGCGGTGCCCAGAGGCGGCTGGGGCCCGTGGCAAGGCGGCTGCCGGCCTTGGGCCGCCCTGGGCAGGCACGGTTGGTTGCGGTCAGGGCCACAATGCGTAGAGTCTGCGGATGCTCGCCACGTGGTTTGGTGTGTTCCTGTGCGCCTGCCCCCAGGGCGGCGAGGCGGATCGGCCCGTGGGCCTCACGGTGGTGGTGGTCAACGTCGGTCAGGGCGACGGTGTCGTGGTGCGCGCGCCGACCGGACAGATCCACGTGGTCGACGCCGGGCCGAACGGCCAAGGCACGGCCGCGGTGCTGCCCGTGGTCGACAGCCTGCAACCGGTGAGCTACGGCTTCACCTTCCTGTCGCACTTCCACGACGACCACCAGGGCGGCCTCGACGAAGTGCTGGCGCGGCCGTTCCAGCTCGCCTACGACCGCGGCGACCTGCGGCGCACCAACACCAGTTCGGCGACCACCAGTTACCTGAACACAGCGGGCAGCCGGCGGCGCACCGCCACCGTGGGCAGTGTGTTCCAGCTCGGCGGCGGGGCCCGGATCACCTGCGTCGCGGTCGACGGCAACGTGCTCGGCGGGGCGTTCGTCGATCCGACCAGTTCGGCGCAGGAAGAGAACTCGCGCTCGCTGGCGTTGCGCCTCGAATACGGCTTGTTCTCGATGTGGCTCGGCGGCGACCTGACCGGTGGCGGCAACAGCACCGCCGACGTCGAGAGCCCGGCGAGCTTGGCCTGTGGCGACGTCGACGTCTACAAGTGCAACCACCACGGTTCGAACACTTCGACCAACACCAACCTGGTGGCCCGCCTCGCTCCCGAGCTGGCGGTGGCGAGCTGTGGCACCGGCAACACGTTCGGCCATCCGACCCCGACCATCGTCAACCGCCTGAACCAGGCGGCGGCCGCGCGCGCGCTCCTGTGCACCACGACCGGCAGCGCCAACACCATCGGCTTCGGCGTCACCGGCAACCTGCGGCTCGACACCGACGGCGTGCGGTACCGGGCGACCGCGCAGAACGGCGACTTCCTGGACTTCACCTGCGACGAAGTGGCGATGCCGGCCCTGCAGTTCGGGTCGGTGCGCATCAGCGAGTTCCACCGCAACCCGAGCCGGGTGCCGGACACCAACGGCGAGTACGTCGAAGTGGTGAACATCGGCGCGCGCCCGGTCGGCCTGCGCGGGCTGCAATTGCAGAGCAGTACTTCGACCGTGACCTTGGCCAGCAACTACCTGCTGGTGCCGGGCCGGCCGATGCTGTTCCAGGTCGACGGCGCACCGAGCCGCAACGGCGGCCAGCCGCTCGGCGCGGCGTTGCCCTTCAGCACGGTGAGCCTCGGCGACACCAGTGACACGCTGGTGCTGCGGCAGAACGGCGTCACCGTCGATTCCGTCGGTTACACCAGCACCTACCCTGGCGGCCTCGGCATCGCCGCGGAGCGCCGCAATCTGTTCGGGGCGCACACCGCCGCGAACTACGCCGCGGCGACCACGCCGTTCGGCCTGGGCGATCTCGGTTCGCCGGGGCGCCGCAATCCGGCCGACAGCACCGTGCATCCGGTGCAGGTGGCAGTGGTGAGCGACAGCAGTGGTTTCACCGTGCACGGCACTGCGATCGGCCGCGGCGGTCTGTGGAGCGCGCTCGGCATCGCCTACGGCAGCAGCCCGGGTTTCTCGTTCCTCGGCACGGCGATTCCGTTGAACCTCGACCCGCTGCTGCAGGTGTTCCTCGGTCTGCCGGCGTCGATCGTCCAGTTGCCGGCCGAAGGCTACCGTTCGCTGCGCGTGGCCCTGCCGAGCCCACATCCCCTGTCTGGCGTGCCGCTGGTGGCGGCGCACGTGATCCTGGATCTCAACAACCTGACCGTGCCCGGCACTTCGCCGGCCCTGCCCTTCGTGCTGCCGTGAGTCCGAGCCATCCGCCGTTCCGCGTCCTCTTCTCCCGGGACACCATCCTGCGCCGCGTGCACGAACTGGCACGCGCGATCCAGGACGATTTGCAGGCTGCAGGTGCCACGACGCCGCCTTGCCTCGTGTCGGTGATCGAGGGCGCGCGCCCGTTCGCCCGGCTGCTGCAGCAGGTGCTGCCTGGGCAGTTGCCGGTGTACGAAGTGCGCGCTTCGTCGTACGGGCGCGGTACGGTCAGCTCGGGCCAGGTGGCGGTGAGCGGGGCGGAACGCATCCCGGTGCAAGGCCAGCACGTGCTGCTGCTGGAGGACATCGTCGACACCGGCCGCACCATCGCCGCCCTGCGCGCGCGGTTCCTCGGCGACGGCGCCCGCAGTTGCCGCGTGGCGACACTGCTGAGCAAGCCGTCGCGGCGGGTGGTCGAGGTGCCGCTCGACTACACGGGTTTCGAGATTCCCGACGAGTTCGTGCTCGGCTTCGGCATGGATCTGGACGGCCGCTACCGCGAACTGCCGGACGTGGTGATCTACGACCCCGAGGTCGAACGCAGCTTCCGCGGCGCGGCCGCCGCCACCGGCGGCGCGTGACGGCGGTGCCGGGGCGGGCGCGTCGCGAGCCGGGGCGACTCAGCGCGGCGCAGCACCCAGCTCGGCCAGCAGCGCCGGGCACGGGCACACCGACTCGACCACCCACAGCACGTAGCGGATGTCGCAGACCACGTTGCGGGAACGTTCGGCGTTCCAACCGAAGTCGCCGGCCACCGCCTCGAACACGCGGTCGAAGTTGAGCCCGATCAGCCGGCCGCGGCCGTCGATCACCGGCGAGCCCGAGTTGCCGCCGGTGGTGTCGCCGTCGATCAGGAAACACACCGGCACGTCGCCGAGGTTCTTCGCCACCCAGCGGCTCGCGAGCCGGTCCTTGGCCGCTGCCAGCAGCGCCGGCGGGTTGGCGAACGGCTCCTTGCCGCTCTCCTTCTGCAGGAGGCCGGCGACCGTGGTCATCGGCTTCGCTACCAGGCCGTCGCGCGGCACGTAACCCTTCACCTGGGCGATCGACACGCGCAGGGTGCTGTTCGCATCGGGGTAGAACGCCTTGCCGCGGAACGCTTCCTGCGCCTCGATCCAGCGCCGGCCGACGTCGAGGTTCTGTCCCTGGCGTTTGCGGTTGCGTTGTTGCGCTTCGAGGCGCTCCTCGGCCAAGCCGCGCGCCAGCACCACCAACGGGTCGTCGCTCTGGGCGATCGCCGCCTTGCCGCCGGCGAACAGTTCGCTGCGCACGCGGGCGTCGGCCATGCGCGAGCCGGCGAGCACCGAATCCACGGCGGCGGCGTCGCGCAGACCTTCGGTGCCGCGCAGGCGCTGGGCCGCGGACACCGCGCCGAACTCGCCCAGCAGGATGCGCAGCAGCGGCCACTGCAGCAATTCGAGGTCGGTGGTGAGCTGCTCGCTGCCCAGCGCCTTCAGCAGCCGGGCGGGCACCTTGCCGTCCGGGTCGGCCTGGCTCGCGGCGCAGGCTTCGAGCAGGCCGGCGAACAACGGCACTTCGTCGCCGAGCATGTTGAGGAAGCCGAGCAGCGTGTCCTTCTCGATGGTGTTGGCCTCGGCCTCGTCCATCGCCAGCAGTTCGTCGAGCACGCGGCCCCAGCGCTCGGCGCGCGCGGGCTCGCCGGCGAGCCAAGTGCGGAACTCGGCCTCTTCGCGCAGCTTGCGCGCCACGGTGCCGTTGTTCTTGAGGCCGAACACCATGCCGCGGGCGTTCTTCTGCACGTTGGCCAGGCTCTTGATCCGGCTCGCCACGTCCAGGGCCTTCTGCTCGCTGGTGCGGCCGGCGGCCTCGAGCGCCGCGATCGCCGCGGTCAGCACCGCGTCGCGCTTGGGATAGACGTAGCCTTCGCGGGTCGCCACGGCGCGGCTCGACTTGTAGCGCTGGGTGTTGCCCGGGTAGCCCATCACGACTGCCAGATCGCCCTCGGCCACGCCGTCGGTCGACACCCGCAGCCAGTGCTCCGCATGGAACGGCACGTTCTCGGCGTGGTGCTCGCGCACCGCACCGTCCGGCGCCACGTAGGCGCGGAAGAACGTGAAGTCGCCGGTGTGCCGCGGCCACTCCCAGTTGTCGGTTTCGCCGCCGAACTCGCCGATCGCGCGCGGCGGCGCGTAGACCAGGCGCACGTCGCGGATCTGGGTGCGGTAGTAGAGGTGGTATTCCTTGCCCTCCAGGAAACTCGCCACCGAACACTTGGTGTTCGCCTCGCGGCGCTCGGCCTCGCGCACCAGTCGGTTCAAGGTCGCCTGGGTGATGGCCGCGCGGTCGAGGTCGTCCTTGGCCTTCTGCTGCGCTTCGTGCACCACCGCGGTCACGTCTTCGATGCGCTTCAGCACCGACGCGACCATGCCCGGTGCCGGCAGTTCGGCCTGCCGCTCTTGCGCGGCGAACCCGTCGCGCAGGTGGTTGTGCTCGGGCGTGCTGAGATCGGCCACTGCGCCGAAGCCACAATGGTGGTTGGTCACCAAGAGCCCGTCGGGCGAGCAGAACGACGCGGTGCAGCCATTGATCTGCACGGTCGCCGACAGCACGCCGCCCCGCTCGGGATGCCAGAACTCGTCCTTGGTCAGCACCATGCCACGCGCCTTGAGCGCGTCCCAGTCCATCTCCCGGACCTGGGTCGGGAGCCATTGCCCTTCGTCGGGCAGGAGGCAGACGGCGGCGCACAGGGCGAGCAGGGGTCGGATCATGGCGCGCATCTATACGCAGAGCGGCCGCCACTGCGAAGCCGGAACAGGCCGTAGCCCCGGTCTAGGGCCCCTGCAGCAGCCCGCCCAGGGTCGCCACCACCCGGTCCACCTCGGCTTCGGTGTGGTAGTGCAGGAGCCCCAGGCGCAAGACGCCGTCGGGCAACAGCCCCAGGGCTCCGACCAGCGCCACCGCATAGGAATGGCCGGACCAGGCGTAGACGCCGGCGGCCGCGAGGCCACGGGCGAGCTGGTCCGGGGTTCGGTGCGGGTGGGTCAGGGACACGGTGGAGCAGCGTTCCTGCGCCCGCTCCGGGTCGGTGAGGCCGACGATGCGGAGGCCCGGCAGGCGCACCAGGCCCTGCAGCAGGCGTTGGCACAGGGTGCGTTCGTGCTGCGCAATCCGGTGGAACGCCGCCGTCAGCAACCGCCGGCGGTCGCTGCCCGGTGCGGGCGTATTGCCGTGGCCGAGTTCGGCCAGATACTGCACCGCGGCCAGGAAGCCGGCGATCGCTTCGAAGTTCGCGGTGCCGGTCTGCCACTTCTCGGCACCGTGCGCAGCGGCGGGCCGGACCTTGTCGGCCTCGAGCTCCTCCAGCAGCGGCCGCCGGCCCCACAACAGCCCCAGGTGCGGCCCGCAGAACTTGTAGGCCGAGCAGGCGACGAAGTCGGCGTCGAAGCTGCGCACGTCCATGCGCAGGTGGGCGGCGTAGTGCACGGCGTCGACGAACACCAGGGCGCCGTGCCGGTGGGCGAGTTCGGCGCAGGCGGCCACCGGGTGCACGGTGCCGCTCAGGTTGCTGGCGGCGCCGAGGGCGACCAAGCGGGTGCGTGGGCCGATCAGGGTGCGGGCCACTTCGAGGTCGAGTGTGGTGTCGGGGCGGACCGGGATGCGCCGCACCGTGCAGCCAGCGCTCTGCGCAGCGCGCACCCAGGGGGTCACGTTCGCGTCGTGGTCGCTGTCGGTGACCACGATCTCTTCGCCGCGGCGCCAGGTGCGGGCCAGCGCGTGCGCCAGGTGGAAGGTCAGGGTGGTCATGTTCGCGCCGAACACCACTTCCTCCGGATCGTCGGCGCCGAACAGGTCCGCGCCGGCCTTGCGCGCTTCGGCGACCATGGCATCCGTGGCGATCGAGGTGGCGAAGTGTCCGCCGTGGTTGGCGTTCTGGTGCAGCAGGTAGTCGGCCATGGCCGCGGCGACCCGGGCCGGCACCTGGCTGCCGGCGGGGCCGTCGCAGAACACCACCGGCTGGTCGCCGTGCTGGCGTAGCAGGCCGGGGAACTGGTTGCGCACGGCGGCCACGTCGAGGGGGCGATGGTCCATCTCCTGGACTGTAGCCGCCCGGTGCGGTCGGGCGCAGTCGCCACGCCGTGGTTCGGCGGGCCCCACCCGGCCCGAGGTGGTGTACGGTTGCTCTGCGGCAGCTCCTGCCGCATGCTCGCGACACTGCCATGGGTTTGTTCGACTTTCTGAAGAAGAAGCCGGGTGAAGCCGGTTCTCCCGCGGTTCCTGCCGGTCCTGCTGCTTCGCCGTCTCCGGCCAAGGCGGCCACCAATGCGCCTGCGCCGGCTCCCGCCGCGGCCCCCGAAGCATCGGCGGCGCCGGCGTCCGGCCCAGCCCAAGCACCAGCCCAGCCCGCCGCACCAGCCCAGCCGGCAGCACCGGCCCAGGCAGCCGCCACCGGGGCACCAGCCCAGCACCCCGCGCCCGCTGCGCCCGAGCCGCTGCCTTACGTGGAAGCCACCGATGCGTTCGGCCGCCGCGTGCGCCTGCCGCGGGACCAATACCGCAAGGAAGTGCTGCCCGAACTGCTCAAGGCCCACGGCAACGACCCCGAGCGCCTGACTGCCGTGCTGGTCGAAGGCCTGCGCCAGGGCTTCGCCAACGACCTGGTCGCCGCCGCCAATCGCCTGGCCGTGATCGACAAGGAGCCGGAGCGCAGCCTGCCGCTCCTGGCGATCGTGCAGCGCGATGCCGGCGACCTCGACGCCGCCGAGTTCACCCTCAACGAACTGCTGCAGAAGCGGCCCGGTTCGCCGAGTGCCCAGGTTGGGCTGGCCATGCTGGCCGAACAGCGCGGCGATGCCGCGCGCGCCGAGAGCCTGCTCTGGCAGGCCGTGCAGCGCGACCCGAACCACGCCGACGCGGTGCACGGTTACCTGCAGCTGCGCCACCGCGCCGTGGGCGATGCCGGCTACCGCGCCGAACTCGACAAACTGTGCGCGCTGCCGGACTCGTGGCGGCCGCAGCTGTGGCTTTCGCGCTGGCTGCTGCAGCAGTCGGACCCTGCGACCGCCGGCACCCTGCTGCGCGACGCGCTGGCCAAGGCCCCCGACCAGAGCGATGCCCTGGTGATGGCGGCCAACGACCTGGCCGCGGCGAACCAGCGCGAACTGTTCGCCGAACTGGTGGCGCCGCGCTTCGTGCCGGGCCGCCATCACCCGCACATCGGGGTGCTGCTGCTGCAGTTCCTGGCGGCGAACCAGCAGCACGAGCGCGGCGAGCAGTTGCTGCACCAGATGTACCTGCACTACGGGCAGATGGTGGGGGAGGCGCTGCAGCCGTTCACCGCCGAGTTCGACCGCATGCGCCTCGCCAAACTGCCGCCGCTGGCCAACCCCGGGGCCCAGCCGCGCATCGGCCTCTACCGCTTCGAACGCCCGTGCTGGTTCGCCGGCCTCGACGAGCCGCACTGGCTGATGCCGCAGAAGGGTCCGGAGGCGCGCCAGGTGCTGTTCCTCGGCCTGTGCGTCGACGGCCAGCCGAAGGTCGAATCGGGCCGCGAAGAAGAGTTGGGCCGCTTGGTGCGCAGCGTGCCGCTGTTCCTGGCCGAACACGTCTGGCTGTCGACGCCGCACCGCGGCACCGCGGCGCTGCCGCTGGTCGAAAGCGGCGGCTGGGCGCTGGTCGGGCGGCCGTGGCCGGAGGACCAGTTGGCGATGCAGCTCGGCGACCGCGAGCGGGCGCAGACGATCCTGGTCACCGGCACGCTGCGTGTCGACGGCGAGCAGCGGCGCATCGATCGGTGGGCCTACGCCTGCGCGCAGAAGGCGCGCATCGGCCACGCCGCCGCCGAAGGCACGGCGGCCGACCTGGGCAGCATGGTGCTGCAGTTGATGCGGGAGCTGTGGCCAGTGCTCGGCGGGCCTGCGGACCACCAGCCGCCGGTCGGTGACTCGGCGTTCTGGGCGCGCTACCTCGAAGGGCTCGGGCAGCACGCGGCGCTGGCGGTGACGCTGGCCGGCGGGATGCCCAAGGACCGGCTCTACGGGCTGCGCTACATCGTGCAGTGGCTGCAGAGTCTGCCGCTGCAGGAGCCGCGCTGGCAGCCGGGGTTCTGGCTGTATGCGTCGGGGTTGTGTGTGCTGGCGCAGCTGGGTTCGCCGGTGCCGAAGGAGCACGCGCGGACGGTGGCCGAGTTCTTCCGGCAGTCGCCGGCGAACAGTGCGTTCGCGCTGTTGGCGGCGAAGCCGCTGCGCGCGGTGGGGCTGGAGGGGTTCTGGGGGCAGCGCCGGGCGGAGGTGGTGGCGGCGGCGGGGGGCAATGCGGTGTATCTGGAGTGGCTGAGCAGGGCGGAGAAGCCGGTGTAGGGGTGGGGTGGGGGGCGACCCTGCTTCGCGTCGAGGTTGGGCCTGCCGGCGGGTGATGGTGGCGATCGGTGTGAGGGAGGGGGTTGACGGCGGCACCAGCTCGTGGGACCGTTTCCATTCTGTTGCTCAGGATTGGACCTGGACGACGGGTTGTGGGTTGCTCTCTTTGCGCGGGAAGGTTCCGATGAAGAAGCTCGCAGGTCGTATGTGGTCTGGGCTGGCGGGTGCTGCGGTATGCGCGGCTCAGGCCAGCGTTGGCAAGCGTCCGGGGGGGGGGTACCTCCGGTGGCGCCGTGAAGTCCTCTGTACCGCTTGGCTCACCGCGCTAGCGGTTGGGCAGACGCCTTCGAACCAGGCGACCGTGTATCGGGACGACCACGGCATGCCGCACATCGAGGCGCAATCCGAGACGGCGGCGTGGTATGCGCTCGGCTACGAGCAGGCGCGCGACGCGCTGCTGTTCATCCAAGTGGCCTGCAAGGCAGCGAAGGGGGAACTCTCGTGGATCCGTGGGGCCGGTGGCCTGTTCAACGACATGGCGGTGGGGGTCTCCCAGTCTTACAGCCGCCTGGCGGGCATGAGTGTCGCCAACCGGCGGGCGATGTTCACACCATCGACACCACTCCAGGGCCATTTCTACGACAACTGCGAGGCCTTTGCTGCAGGGGCGGACGCCTTCCGCCAGGCGGTGCAGTCGGCGACGGCTAACTCGCCGGCTGCTCTGTGGCAGTTGCGCGAATGGCTGCGCCTGAACAGCATTGGTGCCCAACCTTCCGGAGCCTGGGTCTACACGGACCCGATCACCACGCTCGACATCCTGGCCCAGGGCGGCTGGACGGCAGCGATCATGAGCTTCCAATGGCCGCTGCCCATGGTGAATTCGCACGGCGACAGCTACGGCTTCCAGTCGAGTGGCACGGCGCCGGTCGAGCCTGCGCCAGAAGGCGATGATCCACTGTCGCCGGACCACGTTCGTCGGCTGATGGAAAGCATGAAGCAGCAGCTCTCGCAGTTGCCGGGGGCACCTTCGGCCTTCACCGGGTCGAACACCTTTGCCTGGACCGGCATGTATTGCCAGGACCCGCCGCCGAGTTCGGGGCACCGGACGCAGTATCCGGGTCTGCTCGGTGATCCCCACCAGGGCATTCCTTCGTGGGCGCCGCTCTTCAATTTCGGCTTCAATCTTGTGCCGAACCACCTCTGGTTCGCGCACGTCAAGGTCACTCCCCCGGGTGCCCCGCAGCCCACCCTCGACTGCATGGGCCACGTGCCCCACGCTGCGGCTGCGTTCTTCACTGGACACAATCGGAACCTAGCGATGGGAGGCACCATGGGTGGCCCCAACCACTTCGACCAGTTCTTGCTGCGGTTGGAGGAGGACCCGGTCACCGGCTTCCGCGTAGGGAACCCCGGGGCATTCTACTCTTACTACGCCGCGGGTTCAGGCAGCAATTCGACGTACCAGGCACTGACGCCAAGGAACGTCACGATCAAGAAGCACAACAGCACAACACCACTGCAGGTGCCGTACTGGGAGGCAGGCCGGTTCGGTGTGGTACTGCCCACCGAGGTGAGCGTAAAGGATCTGTACGACAATGGCACCCCGGCTGCCTTGCCGGTGGTGTACGGAGAACGGGCTGGCCCCGGCGTCACTTCGCAGCCCGCCTGGCGTGTAGGCGTCCCGATGCCAGCAAACCGCATGCGATTTTGG
>JAEUHP010000101.1 GCA_016795295.1 Planctomycetota bacterium | reverse complement strand
AAAGACGGCGTGCTGCGCATCGTCGACGTCCAGAGCGGCGCGCTGACCGTGGTGGCCGACGAGGAGCGCGGCCAGATCCACGACCACGTCTGGTCGCCTTGCTCGGGCCATCTGGCCTTCACGCTGGTGGCGCGTTCGGGCCTGCGCGGCATCCACCTGTGGTCCAAGGCCGATGGCGTGGTGCGCATGGTCAGCAAGCCGTTGAACGAAGACCGCTCACCGGTGTTCGATGCGAACGGCGAACGGTTGTTCTTCCTGGGCCTGCGCGGCTTCCAGCCCCGGCTGGCCACCACGCACGAATGGGACTACCAGATCGATCGGGCGCTCGGCGTCTACGCCCTGGCCCTGCGCCGGGACCTCGGCCCCTGGCTGCCGTTCCGCAGCGACGAAGCCGTGGCGACGCCGAACGCCGCGAAGAGCGAAGGCCAAGCACCGGCTTCGACGTCCCCGACGCTCACGCGCATCGATTTCGCCGGCCTCGCCGACCGCGTCGAGCCCGTGCCGGTGCCGCTCGACAACTACAGCGCGCTGGCCGCGGTGGAGTCCGGGCTGCTCCTGGTGCGCAGCGGCGGCGCCTACTACGGCCGTGAGAGCGACCGCCCCGCATCCCTGCTCTGCTTCGGCACGCAGAAGCGCGAACTGGTGGAACTCGCCAGCGACATCGGCGGCCTGGCTCTGTCGCCCGACGGCAAGAAGGTGGTGTTCAGCAGCAAGGGCAAGTACCTGGTCGCCGACGCGGCCCCATCCGGCAAAGACGGCCACCAGACGCTGGCCACCGACAAGCTGCAGGTCCAACGCGTGCCCGCCGACGAATGGCGGCAGATCTTCGACGAGGTGTGGCGCCGGTTCCGCGACTTCTTCTACGTGGCGAACCTGCACGGCTACGACTGGGAGAAACTGCGTGCGCAGTACCGTCCTCTGGTCGACCACGTGCGGCACCGCAGCGACCTGAACTACGTGCTCGGCGAGATGATCGCCGAACTGAACGTCGGCCACGCCTACATCAGCGGTGGGGACGTCGATCGGCCGAGCCGGGTGCCGGTGGCGCTGCTCGGGGCCGTCCTGCGCTTCGACCGCGACGCGGGCCGTTACCGCATCGCCACGCTCCTGCGCGGCGAACAGGACGACCCGATCTACCGTTCGCCCCTGACCGCGGTCGGCGTGCACGTGGCCGAAGGCGAGTACCTGCTGGCGATCGATGGCGAGCCGCTGCTGGCACACAGCGACCCCTATGCCCTGCTGCGCGGCAAGGTGGGCCAGCGTGTGGTGCTGACCGTCAGCATGCAACCGGTGCTCGACGGTGCGCGGCGGGTGGTGATCGACCCGATCGCCGACGAGCAGAAGCTGCACTACCACGCGTTCGTGCAACAGAACCGCGCCCGCGTCGAACGGCTGTCGGGTGGCAAACTCGGCTACCTGCACCTGCCCGACATGGGCGAGGACGGCATCCGCGAATTCATCAAGCAGTACTACGGCCAACTGGACCGCGAGGGCCTGGTCGTCGACGACCGTTACAACGGCGGCGGCAACGTGTCCCAGATGGTGCTGAACCGGCTGCAGCGGCAATTGCTGATGTGCACGTTCGGCCGGACCAGCGGCTTCCGGGCCTATCCGCAGGCGACCTTCCAGGGCCACCTGGTCTGCCTCTTGAACGAAGCGTCGGCCAGCGACGGCGACATCTTCCCGGCGATGTTCCGCCGCGCCGGTCTCGGCAAGTTGGTCGGCAAACGCAGCTGGGGCGGCATCATCGGCATCACCTCACGCGGCCCCTTGCTGGACGGCGGCGTGGTCAACGTGCCCGAATTCGGCAACACCGAGCCGGGCGCCGAGTGGACCATCGAAGGGCGTGGCGTCGACCCCGACATCGTGGTCGAGAACGACCTGGCGGCGCTGCTGCAGGGGCGCGATCCGCAGCTGGAGAAAGGCGTCGAAGTGCTGCTCGAGCAGATCCGGGCCGCGCCGCGCCCCTGGCCAGTGCCGCCGCCGGCTCCGGTGAAGACCGCGCGCCCGCGCTGAGGTTCACGGCGGCCAAAGAGCCACCAGCGAACCACCGACCTCAGGGTTTGCGATACCAGACGATCGCGTCACGAACCTTCGCCGCCAGCGCCGGCTCCAGGTCGAAGGTGAACGACGCGTTGGTCGGCGTGAGCGGCGTCGTCACCACGTGGTGGATCTCCTGTTCGGCCTGATCGAACAGGTGGATCGCCAGCACCACCTTGTCGAACAGCGGGTGCGCCGCGGCGAGTTCGAACGGCTGCACGGTCAACTGCCGCTGGTCCACGAGGCGCAGGCGCCAGCCTTTGGCGAGCGCTTCACCACCTTCGGTGCCGGTGCCGCGCATGTGTTCGCGGGTCGACAGGCTGTTGGTCGGCCCGTACTTCCAAGGCACCTGGCGCAGGTTGGGGTCGGCCGGCACAGCCCCGCCGCAACCGGCGAAGCACAGGCCGAACAGAACGCACCCAACCGAGACGGAGGAGAACGGCAGCGAACGCATCGCCAGCACGATCGAGACCAGCGGCCAAGATTGCAAGCCGGAGCAGATTGCTGCAGCACCGCCCCCAACCCCAGTTCGCAGCACCGGCCGGTAGCATGAGCACGATGCAGCCGTCCAGCATCGCCTTGCTGCGCCTCGTGGTCGCCGCGGCACAGGCCACGACGCTCGTGCTCACCTGGCCGCTGTGGCAGGTGCGCACGTCCCCCCCGCAGCTGCCGTGGTTCGACATCCCGCAGGTGCCGTGCGGCGCGCTGTTGCTCGCGTCCCTCGCGTTGGCCGTGTGGCGCCCCATTGCCGGAGCGCTGCTGCACTCGGGACTGCTCGCCATCGCCATCGCCTGCGATCAGCTGCGCGCACAGCCCCAGATGCTCTCGCTCGCGTTGCTTCTGACGGCGACGGTGCCACTCCGCGGTGCCGCCACGGTCGGCGCACTGCACCTGGCGGCCCTGTGGTTCTGGTCGGGCCTCGGCAAGCTCTGCAGCGAACGCTTCCTGTACGACGGCGGCGCGTGGTTGCTGGCCCAGTCCGCCGAACCCACGACGTGGCTCGCACCGGCAGTCGCCGTGGCGCTCGGCAGCGGCGAACTGCTGCTCGCGATCGGCGTGCTCGTCCCGCGCACCCGGCGGCGCGCGGCGTGGCTTGGCGGGTTCGCCCACTTGGCGGTGCTCGCCTACCTGTCGCCGCTCGGCCGCGACTGCAACGCAGCGGTGTGGCCATGGAATCTCGCGCTGGCCGTGGCCGCCCCGGTACTGCTCGCAACCCGCGACCGCACACGGCTCGGCTCCCTCGCCGCCGCTGGTCTGGCGCCGCGCGCAGCCGCGGCCGTGTTCGTGCTGCTGCCCCTGGGCTACCACGCGGGCTGGGTCGATGCCGCGTTCGCGCAGCAGGCCTACGTGATGAACGAACCGGTCGCCACGTGGCTGCGCGCCGACGGCCGCGTCGAGCGCATCGGCATGGTGCCCGAGCTGCAAGTGTTCGTGCCGCCGGTGCCACGTGTCTACGCAGCGTGGTTCGCACGCATCGGACAACCCGGCGACCAGCTCGTGATCACCGAACCACGCCCGTTGGCGAGGTGGTTCGGCGCGCGCGATCGCCTGCTGCGCAAGGACCGCAAGGAGGCCCCGTGAGACTCCGCCAGAGATCGTGGTCGGTCGTGCTGTGCTGCGCCATGGCGACCGTGCGCGCGCAGCAGGTGCCAGAGCCACCGCCGAACCCGGTTCCCGAACTGCTGCAGCTGATGTCGAGCCCCGAACGCGACGTGCGCCTCGCTGCCGTCCAACGCTTCGGCGCAGCGCTCGTCCGTGGCAATCCGTGGCTGCAACCTTCGGCGAACCCGCACGCGGTGCGGGCGAGCAACCGCTTGCTGCTGCTGCTCGAACAGGACCCCGATGCCGATGTCGCGTTGGCGGCCGGCCTCACGCTGGTGGTGATGGCGTGGCCCGCCCACTTCGCCATCGCGCACACTGCGTCGCGGCTGGCCGACTGGGAGCGCGACGGGGCAGCAGCCGCGCCGCTCGCCGCGCTCCGGAGCGCCCTTGCCACCGACCGCCCTGCGCCCCAAACGATCCTCGAGCCACTGGCAGCGCTCACGGTCGGGCCGGCTGGTCCGGGCGCGCTCGCCGCGCTCACCCTGTTCGGCCAGGAGGCACGGACCGTTGCACCCCAGCTGAGCCGGCGGCTCGGGCGAGCACCGGCAAGCGAACGCTGGCGCGTGGCGCTGGCCCTCGCCGGCCTCGGCTGCGCGACGGACCTGGCACCGGCACTCGCCGATGCCGATCCGCGCGTGCGCGTCGCAGCGTCACTCGCGCAACTCCGCACCACCGGAGGCGAGGCGCCGCCGAACGCAGCCGTCGTGCCGTGGCTCCAGGACGACCGCACGGTCGTGCAGGAGCTGGCGATCCGCGCGGTGGCGCGCCTCGCCGAGCCACCCGACGCTGCCGTGCGCACGGTCGCGGCACAGCTCGACGAGCCGCTGCTGCACCGCGCCGTCGAGCAGACGCTTCTGGCACTCGGACCGCGGGCCGCGCCGGCCGTGCCGATCCTGGTCCGCCATCTCACTGCGGCGCGGCAGGATCCGGGGCAGCCCGCTGCGGCGGCAGCGCTCAGCCTCGATCCTGCAACGCAGCACAGCGCCGGAATCGCGATCGCCGTACTCGGCGCGATCGGCAGTGGGGCCGCCGCTGCGGTCGAACCACTCGCGCAGCTGGCGGCCGAGGATGACCACGGTTCGCAGCGGTTCTCCCACGCCGGGGGGCAGGCACTGGCGCGCATCGCCCCGGAGCAGGCCGTGCCGATCCTGATGCAAGCGTTCGAACGGGACCTCGGGGTCGACCGCGACGGCTGGTGGAACAGCGCCCTCACGCTGCGCGCGATGGGCGACGCGGCAGCTGGCGAGCTGGCGCGCTTCGTCGGACTGCTCGAACGAGGTTCGACGCCGGCACGCGCGAATGCGCTGCTGGTGCTCGCCGCATTCGGCTCGCGGGCGTTGCCGGCCCTTCCGGCGGTGCTGCAGCAGCTCGACGGCACGGACCACTGGCTGTGGCCGACCGCACTCGACGTGGTGCGCAACCTCGGGCCGGACGCAGCTGCGCAGGCCCTGCCGAAGTTGTCGCAGCGGTTCGGCGAAGTCTCCAGCCACCTGCGCATGCATTGCGTCGTCGGACTGCACCGACTGGGCGGGCAGGCCGAGCCGCTGCTGCTGCGCGGCAGCAGCGACGACGATCCGTTCGTCCGATGGGAAGCCGACAAGTCGTTGTTGCACCTGCCGGAGCTCTCTGCGGCCGGAGCGACGCGGATCCGCGACCTGCTCGCCATCGCCGAACCGAAGGACGCGGCAGCTCGGCTCACCAACCCACCACCATGGCGGCACCTGCTCCCCACCCTGAGCGAAGCCACGGTTGTGCCGCCGAAGTTGCGCGCGCTGCTGCCGCCGCTGCTCGAGCACCCGGACTTCCCCGTGTTCGCGGCGATCGCCAGGGTGCTTGCGCACGACCTGTGCCCCGCGGCCCGCGGGCATTCGGCGTGGGACCGCCTGTTCGCGGCCGCGGACCGAGCGGCAGTTCTCCGAGCGCTCACCGATCGATCCACGTTGCAGACCTGGGTGCACGACATGGCTGGGCATGCCGACGCCGACGCCCGTACCGCGGCGGCCGCCCTACTGCCCCTGTTGGCCACCCAGCAAGATGGTCAGGGGCGCTGACCGCAGAACAACACGCGCACGGGCCTCATCGCAGCCCTTCGCCCGAAGAATGGCGCTGCAGGGTTCGCAGCCCGACGCGCAGGCCGTCCCGACTTCTCCAGGCGGAGCCAACGCATCCCACCGCTCACGCACCCGCCACGTACAGCGGTACCAGATTCGCCAATTCGTCGATCTCAACCGGCTTGGCAAGCACCCCTGCAATGCCGTGGCAAGCTGCGGCCGCAACCACTTCGGGGCGCAGGTAGCCCGAGCACAGCACCACCTGTAGCGCTGGCGCCAGGGCGCGCAGTGCCACGGCCAGCTCCAAACCGGTCGTTCCCGGCATCTCGTGATCGGTCAGCACCATGGCAAACCGCCCCGGGTCCGCAGCGACCATTTGCCGAGCCTCCCGCGCTTGCGAGGTCGCGGTGACTTGGTAACCGTGTGCCTGCAGCAGCCGCCCCACCACCTTCAGAATTTCCGGCTCGTCATCGACCAGCAGCACCCGCTGGCCGTGTCCCCGAGCCGGCTCGGGCCGCGGCCGGTTGCGCTGCGGAGCCGTGGTCGCCGCCGGTAGCAACATCCGAACGGCAGTGCCATGTCCAGGCTGGCTGGTCACGGCAATGCTGCCACCGTGGCTTTGCACGGTGCCATGGACCACCGAAAGCCCCAATCCAGTGCCTTGCCCCACCGGTTTGGTGGTGAAGAACGGCTCGAAGATGCGACTCCTGGTGGCCTCGTCCATGCCTCGGCCGTCGTCTTCGACCGTCAGACAGACGTAGCTGCCCGCGGCCACTCCCAGCGCCCTGCCCGCGTCCCCGGGCGCGACCCGGATGCCAGCGGCCTGGAAACAGATGTTGCCACCGCGTCCGTCCAAGGCGTGCCAGGAGTTGGTGGCGAGGTTCACCAGCACCTGATGGAGCTGGGTGGGATCCCCCAACACTGGCGGCAGATCCTCGGGCAGATCCACATGGAAGCAGACGGCGGCGGGAATCGTGGCGCGCAAGAAGCTGATCGCCTCCGCAACGACGTCCTGCAGTCGCACCGGCGTGCGCTGAGGATCTTGCCGGCGACCGAAGGTCAAGATCTGGCGCACCAGCATCCTGGCCCGATCACTGGCCTTGACGATCTCGGTCAGGGAGTCACGCAGATCGTCGCCTGCCGAAGTCTGCCCCAACGCCAACTGCGTGTGGCCGGAGATCACGGTCAGGATGTTGTTGAAGTCGTGGGCGATTCCACCGGACAGCGTGCCGATGGCCTCCAGCCGCTGCATCTGTTCCACCCGGCGATCGAACTCCGCCCGATGCGCGGCTGCCTGCCGCGCAGCCGTGATGTCCACATGGCAGCCGAGCATGCGGATCGGCCGCCCGGCAAGGTCACGGCTGAGCTGCCCTCGGGCGTGGATGTGGCGATAGCTGCCGTCCTTGTGCCGTAACCGGAACTCGAAGTCCAACCCGAGGGTCTGTCCGTCGAGATGTGCTCGCACCGCAGCCAAGGCACCCGGGAGGTCCTCGGGGTGCACCCGACTCTCCCATTCCCGATAGTGGGGAGACACCTCGTCTTCGGCATGGCCGATCTGAGCCTTCCACTCCGGGGAGTAGTACACCGCGTTGGTCTGGAGGTCCCAGTCCCAGAAACCGATGTTGCCGGCCTTGGCAGCCATGCTCAGCCGCAAGCGCCCTTCCTGGAGCACTTGCTTGGTCTGCACCTCGACCGACACATCGCGATTGAACGAGACCGCGCAGCGGCGCCCACCCACCACTCCGAGCTTGGCGGAGACCTCCACCGGGAACACGGAGCCATCCTTGCGCCGGTGGTGCACGGCAAATCGTGCCTCTCCACGGGCCAACAGCTCGCGCATGCGTTCCGGCACCCGGGCGGCATCCTCGGGCACATCCAGGTCGGTCACTCGCAGGCGCAGCAGTTCCTCCGGCGTGTACCCGTGCACGCTGGCAGCCAGCTCGTTCGCGGCCAGGATCCGGCCTTGGTCTGCCCCCCTTCGATGCCGACCAACAACACCGGATCCGGTGCCGCCGCCAGGAACTGCAGCAGGACCGGATCCCAAGCCGCCGCCTCAGGGCGCGGCAGGACATGGGGCCTGGGAAGAAGATCTGCTGGGGAAGTGGTCGTCATCGCCGAATGGCCGCAGCGGGCGCAACCCGCCTTGGCATCGGCCTGATCGACAGGAAGCCGTCCGCGACCTCCTAGGGAGTTTCCCTGACAACATGGCCAGCAGGCCGAAGCAGAACTCGGAATCGTTCCGCCACGGAGCGGCACGCGCAGCAGCAGGAGCCTGGCGCGCGTGCTGGATCCTGTCCGGCGCGCGGACGCGCGGCGTGGCCTGGCACCGAACCGGGCCCGGTCACAAGCCGACGATGGCTCGGTAGCTGTTGCTGGTCCGGAAGTTCGTCGGTCCGAACGTGTAGCACTGCGTCAGCCACTCGACGCCGATGAAGCCGGTGTCGTTCGGGATGGACACCGGGAAGCTGGCGAGCCCGGTGGCAGAGGCGATGGCCACCTCGTTGATCAAGATGTCGTTGTAAGCCGTGCAACCGGCGGCACCACCGAACGGCACCACCGAGGCCGGCAGCGGATTGCCGCTCCACATCGTGGTCGAGAGCCCGATGCCCAGGATCGCCAGCGAGTTGGCGAAGCCGTTGTTGCCGCGGTAGGTCACGGTGCTGTTGATGCGCGGCAGACCGAGGACGGTCTGCGAATAGGGCGTCGGCGAGCCGCAGCCGGCGCCGATCGAAACCATCCCAGCCAAGCTGTTGTTCCACGACTGGAGCGCCGAACGGATGGTCGGCCGCAGCATCTCGGGAATCGCGTCGGTGTAGATCGCCGCGCTGGCTTCACTGTCGTTGTCGGCGTCGTTGACGAACGCGCCGAACGAGTACTCCCGCGGCGTGATCACGTCGTTGCTGATGAACGGCAGCGAGATCCAGCCATACTCGGCGCGATGGTAGTACTGCGGCCCACCGTTGCTGAGGCTGTAGCTGCCACCCTTGTGGGCCACCTGCGTGAAGTTGCGGAAGCTGGCGATGGTGGTCGACGACAGGCCGAGTGACGCGCCTTCGGCGTTGATCACCGCCGCGATCGACAAGTTGCTGACGCTGTCGAGCATCAGTTCGTAGAAGTTGTCGCGGAAGCTGCCGAGGTACCCGTTGGCGACTCGCTCGTGCAGGGTGTGCAGGTCGAACAGCGTGGTGCGATTCGGGTTGGTGACCGCCACGGCGCAGCCGAGCCGGTGGTTGAGGCTCGTGTCGCTCATGCCGATCGCCGCCGCGGTGGCGTTGATGCTGCTCTGGCCGAAGTGGGCGGTGATCGCCTGGGTGCGGGCGTTGTCACTGTTCTCCATCATCAGGCGCAGCACGGTCTGCAATTGCTCGCTCGTCGCGCCGGTGTCGATCGGGCACGAGGCAGGGCTCGGCATGTAGTTCGTGAACACGTTGATCGGAGACCTCAGAGTCACCGTGCCGAGGTTGACACTGCGCATGGCGTGCACATGGTGCAACGTCTTCATCGTGCTGGCCGGCTCGAACGTCGTCCTGGCATTCAACGACACCACGTTGCCGCCGTTGATGCGTTCCATGAAGGCCCCGACGTTGCCGTTGGTGCGCGAGCGCATCGCCGAGCCGACGGTGGTGGTCAAGGCGTTGCTGTTGTTGATGCCGACGACCGCGTAACGGCGCGCCCCATTGTCGACATACGACTCGATGTCGATCAGCCGCATGCCGTTGCGCCCGACGTAGTACTCCACTTCGCTGAGCGACTTGCCGTAGTACCACCAGAACCCCGCTGGCGTGGGGTTCCGCAGCATGATGCAGTTGTAGTTGCCGTTGCTGCGCCGATCGAGGTGGTAGAGCTGCGCCGAGTTGTTGCCGAGGTTGGTGGCGATGGTCGTCGGCGAGACGTTCAGGTAGTACCACCACGACCGGGCGTCGTCGCCCGTGTTGCGGATCATCACGCAGTCGTAGACGGTGCTGCCGTTGAACTCATAGCTGTCGACGTCGACGAGTCGGGCGTTGTTGTTGGTGAGGTGGGTGCTGATCTGCGAGCCGCTGACGCCGTAATACCACCAGAAGGCTTTCGCGTTGGTGCCGGTGTTGTCCTCCATCACGCAGGCGAACCGCAGGTTGCCGGCCCCGTCTTCGTAGGCCTCGAGGTCGATCAGCCGTGCGTTGTTGGTGGCCAGGTGGCTGGTGACCTGCGCGGCAGTGATGCCGTAGTACCACCACCAGCTGCTCTGGTAGGACCCGGTGTTCTGCACGAAGGTGGCGTCGAACGTGGTCGGCGTGCGAACCTCGAGGTCGACCAGGCGGTAGCCTTGGCTGGCGATCGAGCTCAGCGTCGCGGCGCTGACGCCGCCGTAGTAGTAGTGACCCGCGGGAGTGGACACTTCGCGGAGGTCCTGGGCGGGCAGGACCACGGTCGCGGCGAACAAGGCGGTGAGTAGGGAGCGCAGCATGGTTGGATTCGTTGCGGTTGGCGGGAACCCGCTGCAACATGCGGCGCGGGCGGCCGTATGGCTTCCATCAGGAGGGGCAGGCTGCGTGTGACACCCCGACGGCGGATTTCTGGCAAGCGACGCCCGGAGGATGGGCCCAAGGCCAGGAGATGCACCGCAAAACCCTTCTCCATAATTGCTTGCGACACCTTGCGGGCTCGCCGCACCGGATCCGGCTGGCACCGTCCGGCAGAGTTCCCGAGGCAGCTGAGGGCGCCCGGGCGAGTCCCGTGCTCAGCCTGGACTCCGTCGCCCTCGATCAGGGACGGGCATCGCCAGTCCTCTGGCCGATGCGGAAGACGACGAACTCGGCCGGCTTGATCGCCGCCGCGCCGATCAGGCAAACCAGGCGACCGTTGTCGAGGTCGTGCTGAGTCATGGTGCTGCGGTCGCAGCGCACGAAGAACGCCGCCTCGGGCTTGCTCCCGAGCAGAGCACCGTTGCGCCACTCGTTGTGGAGGAACTCGGCGATGGTCTGCTGCACCGCAGCCCACAGCCGCTCGCCGTTGGGCTCGAACACCGCCCACTGCGTACCACGATCGATCGAGGACTCGAGGTAGTTGCAGTAACGCCGCAGGTTGACGTACTGCCACTCCGGGGCGGACGAGGCCAGCCGAGCACCCCACACCCGGAGGCCGCGCCTGGACCGGAGGCAGTTCACCCCGATCGGGTTGAGCAGCTCCTGTTCGGCGGAGTCGATGTCGAGCGAGAAGCGCAGCGCACTCCGCACGATCTCGTTGGCGGGCGCCTTCCACACCCCACGCTCGGCATCGTTGCGGGCGTAAATGCCGCACACGAAGCCCGAGGGCGGCAGCACCAGCTCGCGCGGAATGTCCCGGCGTCCCGGGCGAGCGAGCGGGTTGGCGACGACCACCCACGGGTAGTAGATCGCGGCGTAGCGCGAATCGATCCGGCCGCGCAGCGTGCGTACCTGGCCTGGCAGCTGGTCGGGCGGCAGGTCGAGCACCGCGATGCGGTAGGCGCGCGGGGCTTCGGCATGCGCGATCAGCAGGTTCTGGATCGCCTCGGCGTCGGCGTACGCCGAGGCGCCGGGGGCGGCGACGGTGGAGATGTCCTCCAGTCCGGCAAGCGCGCCGAGCGCCAGCGCATAATCGGCCGCGGCCGGCGCGGCACCGTCGCTGCCAGCCTCGAGGCGGAAGCTGGCCTCGAGCTCGCCGGCGGCATTGGTCGCGGCGCGATCGAACAGCGCATTGCGCAACTCGAGCGCACTGACGTTGGCGCCGATGCGGATCGCGAACAGGTTCTGCAGGTGGTCGACACGGCGTTCGGGCGTGCCCGACAAAACGTGCCCGACCCAGAGCGGATGGCGGCGATCGAAACCGAGCCCTTCGTGGCGCAGTTCCGCGCCATCGGCGTCGCGCGCGTTCACCGCCAGGGTTGCCAGGCGCGGGGAGGCAGCGGCGAGCGTGGCCAAGTCTTCCGCGGCATCGCCGGGGCGGGCCGCCGGATGCCAGGTCGCGCCCACTTTGAGGTGCCAGGTGGTGGCCGCACCGGTGCCGGTGGTGAGCAGACTCCCCGTGGGAGCGTCGCTCATCGCGGCGCGGGCGACCGGGGCGAGCACTTCGCGCACGAGGATGCGGCCATTGCCGACGGCACCGGGAAACCGGGCCTGGAAAGCCACCGCTTGCGCAGGCGGCGTTCCGGGCGCAGTGACGTTGCCGGACGCGGCGGTGGCCCCAGCACCGACCACGCGCGACACGTACAGGCGTGAGCCGCCCTCGTGGAAGAAGGCCCGCACGCCGTGGGCGAGGTAGTTGGTTGCGGGGGTGTAGCCGAGGTCGGCGAAGGTGCCGTAGGTGCGTTCGAAGTCGCCGAAGCTGGTCAGCAGCTCCGGGGTGTCATGAGCGTTGGCGCGCGCCAGGCAGGGGCCCTTGCGCGTCGGCCCGACGAAGGCCGCGGTGCTGGTGCCCACCCCGACGATGGGCTTGGCGCGGAAGTCGTTCTCTTCGACGTAGACGCCTGGGGCGAGGTGGTCGGGCATGACGAATCCCAGTGTACCGACTGTGTCCGTGGGCCTGCACGTCCAGACCAATGAACACCATCTCGCGGCACACCGAGGCCGCGCCGGACACCGGCGCAGCGGCCGCCGCGTCGTTCGTTCGCACGGCTCGCACGCGATCCGCCAGCGACAGCGGCTCGGCAACCGCTCGCTCGCTGCGTTGGCCACCGCGCTGTTGACCCCACCCAACCGGACGCCGACGATCGATCCGATGACGCCCGACCCCGGCGACCCCCGGATGCACGCGCCGCTCGCCCATTGGGACGCCGGCGCCATGGGTTGTGGCGAGCTGATCCTCGAACTGCGCACGAAGATGCGCGAGCTGCCGCCCGGCGGCCTGTTCCAACTCACCGCGCACGACCCTGGCGCGATCGTCGACCTGCCGGCTTGGTGCGGCCTGGTCGGCCATCGCCTGGTGCGTGCCGAACCTCCTGTCTACCTCCTCGAACGAAAGAGCGACTGAATCATGGGCAAGTTCTGCGTGTCCCTCTCCTGCGCCAAAGACAACCGCGACAAGGCCACGGTCGCCTTCGTCGTCGCCAACGCGGCCGTCGGCTCCGAGCAGGAGACGCTGGTGTTCCTCAGCATCGAAGGTGTGCGGCTGGCCTCGCCCGGCTACGCCGACGACATCCACGAAGAAGGGTTTGCGCCCCTCAAGGAGCTGATGACCAAGTTCGTCGCCGCCGGCGGCAAGATCTTCGTCTGTTCGCCCTGCTTCAAGAAGCGCGGGCTCGACGAGACCAAGCTGGTGCCCGGTGCGACCATCGTCGGCGGCGCCAAGTTGGTGGAGTTCCTGGTCGGCGGCACGCCCTGCGTCTCGTACTGAGCGCCGCCAGCCGCCGAGCTGCAGACCCACATGCCCTTGCACCCCTACCCACCCAAGGTCCGCTTCGACGGCGGCGACCTCGACTGCGGCAACGGGCTGCTGCTGGCGATTCGCCAGCAAATGGACCGCCTGGAGTCGGGCGAACTGCTCGAGATCCTGTCGACCGAGATCTCGGTGCCGCAGGACTTGCCGGCGTGGTGCCGGCTGACCGGCAACGAGCTGGTGCACCACGTGCAGACTGGGCGGCAGCACGCGTTCCTGGTGAGCAAAGGCAAGTTCGTGGCGCCGCCGCTGGGTGCGACTGCGAACGCGGCGCCGGCAGGGACCACGCGCCGCGCGGTCATGCCGGCGCCCGCCGCCGCGCGTCCGGTGGTCCGCCCCTCGGCCGCGCCACCACCAGCACCCGCGCCGGCGATCGCGCCGCTGGCGGTGCTGGGCGTCGGCAGTTGGCCGCGGCCCGCTTGGCTGCTCGACGCCCTGCAGCGGCGCCTCGAGGGCAAACTCGACGAGGCCACGTTCGAGTCGTTCGCCGACGACGCCGTGCGCCTGTGCGTCGACGCGCAACGGCGCGCCGGCGTCGACGTGGTCTGCGACGGCGAGCAGCGCCGGGACAGTTACGCGAGCTTCGTCGCCAGCCGTCTCGACAACTGCCAGCTCGTGCCGATCGGCGATCTGGTCGCCTACGTCGATCATCCCGAGGAGTTCGCCGCCGAGCTGCAGGCGCTCGACGTCCCGCCCACCGTGCGCCACCCGGCGGTGTTCGGTCCGCTGTCGCGGCCGCGTCCCATTGCCGTGCACGAAGCCCACTTCGTGCGCACGCTGTGCGATCTGCCGATCAAGGTGGCGCTGCCCGGGCCGTACCTGCTGACGCGCACGATGTGGCTGGAATGTGTGTCCGACCGCGCTTATCGGGATCGCGAAGCGCTGGCACTGGACGTCGTGCGGGTTCTGCGCGAGGAGATCGCCGAGCTGCTGGCGGCCGGCGTGGCGCTGGTGCAGCTCGACGAGCCGGTGCTCAGCGAGGTGGTGTTCGGGCGCAGTCGTGAGAACCGCTCCTTCATGTGTGGCGCGCTCGGCAAGAGACTCGAGACCAACGCCGAGCTGTCGTTCGCCGGCGACCTGCTCGACGCCGTGGCGGCAGGCTTTCCGCGCGAGCGTTTGGCGATGCACGTCTGCCGCGGCAATTGGACCCCCGACGAGAGCGTGGCGCTGGCCGGCGATTACGGGCCGCTGCTGCCCTTGCTGTCGCGCGCGCCGGTGGGCACGCTGTTTCTCGAACTGTGCACGCCGCGCGCCGGCGACGAGCGCGTGCTCGCGTCGCTGCCGCGCGACAAACGGGTCGGGGTCGGCGTGGTCAACCAGAAACACGCCGAAGTCGAGTCGGTGGCGGCGATCTGCGCCAAGGCCGAGAAGTTGATCGCGCTGCTCGGCGCCGAGCGCGTGCTGCTCAATCCCGACTGCGGCTTCGCGACCTTCGCCACGAATCCGATCAGCTCGGCGGCGGTCGCCCAGGCGAAGCTCGCCGCGATGGCGCAAGCGGCCCAGGTGCTGCGCGCGCGGCACGGCCTCGCCTGACGCGCACCGTGGTACGAGCACGGCGCCGTCGTCACGGCCACCAGCAGAGCCACGGCGAGCGCCTGGGCGCCGTGGTTTCGCGGCGCGCCGCCAAGCGGGCGATCAGTGCACCAGGTCTTCGTGGTGCCGTTCGCGCAACAGCAGTGCGCCGACCAGCAGCGACAACAGCGCAATCACGATCGGGTACCAGAGCCCCGCATAGATGTCGCCCGTGAACGCCACGATCGAGGCGGCGATCAGCGGCAGGAAGCCGCCGAACCAGCCGTTGCCGATGTGGTAGGGCAGCGACATCGACGTGTAGCGGATGCGCGTCGGGAACAGTTCGACCAGATACGCGGCGATCGGCCCATAGACGAGCGCCACGTAGAACACGAGCAGCGTCAGCAGCAGCAGCACGCGCAGCCGGTCGACCGCCGCCGGATCGGCGGCCCTGGTCACGCCGTCGGCCAGCAACACGGTGGTCTGGCCGTATCCCGCTGCGTCGAGCGCCCCGTCGAACGCCGCCTTGTCGTAGCCGCGCACCTCCGGTTGCCCCGCCACGTCGAGCAGCAGCGGCGCATCCGGCCGGCCCGGCGCGATCGTGAACGGCACACCGCGGCCGTTGAGATGTTGCCGGGCCCGATCCAGCTCGCTGGCCGCAGCCACCGGCGGCATCACGATCTTGCGCGCCGCGTCGACGACGGCAGCGAGCGCGAGTTCGACGTCGTTCTGCTGCTCGCCGGTGTGCAGCACCACGGGAGCCGCGCGCATGGTCTGCGCCAGGACCGGATTGGCGGCTTCGGTGAGCCCGCGGAAGATCGGGAAGTAGGTCAACGCCGCGAGCAGGAAACCGGTCAGGATCACCTTCTTGCGGCCGATGCGATCCGACAACCAGCCGCAGACGACGAAGAACGGCGTGCCGATCGCCAAGGCGATGCCGACCAGCCAATAGGCATCCGTATAGTGCAGTTTCAGCGTGTTGGTCAGAAAGTACAGCGCGTAGAACTGCCCGGCGTACCATACGACACCTTGGCCGGCGGTCGCCCCGAGCAGCACGCGCAGGACGACCCGGGCATTGGCCCAGACGAGGAAGCTGTCGCGAATCGGCGTTCGCGTGCCCTTGCCCTGCGCCTTCATCTCGGCGAACACCGGCGACTCGTGCAGACGCAGTCGGATGTACACCGACAACGCCAGCAGCAGGATCGACAACAAGAACGGCACGCGCCAGCCCCAGGCTTCGAAGTCGGCCGGCGACAACATGCCGCGAATCGAGCCGACCACCACCAGCGCCAGCAGGAGCCCGATCGTCGCCGTGGTCTGGATCCAGCTCGTGTAGAGCCCGCGTTTGCCCGGCGGTGCGTGTTCGGCAACGTAGGTGGCTGCCCCTCCGTATTCACCGCCGAGCGCCAATCCTTGCAGCAGCCGCAACAGGACGAGCAGGAATGGCGCCCAGGCCCCGATCGTCGCATAGGTCGGCAGCAACCCGACCAGCGCCGTCGAGAAGCCCATCACCAGGATGGTGATCAGGAAGGTGTGTTTGCGGCCGACGAGATCGCCGAGCCGCCCGAACACGATGGCGCCGAACGGTCGCACCGAGAAGCCGACGCCGAACAGGCCGAGGCTGGCGAGGAACGCCAGCGTCTCGTCACCCGGCGGGAAGAACAGCTTGCCGAACGACGCGGCGAGGATGCCGTAGATGTAGAAATCGTACCACTCGAAGACCGTGCCGAGCGAGCTCGCGGTGACGACGGTCCAGATCGACTGCGGCCGGGTGGTGGGCATGCGGCGGGGCGGGACGGGGCGCGCGGAAGGTATCCAGGCGCCCACCGCATGGCACGCACCGCTTCGGCTCGCGCCCCACGGCCAGAGATTTTCGGCTTTGCTTGCCGCGTTCCAGAGGTCGGTGGCGTGTAGGTGGCAACGACCCGAAGATCCACTTCCCGGAGCCGAACCCGTGTCCGACACCGCCAATTTCTCCGCACTGCTCCAGCACGAAGCCTTCGTGCGCAAAACCCTGCACGGCCTGCTGCGCGACGACAGCCGTGTCGACGAAGCCGTCCAGGAAACGTGGCTGCGGGTGCTGCAGCGGCCTCGCGCGGCGCTGCAGGAACCGCGTTCCTGGCTCGCGAAGATCGCCCGTCACTGCGCGGTGTCGGGTTGGCGATCGGAGCGCCGGCGGCAGGTTCGCGAGCAGCAGGCAGCCTCGGCCGGCAGTGCCGAGTCCGCCGAAGCCAGCCTCAGTCGGTTGGAGACCCGCCAACGGGTGGTCGCGGCAACGCTCGCCCTCGGCGAGCCGTACCAGTCGGTCGTGGTGCTGCGCTACGAACAGGACCTCGACGTGGCCGCGATCGCCAACCGTCTCGGCCGTTCGGCGGCGACGGTGCGTTCCCAGTTGAGCCGCGCCCACGCACTGCTGCGCGAGCGGCTCGACCAGGAGTTCGGCGGGCGCGAACGGTGGGCGGTGCTCGCCACCCCACTGCTCGGGGGGACGAAGAGCACCACTGCGGGTGGTTTCGGGCCGTGGCTCCTGCTCGGCGGCACTGCGACACTCGCCGTGGCGGCAGTGGTGTGGTCCGGGCTCGGGGAGGATCCGATGCGGGCGGCTACGGAGCGTACCGAGGCGGCGAGCGCCGCCGCGGCGCAACCGAAGGGTCCGGAGACGTCGCTCGTGCCCACGTCGGCGCCAATCGCGCTGGAGCGCATCGCAGCCAGCGTCCAGGAGCCGCGGCCCACGCACCTGCAGGAGCGCTTGCTGCCAGCCGGCGAATTGCGCGACCGCAACCGCTACGACGACTACGAGGCCGCGACCTTCAGCTTCGAACACGGCCTGCGTGACGATCCGGACCTGGACGTCACGCGCAACGACTGGGAACTGCAGTTCAGCGGCGGCCAGTTCCACGTCGACATGGTGACCGACGACCGCAGCGCGATCCTCGACCTCGGCACCATGGCGCCCCGCGACTTCGGCACCTACACGGTCGGCAAGGCGCCGCTGCAGAAGGAGGTCCGCGTCGTGGCCGGGCACGCCTACTTCATCGGCACGCGCGACTCCGACACCGAGCTCGCCACCGTGGTGTTCGTGCGCAGCCACGAGCCGGGCGACACCTGCACGTTCGATTGGTACACGACGGACGGCACGGGGCGCGCGCAGGGATCGCTCGGCGACCCCAACCACGGCCGGCCCTGGATCGCCCAGCTGGCAGCGTTGCGCGCGTGGCAACTGGAGTCCAGTGGGGCAGTGCTGGCCACGCCGGAAGTGCTGCTGCAGCTCCGAGGCGGTGCCGGGGGCGGCAACCTTCGACAGCTCGACATGGCAGGTGGAGAACGGCGCGTGCGCGAACTGCGCGAGCAGCCGCTCGACCTCACCGCTCCCATCGATGCCAACGAGCCCTGTGTCGGCCACTGCGCAGGCGGCCGGGTGCCGGCAGGTCAGTCGTTCGTCGTCACGCAGATCGACTACCACGGCGGCAATCCGGGCGATTCGAACGGCTCGGGTGCGTTCCGCATCCTGGTCGGCGGGGAGACCGTCGTCGATCTGCCGCCCTCCGATCAGCCGATTCGCGGCCAGTGGACCGGCCGTGCCGTGGTGGCGAGCGGGCAGGAAGCGGAGACCCGCTTCGAGATCGCCAACTCGAGCTGGGGCGAGGTTCGGTTGCGGGGAACCTTCGTCGCAGCAGCCGCGACACTCGCAGCAGCCTCGGCACGGAATCGCGGGTTCTTCAGCACCGAGCCGCCCTTGCCGGCACCCGTTGGGCCCGTGCTCGGCGTGCCGTCGGCGCGGCTGCAGGTGCGCGCCGCGATGGTCGGCGGCAACTCGTGCCGCATCGACCTGCGTGGCCGCAGAAGCATGCAGGTCGATGGCATCGCCGACCAGCCGCTCGACTTCGCGATGCCACTGGCAAAGGACCGCCACGTCGAAGCATTCGCTCGCGGCGGCGTGTTGTTGCCCGGCACCACGTTCGTGGTCACCAAAGTGGTCTACGTGGGCAGCGCCAAGGGCGACAGCAACGGCCATGGCGCCTTCCGGATCGTCGTCGCAGGCAAGCCGATCGTCGAGCATCGAAACGAAGCCGCGCCGATCCAAGGCGAGTGGACCGGCGAACTGCACATCGTTTCCGGCCAGGAATCGCGCACCTACCTCGAGATCGCCAACAGCAGCCACGGCGACGTCGAGTTGTTCGGCCACTTCGTGCGGCAATGACGTTTCTGGCCGGTCAGCGCCCGATCGCGAACTCGCCGCCGCCGCTGTGCGCGATCAGGTTGGGCGCGGCGGAATCGAAGACCAGCGACTGCAGATAGAGGCGCAAGCCGCTGAAGCCGGGCGGAATCGGCAGCGGCAGATCCATGCCGCCGGCGCCAGCCTGGTTCGGCGCACCAGACAGCAGCATGCCGATGGTCGCCACCGCCGGCGTCGCGTACAACGTGAGGCCGGGGAACGTGACCGACGGCACGTTGGACTCGGCGGCGCTGACGACCAGGAGCGAGAACGTGCCGCCGGCGGCGTTGCGCAGCCGGATCGACGGTGTCTCGCCGCTGCGGATCGGTCCGGTCATCGACAGGATCGGGCGGCGTTCGCCGAGTCCGGGGCCGCCTTGGCCGTACTGTCGCCGCTGTCCGGCATCCGGCATTTCGATGCGTCGGTTGCGCACCAGGCTCTGGCCCAGCAGGTCCGGATCGCCGTCCGAATCGACGTCGGCGAGGCCAGTGGCGTTGCGGATCCGGTAGACCAGTGCCTCGCCGTAGGCGATCGCGGTGCCGGTCCGCAGCAGCACGCGCACCGTGTCTTCGGACGCGATCGACAAGTCGGTGCGGCCGTCGCCGTCGACGTCGCCGACGCCGTAGGTGCCGAAGGTCGGCAACGTCCCGACCCGACTCAAGACCCCGCCTTGGTTCCCGAACAGAGCCGTTCGGAACTGGGAAGAGCTCCACTGTTCGAGTGCGACGACGTCGAGATCGCCGTCGTCGTCGAGGTCGACGAGCAGTGCGGGCGTGGTGGTGATGCTCGAGCCGAAGGTCGGGATCAGCGGCTCGACGACGAAGTTGCCACCGCCCTGGTTGCGCAGCAGTGCAATGCCCCTGCCGCCCGTGACCTTCGTCGCGACGAAATCGTGGTCGCCGTCCTGATCGAGGTCGCCGATCCCAACCGGTCGGTAGCCCTGCAGCGAGGTCAGCGGCGGCGCAAAGAATGCGGCGCCGTTGTCCAGCCACACGCCCTGCTCGGTCACGAGATCGAAGTCGCCGTCGTTGTCGACGTCGTCGTACATCCCGGCGGAGACCTGGACACCGGGTGCCGCGGCTGGCCCCATGTCGAACAGCCGTCCAGCGCCGTCCTCCTGCATCCAGCGCATCTCGACGAACACCGCCGTTCCCCATGGGAACGGCGACAGCTGGTGCAGGCCGAACATGCCCTCGTGCCGGCCGTCGCCATCGCGGTCGACGAGGCCGTGGCCGGTCAGGTAGGCGAAGCCAAGCGGCGCCGTCGAGCCGCCCGGCGGCGTGACCAGCGGTGTGTAGTGACCGCGCCCGTCGTTGAGCAGCACACCTGAGCCACCGCTGGTGTCGAGATCGCCGTCGCGGTCCCAGTCGACGACGACCGGGACCGCGTTCCCGTTGAGCAGGTCCGCGAACGTGCCGTCGCCGAACAGCAAGGCCTTCGAGTCGACGAAGTCGAGGTCCTGGTCGCCGTCGAGGTCGGCGAGACCTGCGCCGTGGCGTTCGCCGGGTTCGCTCATGGCCAGCCGCGGCCCGACGACGTACCCGCCCGGGATGCTGCGCAGGAGTCCTGCCGTGCCGGTGTACTCGCGCAGGACCAAGTCCTGGCGACCATCGCCGTCCCAGTCGCCGACGTGCAGCCTGCCGGCGCTCCGGTTCGGCAGCGTCAGGCTCGATGGCACGGCCCACGCGCCGGCGCCGTCGTTGCGCAGCAGGGTCAGCGTCACCGCCGAACCGCCGGTCGGCGACGACAGCGCGACCAAATCGAGGTCGCCGTCGCCATCGTGGTCGGTCGTCCATGCGTCCGTCGGGTAGTTGCCTGGCAGCGGCAGGCTGCCGGCTGCAGCAAAACCGGCGGCCAGCGTCCGGAAGAGGAAGATGCCATCGGTGCCGAGGTTGTGGTCGACGACCAGCCCAACGTCGTCGATGCCGTCGCCGTCCCGGTCGACGACGACCGACTCGACGATGGGTGTGGCCAACGGGAACGTCAGGGCCGGGCCCGGCACGAAGGAACGGCCAACGGCGCCGGGGATCCAACGGA
>JAEUHP010000086.1 GCA_016795295.1 Planctomycetota bacterium | reverse complement strand
CGCTGCGCTGCGGATCTCCGCGGCGGTCACGACCTGGTCGTGGTCGCGATCGACCTCCTGCCAGTGCTGTTTCACGAAGCCTCCCATGGCGGAGCGCCCGGCGCCCGGTGCATCCCGCTCCAAGGCCGTCACGGCACCATTGCCGTCGGCGTCGAGACTCTTCTGGGTGCGTGCGCACTCGGCGGTCAGTTCGGCCTGGGCAAGCGCGCCATCGTGGTCGCTGTCGAGTTCGGCGAAGTGCGCCGCGAGCCACGGCTGCCGTTCCGCCGGTTCCTGCCGCGACTCAGGCCCGGTTGGGCCGCCGCGCGGGCGGGCGTTGGGATGGTAGGTCCGTTCGGTCTGTCGTCCGTCGGGTTCGGTGAAGACGAAGTGCACGCTGCCATCTGGCCGCTGGGTGGACTGGACCGTGCCGGTCCGGCCGCCAAGTTCGTAACTCAGGGTTGCGGTGGTGCCGTCGTCACTGCGGCGGTAGCCGGTGACGACCGCGCCGCGGAGGGGCGCCGTTGCAGGGCGGATCGGGTGTTCGTGGGGCTGCGGCTCGACTTGGCCGCCGGCTTCCTTCACCTCCCCGTGGAAGCCCCCGTTGAGGTACGGGTAGGTGCGGGTGGCGTGGTAGTGGTAGCCGATCTTCGCGTCGTCGTGGCCGTTGAGGCCGTCGAGCGCCCGGCAAGGCGAGCCATCGGGTTCGTCATAGCCGTAGATCGGGTAGCCATCGAGAGCAAACGCAATGGGCCGCGATGGGTCCCCGCCATTCAGGAAGACCGGCGCGATGTGGTAGTGGTAGTCGTCGGCGCGGCCGGCGTGGCCGCCGAACAGATCGAGCTCTCCGGCGAGGTAGGTGTCGGTCTTGCCGTCGTTCTTGATCGGGTTGAAGATCGGCACGCCATTCACGGCGATGGCGATCGCGCCGCGGAAGAAGCCGGTTTTCGCCGATTTGGGCTGCGCCGCTGGCACCGGCGTGCGCGGCACCTGCCAGGCGTTGTCGCCGGTGTAGTCCTGGGGCAACGGCACCTGCTGCTGCCACGCCGTGATCGCCGTCATCATCTCGTGGTCCGGGAGTCCGTTCGACTCGATGTAGAGCCAGAACGCATCCCAGCGCAGCTTGACGCGGTGCAGGAACCGGTCGAAGGCTTTGGCGGCGGCGGGAGCCTGGAGCGGGTCGGTGGGGCCGGCCGGGACTGGGTCCTGTGCCAGCAGGGCAGCGTTGAGGGCCAGCAACGCGAACGTTCGTGGGCCGTGGGGGCGATGGGTCACGGGGGCAGCGCGGCAGGAACCTGGGGCGGCGGTCGAATGCGTGCCGGATGCAACGCGCCGCGGCCTGTGCCCCCACCGGCGTCTGCAGGAATCGCCCGCAGTCCTGTTCAGAACAGCCGGGTGGCCGCGAGCGGAGTCAGGGTGATGCCGCCATTGGCCCCCGACGCCGCCGCCTGGAAGAACAGATCGCGGTGCCGCAGCAGCGCCAGGTTCGGGATCGGCAGCGACCAGGTCCACGTCGCAGTTGGCAGCACCGCGACCACGCCCACCGCCATCGCCGGCGACAGCAGCAGCGGCTCCAGGATCCCGGCGAGGGTTTGATGGCCCTGACGCAGGTCGAAGGCCACGGCGACCACCGTGCCCGCGCCGCCGCGCAGCTGGACCGCGACCGAGCCGCCGAGTGGCACGGAGGCACTGGCGGTCAGCATGGTGATCGCGGGCACGGTCACGATGGCGCTGGCAGAGCCGGTGATGGCGCAGTCGGCCGTAACGGTTGCCGCGCCGACCACGGCTGCGCCGTTCACGGTGTACGAGCCGAGACCGCGCACCACTTGCCCGCCGGCGATCGTGAGCCGGCCGGAAGAGGGCGCCACGACCTGCACACCATTGCCACCAACGCCGCCGAACGCCCAGCCATAGCCGCCGTCGCCGCCCCCCAGGTCCGTGTCGGCGACGAACACCGAACCGTCCTGGACCATCAGGCCAGTGCCGCCCTCGTAACCAGCGGCGTTGGAGGCCGAGCCGCCGCCGTTGCCCCCGAAGATCTGGGAGTCGACGACCGACACGCCGCTGCGCTGGACGACCAGGCCCGCGCCGCCCGAGAACAGGCCCTGGGACCGGCCGACCAGCAGGCAGTCCTGGAACGCCACGACCGCTGCATCACGCACGATGCAGCTGTCGAAGGCGTCGGCCGGAACCCCGCGCACTTCGAGTTGGCGCAGCAACACGGTTCCGGCGCAGTTGCGGATCAGCACACACTGGTCCTGGGTCTGGAAGGTGGGACTGGGCCGGCAGCGCAGCCCGGTCACGGTCACTGCTCCGCCGGCCGCCAGGTTCTCGACGCGGAAGTAGGCCACGTAGGCGCCGTGCATGGCCACCAGATCGAGCGGCTTGGTGACGGTGAACGGCGCGTAGCTGGGGGGCAGGGTGCCGCCATTGCGGATCTCGATCCGATCCCCCGCTGCAGCCGCTGCCACTGCGGGTTGGATGTCGGTGAAGTCGACCCCCAGCCCTGGTTGCGTGTCGACCACCCAGGTGCGCTGGGCCACCAGGGAAGCCGCACTGCCGACCAGGGCACACAGAGCCAACATCGCCGTTTGCATGTTCACCGGCGTGAGTTTCGGCGGGGGCTGAGAGCTCGTCAACCCCAGGTGCCCAGGTGCTGCCCGAGCGGCGGCTCAGTTGCCCACTTCGACGTCGAAGCCCACCACGCCCGGCGCCTCGGCCCAGGCCAGGATCCGCCAGCCGTCGAGCTGCAGCCGCCACAGATTGCCGCTGTTCGGCGTGGCCGCCTGGTGGAACATGCGCCACGACGCCAACTGCCGATTCTGCCCCGGTTCGACCACCGGCACCTCGATCACGAACGGCCGCGCCACCGGCCCGCGCGGCGCAGGTCCAGGAGTGCGCTGCAGCTCGGCGAGGCTCACCCGTTCGCCGTCGCCCAGCAAGCGCGCGACCAGCCGCCGCCGCGCCGTGCCCTCGCGCTGCAGGTGGCCCGCGTCGATCAGCAGGGAAGCCGCGGTGCCGAGCCCGCGCAGGGTGCCGGTCGCCAGGTCGACTTCGACCGTGGCGTCCTCGCCGACACCGATGCCGAAGCGCCGGCCGCTCGCTTCGAGTGCTTGCACCAGACGGCCGATGCGCTGGCGTTCGAAGAAGTGCGAATCGGTGATCGCCCACGGCAAGAACTGCATGCCGGGACCGAGCCGGGTGCTGGCCTCGGGCGTGCTGCCGTCGGCCGTTGGCGCGCCGAGGGCTGCGGCGCTGCTGCCGCCGAGCAGCATGAGTTCGCCCATCATCGCGCAGCCGGCACTGCCGCCGGCGATCACGCCGCCGCGCTGCAACAGGCGCTGCATCGCCAGCCATTCGGGTGTGTCCTGGCCATCGGGTCGGTAGCGCGCGAGGATGCGCTGCTGGTCCCCGCCGGTGAACAAGAGGCCGCCGGCGCGGTCGATCGCGGCCACGGTGGCAGCGGTCGGGGTGGCGCGGCGCACCACTTCGACGCCGGCGCTCCAGCACCAGGTGCGCAGCGCTTCGGTCTTGTCGATCGCCTCCTGCTCCTCGGGCCCGGTCGCCGCCGTGACCACGACGATCTGCGGCCCCATCTTGGCGGTGGCCAGCCCGGGGCCGTTCGCCAGTTCGAGCAGGCGGCGGTAGGTCGGCGCGTGGTCGTCGTCGAGGCCGCCGCCGATCAGGAGCAGGGTGCCGCGGCGGCCGGTGGTTGCGGCGGTGCTGCAGGCGGCCTGCAGGCAGAACAGGGTGAGGGTTGCGAGCAGTAGCCAGCGATGGCGCATGACGAAGGCACGTTACGGGGCCTCGTCCCGCGCCGACAGATCCAGCGCACGCCTGCGGCATTGGCTGTGCTCGCGCCCACCCGGAGTACATTCCTGGGGGGGGGACTCGTTCATGAGCCAACCAAGTACTCGCATCCTGTTCGGCATCGCCATCGTGGGCGCCGCACTCGCCTGCGCCGTCGAACGCCTCGGCATCGCGCGCGGCGAACGGCGATCAGGCCGTGGTCGGGCCGCAGGACCGCCGGTTCCGTGACTGACTTGCAATCCGCCAAGTCTTGGCCATGGGTCGAGATTGTCAGCCAAGATTTGGCTGGCTACCATGGCCCCATGACGACTCGGACCTTCAACGTGTCGCTGTCACCCGAGCTCGCACGCTTCGTGCGCGAGCGGGTCGACAGCGGTCTGTTCACCTCGGCGAGCGAGGTGGTTCGTGAGGCCCTGCGCTGGTTCGTCGAACACACGAGTGTGGCTGGCCGCACGGTGCCGACGCTGCTGGATCTGCAGGAGGCCGAAGTGGATCGCGATCGGGCGCGGCGCGCGGTGGCTGGACTGCGCCGCCTGCGGCGCGGCACCAAGCTCGGCCCTGGCCTGACGGTCCAAGAGTTGCGGGACGCGGGGCGCCGATGAGACTGTGCGTCGTCGACTGCTCGTTCGCCATGGCATGGGTGTTCGAGGACGAACGCAATCCACTGGCTGACGCACTTCTGTCGCGCCTGGGACAGCGCGATGTGATTGCGGTTCCCGCCGTGCTGTGGGGGCTGGAAGTGCGCAATGCCCTGCGCAGTGCCGTTCTGCGGCGGCGCCTGACGGCCGCCGGCGCCGAACGGCGGCGCCAGCTGCTGCTGGCCCTGCCGAAAGTGGCTCTGTCCTGTCCGAATGGACTCGGCGATCCGATCGACCGGCTGGTCCGGGAGCACAGCCTCACGAGTTACGATGCCGCCTACCTCGCCGTGAGTCTGTCCTTCGACATGCCGCTGGCCACCGCGGATCGCGCGTTGGCTGCTGCGGCCAAGGCGGCTGGGGTGCGGCTCTACGCCGGCTGAAGCAGCGCAGAGCCGCCAGTTTGCCCCTGCCGGCGGCGGCTCGGGCCCGTATACCCGGGCCGATGATCCACCTCGAACAGGTGCGCAAGAGCTACCGCCAGGGCGAGCGGGAGGTGCTCGCCTGCGCCGTCGAACGCCTCGACATCGCACGCGGCGAACAGGTCGCCCTGGTCGGCCGTTCGGGCACCGGCAAGACCACCCTGCTGCACATCCTGGCTGGCATCCTGCGTCCCGACCAAGGCGTGGTCGAAGTCGTGGGCCAGCGCCTCGACCGCCTGTCCGAGGCGGCGCGCGATCGCCATCGCGGTCGCCACATCGGCATGGTCTACCAGACCTTCAACCTGCTGCAGCCGTTCACCGCGCTGGAGAACGTGCTGCTCGGGGCGCTGTTCGGCCGCGGGGCCGGTGGCGACGCCCCGCAGCGCGCCGAGGCGCTGCTGGCCAAGGTCGGCCTCGGCGAACGCATGCACCACCGGCCGAGCGAGCTGTCCGTCGGCCAGGTGCAGCGCGTCGCGATCTGCCGCGCCCTGATCAACGATCCCGAACTGGTGTTGATGGACGAGCCGCTCGGCAACCAGGATCGCGCCACCGGCAGCCAGGTGCTCGGTGACCTGCTGCAGATGGCGGCCGACAGCGGCAAGACGGTGGTGATGGTGACGCACGATCCGGACTCCGCCACGCGCATGCAGCGCACGGTCGATCTGGCCGAGCTGCGCCCGGCGGCCGCGGTGGGAGGTGCGCGATGAGGCTCGGGTCGATCAGCCTGCGCAACCTGCGCATCCGCCTCGTCGCCACGGTGCTCACCACCACGTCGATCGTGGTCGCCACGGCGCTCTACGCCGGCATCCTGACCATGGCCGAGCAGACCGAACGCCGCTACAAGGGCAGCATCGGCGGCTATCAGGCCGTGGTCGGGCCGAAGGACGCGAGCCAGCTCGAACTGGTGCTCAACACGATCTTCAACGTGGGCGAGGCGCCGGGCCGCCTGCCGCTCTCGGTGTGCACCGAATTGCGTTCCGGCAAGCTGCTCGGACGCCGCAGCCAGGTGCGTTATGCCGTGCCGCAGGCGCGCGGCGACAGTGTCAGCCGCTTCAACTTCCCGGTGGTGGCGACGCTCGACGAGATGTTCACCAAGTACGAGTGGAACAAGGCGCCGTTGCCGTTCGCGGCCGGCGCGCCGTTCGCCCACTCCTACGACGACCTGCTGCAGCTCGCCAACCAACTGGCTGCTCACGAGACCGCGCGGCGCACCGGAGCCACCGAAGTGCCGCCGCGGCCGCTGATCCGCCCCGAATGGCGGCAATGCGTGGTCGGCTCCCGCGTGGCGCGGGCGCTCGAACTGTCCCTCGGCAGCAAGATCACGCCGGTGCACGGCAAGATGGGCGAGTTCGGCTACCACGAACACCCCGAGGCTGCCTGCGCGGTGGTCGGCATCCTGGCGCCGACCAATTCGCCGCTCGACACCACGATCTTCCTGCCGCTCGGGCTGCACTACCTGATCGACGGCCACGAAGCGGGGGTGTTCTTGGTGCAGATCCCGCCGGGCAAGAACCCCGACGACGCCAAACACCTGCCGGTGGACGCGGCGCGCCTGGCACTCACCGCCGTGCTGGTCGACCCGAAGGACCACTTCGGCGCGCGCATCCTGCGCATGGAGTACGCCGACAAGGAGGCGCAGGTGGCGTGGCCGCAGGACGTGGTGCCGAAGTTCCTGAAGCAGATCGGCAATGCCGCGGATGCGCTGGCGGTGATCGCCTGGCTGGTGCTGCTGGTGGCGGCGGTGTCGATCACGGTGGCGATCTACAACACCATGAACGAACGGCGGCGCGAGATCGCGATCATGCGCTCCCTCGGCGCGCGGCGGGCGCAGATCCTCGGCATCGTGGTCGGCGAAGCGGCGCTGATCTCGGCGCTGGGTGCGGTGCTCGGCGTGGTGTTGTGCCACGGCGCGGCGTTCGCTTGCCGAGCGCTGGTCGAAGACCTGACCGGGGTGTATCTGGATTGGACGGCGGTGGCGTGGTGGGAGCTGTGGCTGGTGCTCGGGGTCACGGCGATCGGGGCGGTGGCCGGGCTGCTGCCGGCGATCAAGGGTTCGCGCACCGAGGTGGCGGACAATCTGTCGCTGAACTACTGAGCCGTCCCGCCCGCGGTTGCGGGCGGCACGGCGCGGACCGGCTCCGCCGCCGCAAACACCATGCGCGCGCCGCGCGCCACGTACCGGCAATGGCCTTGTGGCACTTCCCGCGCCACTTCGAGCTGGCCCGAGTCCATGGCCGCCAGCAGCACCGCACCCGGAGCGAGGCCCGGCTGCCACTTCTCGACCATCAGCAGGCCGTGCCCTGGCAGGATGGTGAACACCACTTGCCGCGGGTCTTCGGGATCGTGCAGCGCCGCCGAGCGCGCGAACGCATCGGCGATCGCCAGCGCTTGTGCCTGCGTCGAGCACGACACCAGGTAGTCGTGGAACTCCGCCGCGAGCGGCGCGAACTCCACACTGCGCGGATCGTAGGCGGCCACGCCGCGGTGGCCGTGCAGCTTGCTGCGCACCACCGGCACCGGCCGCGTGACGCCGCAGCCAGCCGGCGGCACGCGGCGGGGGAGGCGCGCGTCGAGCAGTTCGAACTCGAGCGCTTCGGAGGACGGCTGCGGGTTGCGGTGGCCCTCGACGCGGCGGAACACCACGCCCGATGCGTTTGCGCGCGGGGCGGCGAGCACTGCCAGGTCTCCTTCGGCGACCGCCGACTTGGCCACCGGTTCCAGACTGCCGCTGGCGGTGATCACCTGCGCGTCCAGCAGCGGGTCGAACGAAGCGAAGCAGCCTTCGCTGTACTGCTGGGCGAGCGCATCGTTGAGCACCGGCACGTCGACCAGGTCGGCGACGCGCACCAGCTCGGTGAAGAAGCGCCGCTGGCCCAGTTCGCGCGACCAGCGCAGCAGCGCCGGCGGCACCACGGCCGCGGCCCAGGTCGCCGCCGGGATCACGTCGGGCAGCGCTTCGTGTGCCGTGGCTTCGCAGGTGCTCAGCTGCGTGGCCATGCGCTGCACGGCTTCGCTGTAACAGCGCCGGGCATCGCGCCCGTCGAGCCGCGGCCGGGCGCCGGCGAGGTCGAACAAGTAGGCCGATTCGAGCTGCTGGTCGCCCACCAGCAACAGGATGCGCAGGCACTTGGTCTGCGCCTGCAGCAGCCGCGCCACGCACACCAGCGGCCCACCGCTCTCGCCCTGGCTGCGCAGGACCTTGGCGCCGTTCGCGGCGAGTCCGGGCAGTTCGAAGTCCGCCGGCTGCCACGGCTGTCGCGCCAGCGCTGCGGCGAAGCGCGCCAGCAGGCTGCGCAGCTGTTCGGGCGTCGCCTGCACCACGGCGTAGGTGGCCGGTTTGTGCCGCAGGCCGAACTGCTTGCGGCCGACGAACAGGGGCGACTGCCGCCAGGACAGCGGTTCGTGCAGGCGGGCGGTGGTGACGAAGGCGTCGGTGCGTGCGTCGGGCGCCTGGGTCCAGTGGTGGCCATGGCGCGCGCAGGCTTCGGCCAGCCCCACCATGGCGGCGTCGAGCAGGGGCGTCGATGGGCCGGGCACGTGCGCCAGGTGCACGGGGCGCACGAAGCTGGGCACGGGTGGCAGGTCGTCGAGCGAAGACACCCCGTGAAGATAGGTCGGGTGCGAAATCCTGGTCAAGGGCGAGGGTGGGGCGGCGGGATCGGGCCGTCAGGGCGCGGGCCCCGGGCGCCAGGGCAGCGCCCGCGCAGCCGGAGCCTACGGCTTGCGCTGCACCACCTTGCCGAGCGCCGTGAGCCATGCCCGCACCTCCGCTTCGGTCGGTCGGCCGCGGCGCAGCGGTTGCACCAGTTCGGCGAGCGCCGACTTGTGCCGGTCGGCATCGGCCCAGGCAGAGGTCGCCAGCGCGTGCTGCAGTTTGCGTTCGAACTGCTGCAGCAGCTCGTCGCTCGCCGGCGCCTGCAGGCCCGTGGGCACCGGTGGCGGTGCCGCTCCCGGGGCACCCAGTGCCACGAACAACTCGTAGGCGAACACCAGCACCGCCTGCGCCAGGTTCAGCGACGACTGCTCGGGCGCGGTGGGGATGGTCGCCACGTCGTGGCAGCGCAGCAGCTCCAGATTGCCGAGCCCGTGCACTTCGTCGCCGAACAACAGCGTCGGCGCGCCGCGCTCGGCCGCCTCCGTCGCGACCTGGCGCGGGGTGAGCAGCCGCTGGCCCGGCCGCGCGCGGTTGGTGGTGCCGACGATCCACGTGGCATTGCCCAGCGCCTCGTCGAGTGCGTCGACCTGCCGCGCCGCGTGCAGCACGTCGTCGGCCTGCACCGCCATGCGCCAGGCATCGGTCCACGAACCGATCTCGGACGCGACCAGGGTGAGGTGCTGGATGCCGAAGTTCTTCAGCGCGCGCGCGGTGCTGCCGAGGTTCAGCGCCCGCCGCGGGCGCACCAACACCACGTGCACGGAATCGAGGCTCTGGGTCATCGGTAGGGCTCGATTCAGAGTCTGGAGCCGTGCCAGAGCCAATCGGATGCCTTCTGGGGGGCAGAACTCTGCCGCGGGGACGCTACGGCAGATTTTGCCCTTGCGCAAAAATTGCCGCGGCAGATTTTGCGTATGGGCAAACTCTGCCGCTGCGTGGCGGGTGGCTCGCGGCGCCGGCAAGTGCCCAGGGGGTCGATTCAGCCCGGTCCCAACTGCGTGCCGATGGCCACCGCGAAGCGATCCAAGGCCTGGATGCCATCTGGCAGCTCGGCCCAGATCCGAGCGAAGTCGACGCTGGCGTAACCGTGGGCGACCCGGTTGCGGAGCGCTGCCATCCGCGCCAGCCCAGCGCTGGTGTCGGCGTCGCAGATGCCGTGTCGTGCCAGCAGGGTGAAGGCCTCGGCATAGGTGGCCGGAATGCCGAGGCCCCGATCGGCGGCGAAGTGCATGGCGATGTCCAGCGCCGTCTGCACAGCCACCAACAGGCTCATCGCCAGGGCGTCCTGCAGGTCCAGATCGTTCTGCAGGTCGGTTGCCACAGCGGGACGGCGGCGGCGCAGGCGCTCGACGTGGTCCCGCAGCGCAGCGAGTTTGCGCAAAACGATGGCCGGATCGGTCATCGGTTGCCCCGTCCTACGCCGGCGAGCAAAGCCTGCCGGTAGCGTTCGCCCGCGGCGCGCAGGGCCGGTTCGAAGTCCAGGTATTCACCGATCGCCTCGGCGCGGAAACGCACCAGAGTCTGTCGGTCGCCGGCGAGCGGCACGCCCGAGCGCGCAACTTCGTAGCGGCAGAGGGTCGAGGCGCGATCTAGGCGCACCAAGTCGACTTCGCGCCCCGCGGCTCGAGTGAGCTGGGCCTGGAACAGCAGTTCATCGCCCAGCGAAACGTTGGCGTCCACAGGCAGCCAGGCGATGTCGACGTCGCTGTCGCTGCGCAGCTCGCCGTTGGCTGCCGAACCGAACAGCAGCACCAAGCGCGCTGGCGGTCCAGCGGCGATCGTGGTTGCCAGCAGGTCGGGAGTGAAGCTCACGTGGGTTGCATGCTACGCGCTGCGGCGCAGCCGGCCAAGCCATGTGTCCCATCGCGGCCATGGCCGCAACCGAACCTCGGTTGCCAGAATTGGCCATGGCCGCTTGTTGTTCGGTGCTCACGCTCACGAGAAGTCTCGCGCGGCGCGAGGATTCTCGAGACCACAGCCCAGGGGCCCACCCTCAGCCGCGCACCGAACCGTCGAGCCGCAGCACCCGCACCAGCCAATCGCCGAGCCGCGGCGACAGCACGTCGGCCCACCACAGCGGCCGGCACCACCACGGCACCACCACTTCGGCCCGCCGATGCCGCAGCAGCCACAGGATCGCCCGCACCGCCCGTTCGGTCGGGATCTTCGGCGAGGCCCACGGCACGGCCACGTGGTCGATCATCGGCGTGTCGACCCGCCCCGGGAACGCGATGCCGACCTGCACCCCGCTGCCGTGCAGCGCCTGGCGCAGCGACGCCGCATAGCCGGCCAGCGCGCACTTCGCTGTGGCGTAGGCGGCGTCCATCGGCAGGCCCTTCTTGGCGTCGAACGAGGCCACGAACACCAACTGCCCGCGCCGTTCGCGCAGCAGCGGCAGCGCCGCCTGGGCCAGGTGGAACGCGCTCCAGAAATTGTCGCGCAGGGCCGCGTCCAGCGCCGCCGCGGTGACTTCGGTGGCCAGGCCGCGGCCGTAGACGCCGGCGTTCGCGACCACCACGGTGACCGCGCCGCGCGCCCGCGCCGCCGCACACAACGCCGCGACGGCTCCTGGATCGGTGGCGTCGGTCGGCACGGCGAACGCCGCGCCGCCGCGGCTGTGGATCTGCGCCGCCACCGCTGCGAGCCGCTCGGCGCGCCGCGCCGCCAGGGCCACGCAGTGGCCGCGTTCGGCCAGCGCCGCCGCGAGCGCTGCGCCGATGCCGCTGGAGGCGCCGGTCACCACGGCGACCGGCAGGCCGCGCGGGTTGTCGGGATGGGGTGTCTCGGCCACGTTCGGCGGCCGAGTATGCTGCCGCGGCCGATGCCGGACCACCCAGCCGTCGCCAAAGCCGCTCCGCTGCTGCTCGTGGTGAACCCCACGGCGGGCAGCGGGCGCGCCGCCACGGCCGCGGCACACCTCGCGGCGGCGCTGGAGGCCCTGGGGGTGCCGTTCGAACGGTGCGACACCGCGGCGCCTGGGCAAGCGCGGGCGTTCGCGGCTGCCGCCCCAGGCCTCGTGGTTGCGGTGGGGGGCGATGGCACGGTGCACGAAGTGGTCGACGGTCTGCCGCTGCGCGAGGGCCGGCTCGGGCCGTTCGCGGTGCTGCCGGCGGGCAGTGGCGACGACTTCGCCGGTGCGCTGGGTGGGCCGCGCGAGCCCGCCGCGTTGGCGGCGGCGCTGGCGCAGGTGGGCACTTCGGGTCCGGTTGGCTGGCGGGAGATCGATGTGGGGCAGGCGCGCTTCCACACCGGCGAAGGGGTGGTGGCGCGGCGCTTCGTGAACCTGGCCGGGCTCGGGTTCCTGGCCGAAGTGGCGGCCGCAGCGCAGGGCAGTCGTTGGCGCGGGCGGTTGCGCTACACGCTGGCGACGGTGGCGGCGCTGCGGGGTTTGCGCAGTTTCGCGGTGCGGGAGGTGGCGGCGGGCGGGGCGGGTGCGGCGGCGCGGTGCGTGTTCGTGCACGTGGCGAACGGGCCGCGCTGCGGCGGCGGGCTCACGATGGCGCCGATGGCGGACTTCGGCGATGGGCGGTTGGAGTGTGTGCGGGTGGGCGAGGTCGGGCGGCTAGGTCTGCTCGGGCTGCTCGGCAAGTTGCTGGTGGGGCGGCATCTCGGCGATCGGCGCGTCTGGCATGGCGCGCGCGCGGGGTTCGCTCTGGAGCTGGACGAGCCGGTGGCGGCGATGGTCGATGGGGAAGTGGTGGCGCGCGCGGTGCGGCGGGC
>JAEUHP010000076.1 GCA_016795295.1 Planctomycetota bacterium | reverse complement strand
CCGCGGGTGCAACTGCCGAAGGACAGCGGTCTGGTGCTGGGGCGGCGGCAGGTGGGGGAGCTGGTGGTGTATGCGGTCTCGGTGGGTGAGGTGCGCGAGGCGCTGGCGGGGTTCGTGGTGCCCTGAGGGGTTGGAGGGGTGCAGCGGACCGCCGCGAACACCCGCTCACTTGCGGACGGCAGCCAACGCCGCGAGCGCCGCGTCGAGCGGGGCAACCCGGATGAAGTGGGTGTGCCTGCCGTCGTTCCACCAGGTGTTGTGGCCGGCGATCAAGTGGACGACGGCGCCGTGCGCGTCGAACACCGGGCCGCCGCTCTGCCCGCCGGCGATCAGGCACCCGGCCAGCGGCCGGCACAGCGGCATGCCGGCGCCGACCGGATCTTCGCGGAGCGGTGACACGACCGTGAGCACCGGCTCGAGCCGCCTCTGGGCCTGCCACGGCACGGCATTGCCATGGGCGTCGATGCCGAGTTGCGTCGGAAACCCGTAGCAGAACAGCACCGCCGACGTCCCAGCCGTGGCCGTTCGCACGTGCGGCATTCCCTCGGGGGGCGAGACCACCTCGAGCAGCGCCCAATCCTGCATCGCCCCTTGCTCGTCCCTTCCGTAGCGCCATGCGACCAGGCGCGCGGTGCACTCCAGATCGGGACGGCCGGACTCGTGCGCTGGTCGCGGCACGTAGAAGCGCAGGTCGGCCGTGTTCGGTTCGTTCATGTCCGCCAACGTGTGGCCTGCGGTCAACACGAAGCGTCCACCCTCGACCAACACCCCGCTGCCATGCGTGGTGCGCGTGGCTCCTTCGCGGTCGTAGGTCACGGCCAGCCGTACGACCGCCTCACGGGCGGCCGCCAGCGCCTCGAGCACGGTCCGCTGTCGCTCCAGCACTGCGCCGCTGGGCAAGGTGTGCGATTGGGTGACCTGCGGAAGATGCTGCGTTGCGTAGGCAGTTGCCTGGGCATGCCCCAAGGTCGTGCAGACCTCGGGCGACACGAAATCGGGCACCGGTGCCGAACGCTCCCCGCCGCAGCCGTTCACGACGGCCAGGCCGAGGCTCGACACTGCGGTGGCAAGCAACTTCATGCAGGAGCGCGCACCCATGCGGCAGAGCTTGCGGGTGGATTCGCGGGGAAGCAAGGCACGGTCCGGCGCGGGAGGCGATTTCGGTGGCTGTGCAAAGTTCGGGTTCGGGTTGCTCGGCGTTCCCGCTTTGGTTGGCATGGAACGTCACCATGTGGTGTGGTTCTCCTCCCGCAGCGCCAGTGGCTTGCTCGGCGCATGGCTGTGGCTCGCCGCCGCCGCGACGGCACAGGTCGTCCCGACCCTGGCCAGCCGGTTCGATGCCGGCGGCACCGAAGGGTGGACGGCGACGTCCGCCCTCGCTTGCCAAGGCACGAACGCGGTCGGCAATCCGGCCGGCAGCCTGTTCGTGGACAACGCCGACACCGGTGGCACCGGGTGTCGGATCCACGCGCCGGCGGCGTTCCGCGGCGACCTGCGTTCGTACTACGGCGGTACGCTCTCGTTCGATGGAATGTTGGCCCCGGGTGCGACCGGCAGCCAATCGAATGCGCAGTACGACTACGGCCGGGTGCAGCTGTTCGACGTGCAGGGGTACTCGATCGTCGCCGACGCTGCACCGGGCGTGCCGTCGTCGACCCAATGGACCACGTACACGCTGGCGTTGACACCGGCGACGTTCGGCGTCAGCCAAGCCACGCTGGACTACTACCTTGGCAACGTCGTGGGCCTGGCCATCGGACTCGAAGCTCTGGGTGGGCTCGAAGCGCACTACATCGACAACGTGGTGCTGGCGCCGTCCACCCTGCCTGCCGCCGCGCAGCCTGCCGGGGCTGGCTGCGCGACGGTGTATGGCAGCAACACCCTCGTCGCCACCACTCTGCCCTGGCTCGGCGCCCCGTTCCGCACCACCGCGTACGGCATGCCTGGCATCTGCCTCGCGTTCGGCGTGTATGGGCTCACACCGCTGCCGGCGACGCCGTTGCCGACCCTGCTGCCGCCGGCGCTGGCGGGACGCGCCAGCCCGGTGTGCGGGGCGCATGCGTCACCCGATGTCGTCCTGATGGTGACCACCACGTCCCTGACGGCGGGCTTCACCTGGCAGCTGCCAGCGCTGCCAGCCATGGCCGGCGTGACCTTGTGGCACCAGGTCGTGCCCGTCGCATTGGACGGCGGGAGCAACGTGCTGTCGATCAGTTCCACCAACGCGCTGCGGCTGACGCTCGGGCTGCGTTGACCGTCGCCGTTCGCCCGGCACCGCCGCAATCGCGACCACCCGCGCCCAGGATCACGGTGCAAGGCTACGGCTGCACGAAGCCCTGTTCGTGCGCGACGAGGCACTGCTCGCCACACCAGTCGACGAACACCAGCCCCCGCGCGAGCGCCAGTGCGTGCAGCTTGCCGATGGTGTCGGCGAAGTAGCCAAAGAGCCCCATGACGACGACTTCGCCGTCCTGCGCGAGCCCATACACCATCGCCTCCGTGTCGGGGATCGCGAAACCTCCCGCAACCACCCCCTTCTGCCCACGGAGCGCCAACGGCTTCGCCGCTGCCCCGATGGCCTGTTCGAGCTCGACGCGGCGCAGGCGCGCGCCGCGCAGAGGCTCTGGCACGCCCTTGCGGACATGGATCGCGTCGAAGCCGCTGCCCTGCTGGTGTTCGCGTTTGATCCGGCCGATCTCGGTGAACTCCGCCAAGACCACGGCGCGATGCATGGCCCGCACGAACTCCACCTGACGCCAGTCGTCCGGGGCGATCAGGATGGCTGCGGCGTGGTCCCCGGCCGTGAGTGGGGCGCCGGCGTCCTCGATGGTCGGGAGGCTGTAGAGGACGGTCTGCGGGTCGACCGTCTCGACGAGCTGCAGGCGCAATACGACTCGCTTCGCCTGTGCAATGTCCTCGCGGGTGTCGGGGCTCGCTGCCACGACCCGGTACAACTTGTCGCCCACCGTCAGCTGCGTGTCCATCCCGGCGAAGCGCTTGGGCAGGCTGTCCAGCGGCACCTCGGACTGCGCGAACACCTCTCCCGTGGCGTGATCGATGAGCTCCAGTGCGACGTCCATGGGCCGGACTCTACGCCGCCGCCCGGGAGGGAAACCAGGGCGCGCCAAGGGGCTGGCTGGGCAAGGACCGAGTGGGCCCAGAGCGAATTCGCCACTTCCCATCGCCGTCGCGGCGGCATGGGCAGGACAGACCATTGCGGGGTGGCGGACCCCCGGTGACGATCTGGCGGCGCGCCCGTGTCCAGACCATGTCCACTGCCACAGTCTGCCCCACGTCTGGGTGTTCGTGTGGACGAGCCGAACGGGGCGAGCCACTACGGCAGCAGATGAGGCGACGAGCGTGACGAATTCCGGAGGGACCAGCCACGACGACGGTTCGATCGACGACCTGCTCGATGCGCTGTTGCAGCAGCCGGCGGCCGAGCAGCCGGCGGCACTCGAACGTCTGTGCCGCGAACACCCGTCGCTGGCGGCCACCCTGCGGCGCCGGCTCGACCTCTACCGTCGGCTCGACGAACCGGCGACGCCGCTGTTGGGGGAGCAGCCGCCGGCGGCGGTCGGTCCCTACCGCGTGCTCGCCGAACTCGGCCGGGGCGGCATGGGGGTGGTCTATCGCGTCGAGCAGCTCGAGCCGGTGCGTCGCCAGCTGGCCCTCAAGGTGGTGCAGGCCGGCATCGGCACCGCCGAGGTGCTGGCCCGGTTCGAGCGTGAGCGGCGCACGCTCGCGGCCATGAACCACCACTGCATCGCCAAGGTGTACGATGCCGGCCGTACCGACCGCGGGGATCCGTACTTCGTGATGGAGCTGGTGGACGGGTTGCCGCTGACGAGGTTCTGCGACCACCATCGTCTGGCCACGGACGAACGACTGCGGCTGTTCCAGCGGGTGTGCGAGGGCGTGCACCATGCGCACCAGAAAGGGGTCGTGCACCGCGACCTCAAGCCGGGCAACGTGCTGGTCGTACGCGAGGGCGAACGGGCCATCCCGAAGATCCTCGACTTCGGCCTCGCCAAAGCGACCCGGCGCGAGTTCGTCGACGCCACGCAGTTGACCTTCCAGCGGCGCGTGCTCGGCACCCTCGAGTACATGTCGCCCGAACAGGCGCATGGCGATGCCAGCCAGGTCGACGCGCGCAGCGACATCTACTCGCTCGGCGTGATGCTCTACGAGCTGCTGTGTGGGGAACTGCCGTTCTCGTCGGCGGACTTGCGGCGGCTGGGCGAGAGTGAGGCGATCCGGTACGTGCGCGAAGTCGAGCCCGGCAAGCCGAGCAGCCGCATCGGCGTTCGCCACGACCATGCCGAGGGCGCGGCGCTGCGTCGCACGTCGTCCGCCGGCTGGCGGCGCGCCATCGAGGGGGATCTCGACTGGATCGTGCTGCGCGCGATGCGCAAGGAGCCGGAGCACCGCTACGCCTCCGCCGCGGCCTTGGCTGCCGACATCGAACGCCACTTGGCATTCCTGCCGGTGGAGGCTGGCCCGCCGACCGCGAGCTACCGGCTCGCCAAGTTCTTGCGGCGGTATCGCCTGCAGGCCGTGGCCGTGGCCTTGGTCGGCGTTGCGCTCACCATCGGCGGCTGGTCGACGTTGGTGCAGTACCGTCGCGCCGAGGCGGAGGGGGTGGCGCTGGCGGCCAAAGTGGGCGAGTTCAACCTGCTGGCCGGCGTGGTGCGGCGTGACGCGGCGGTGGCCAAGGCGGCGGAGCTGTTTCCACCCTGGCCCGAGACGATCCCCGCGCTCGAGGCCTGGCTGCGCGAGGACTGGGGCAAGCTGGCGGCCTTGCGCGGCGAGCTCCAGGCGACGATCGCCGCGTTGCGGGCGCGGGCCCTGCCTCGTTCGACGGCCAGCGCCGAGTCCGATCGACGGACCCACCCGCAGCACGCCGCGTGGCTGCGGACCAGGGAGTGGGTGGCAATGTTGCAACGCGCCGCGGCGATTCGGGCGGGCACGGCGGTACTGGTGGAACCTGCGCTGACGCCGGACGAGCTGCGGCTCGCCCCGGCACTGCTGAGCGAAATGGTCCGGATTCGCATCGAGCCGCTCGACCAACCCGAGCATGCGCGGGTGCACACGGTGTTCGGAGACGAGCCACACGGACTCGCCCTCGCCCGGCGCGCCGCAGCGCTCACTGCGGGCACGGCGCAGGCGGCCCCCGGACTGCAACTGCTGGCCTGGGCAATGTGGGCCAACGGGCTCGACGAGCAGGCGCTGGCCACCATGCGCGCGGCCGTCGATCGAGCGCCAGCCGACGAACTCGACGCCTATCGCGATGCCCAGGCGAAGCTGACGCACCGGGTTGCACAGGCGCAAAGCGCCCTCACCGCGGCCGAGGCCGACCTCGCCAGTCTCGAAGTGGCACTGGCCGAACGGCGCACGTTCGCGTTCGCGGACCTCGAGCAAGCCTTCTTGCACGACACCTTGACCGAGTTGGCGAAGGACCTCGACAGCGTCGCCGCGGCCGTGCTGCCCGCTGTACAGATCAGGTTGCGCTGGGCTCGCGCCCTCGAGGTCTGGGCACGCGACCCGAGGGCGGTTGCCGCCTGGGCCGCGGCGCGCCAGGCCCTCGCCACCGCGGACGACCAGGTCGCCAGCCACCGCTATGCCGGCCTCGACCTGAGTCTCGACGCGGCAGAAGCGAGCGGTCTCGTGCCGATTGGCATGAATCCGGTGACCAAGCTCTGGGAATTCTACGACCTGCGCTCGGCATGGGATGGCGTAGGGGATCCGCTCGCCATCGTCCCGCCTCGCCATCGTGCCGATGGCAGCCTGCCGATCGGCGACGACACTGGGATCGTGTTCGTGCTGGTGCCCGGTGGGGAATTCTGGATGGGCGCCCAGGCCAGTGACGTCGATGGCCCGAACTACGACCCCGCGGCGGAGAGCAACGCCCAGCCGGTGCATCGGGTGAGGCTGGATCCGTTCCTGATCGGCAGGTACGAGATCACGCAGGGGCAGTGGGCGCGGCTGGCAGAGGGCGACGACGCCGTGCGCCTGCCGAGCCCTTGGGGGGCGGGCACGGTCTTGGCAGGGCGGACGATCGGTTGGACCAATCCCGTCGAAGCGGTGAGTTGGCGCGATGCGGATCGACTGCTCACCCAGCACGGCATGCAGCTGCCCAGCGAAGCGCAGTGGGAATTCGCGTGCCGCGCCGGTACTTCGAGTCCTTGGTATTGCACATACGAGGCGCTCGCCCAGCATGGCAACCTCGCCGACCTCAGCTCGAGGCAGTTGTCCGCCACGCAATGGGAAACCTGGGACGACGGACACGCCGCCCATGCGCCGGTTGGCAGCTACGCGCCGAACTCGTTCGGTCTCCATGACATGGTGGGCAACATAGTCGAGTGGTGCCGTGACGAGTACGACAGGTATCGGCTGCAGGAACGGGCCGGCGACGGGTTGCGCCCGCCGAGCTTGGTCGGCAAGGGTCTGGTGACGCGCGGGGGCGGTTATGCGAGCCTGGCCGCCCAGGCGACCTCGGCCAGCCGCAACAGCTACGTGGCGGACAAACGCGAGCAGTCGCTCGGCGCCCGCGCTGCGCGAGCCTGGCGCCGGACACCAGGGCCACGGTGAGCGCGAGCGTCGGCGTTGGATCTTGGATCGCCCTGGGTCCCGTGCTCGACAACCTGGTTCCACCCATGGCACGTTCCCTGGTTCTGATCGGTCTGGCCGCCAGCGCTTGCGCGCTGCCCCCCGCCGACTCGCGCCGCTTTGATGACCGGCAAGTACCCGGCGCGGGTGGGCATCGACGACTGGACCCCCGGCCCGCAGTTTCCAGATGCGCCTTGGCTCGCCCCGGTCGATCGTGACGAACTGCCGCTCGCCGAGGTGACGCTAGCCGAACGACCTCGGTCCGGTGCTGCGGGGCGGCACGGTGCCGCGCGGCCCCCTGTTCTGGCACTTCCCGCAGTACCAGACGGCGGCGATCGGTCCGCGTGGCGCGGTCCGCGACCGCCATTGGAAGTTGATCGAGGACTACACCACCGGGGCTGTCTTGCTCTACGACCTCGCAAACGACTCCGGCGAACAGCGCGACCTCAGCAGCTGCGCACCGGCGCGGGCTGCCGTGTTGCAGCGGCGGTTGGCGGCGTGGCGGCAGCAGGTCGGGGCACGGATGCCCACGCGGCGCGACGGCTAGTCCAAAGCCGATGCGCGGGAGCGCGGCTATACTCGGTGGGGATGGACCGAGACGAACTCGAGAACCTGCTGGCCGCCAACCTGCCCGCGGTGCGTGCGTTCGTGCGATTGCGGACCAGCGCCGCGATCCGCGCTCGAGAATCCAGGTCGGACCTGGTGCAGTCGGTTTGCCGTGAAGGGCTGGAGACCGCCGACCAGATCGAGCATCGCAGCGATGCGGCGTTTCGCGGTTGGTTGTTCACCGCGGCGTTGCGCAAGCTGGTCGCGCGCGACCGGGCCATGCACACGCTGAAGCGGGCTCGACATCGCGAGGTGAGCGCAGACGCTGCCGAGGCCAGCAATGCGGCGCTGTTCGATGCCTATGCCACGGTGACGACGCCGAGCGCGGTCGTGTCGGCCAGAGAACAGGTGCAGCGTCTCGAGCAGGCGTTCGAGGAACTCAGTGAAGCGCACCGTGAGGTGATCACGTTGGCGAAGATCGCCGGTCTGTCGCACCAGGAGATCGCCGCGCAGTTGCAGATCACCGAGGAAGCGTCGCGGCAGTTGCTGCGCCGCGCGATGATCCGTCTGACGCGGATCCTCGATCCCGGCGACGCGGCTTCGAGCTGAAGAGCAAGTCAGGAACACCAGGCTGGGGTGTCGAAGCAGCCGGGGTTCGTGAGTCTCTGTGGGACACCGGCGGCCACCAGGACGAGCGCGGTGTGCCGATCTGCTGGAGCGCGCGGTGGCCCGGGAAGGGGAATCGCCGGTGCGCTCTGTCGACCGGCAGTGGTCGGGTGACGGTGGCGGGAGGCCGGAATTTTCGCTGCGCTGCGTCACGCCGGCCGGCGGCGCACCATCCGTCCAGTGTCAGGCCCGAGTTCGGGCCAGAACCAACTCGACAACAAGCCGATTCACAAGGAGTTACGTCATGAACCTCTTCGCCAACCTCGCCTTCGCCGCCACCCTCGGCCTCGCCACCGCCGCCGCCCTCCCCGCCCAAAGCCGCACGCTGATCCTGCTGCAGGAGAACAGCGGTCGTTCGGCGCTGACCGAATGGATGCCGGCGTCGATCCGCACGCTCGCGGAAGGGATCGTCGACCGCTTCGTCGAGACCGGCGAATCGGCCAAGTTCGCGGCGCTCGCGCAGGGCACCTACCAGCGCTTCGTCGACCTCTCCGACGCCCGGTGCACCCGCGCCAACCTGCTCACGCAGCTCATCAACCAGACCCGCGACGGTTACACCGTCGACCTGTGCGTGCTCGGCCACGGTGCCATCAACGAGCTGTCCCTCAACAACGGACCGAATCTCACTGGTCAGACCACCCGTCTGCTCTGGGACCGGAACACGGGGCAGATGGTGAACACGATCGTGCCGGGCACGATCCGCAGCATGCTGTCCGATGCGCGCAGCCTGCACGGCAGCACGTTTCAGTTCCGCCTCCGCACCGTCTACATGTGCAACTGCGAAGCCAGCTCCCTGAACGACGACTGGCTGGCGATCGGCGCCAAGGTGTCCGTCGGTGCGCGCCGCAACAACTACATGCCCGAGCCGATGCTCAGCGACTTCTGGCAGCACTTCGCCAAGGGCGACAAGCACGTGGCCGAAGCGGCTGCGGCGTCCTATGCGTCGTCCGCGCCGATCTGGAGCTTGCTGCCCGGCTACACCACGGTCGATCCCGACACTGGCCTGACCAAGGTGCAGGCATCCCAACCGGTGGTCGCCGGCGACCCCAATCTGATCTTCCGTGACGAGTGCCTGCTCGCCGTCGGCCAGTCGCGCACGTTCACCGTGCAGGCCAACCAGATCCACCGCCTGCCTTCGGTCTACCTCGTGGCCGGCCAGACCTACCGCTTCACGACCAGTGGCACGTGGCGCAATGGGACCTCGGTGTTCGCGCCAGCCGCCACCAATGCGAACGGCTACACGCCCGGCATCACGGACTTCGCCCGCCGCCATTCGTCGAACATGATGTGCCTCGTCGGTGAGCGCCACGCCCGCTGGAACGATGTGCTGTCCTTCGTGTCCGGCAGCCAGTTCCGCATCGGCGCCAGCAACACCGTGACGGTCGGCATTCGCGGGTTCCTGTGCCTCTACGCCAACGACCTGCTGACCGGCTACCTGGACAACGTCGGCAGCATCACGGTGACGATCGAACGCATCTCCTGAGTCGACGTCGCGGCAGCAAGGAGGCGGGCACCCGATGCGGTTCGCCCGCCTTTTTGCGTTTCGGCGGGCGTGCGGCGTCACGAACGGGTCTGGAGGACCATGGCAAGGACGAGGAACCTCATGCCGAACCATCTGCCCAACCGTTTGCTGTTCCCATTGGTACTGCTGTGCGCCGCGGTCTTCACCTTGCTGCTCGTGCAGGAAGAGACGGCACCGCCGATGGACGCACCCGCGAGTCGACCCAACCCGCTGCCGCACGCGTTGTCCGCGCCGACCGAGCCACCGACGTACCGTCTTGCCGCAGCGCCCGAGGCCGCGGTTGCCGTGGCGTGGGAACCCAACACGACCGTTGTCGAGGGGCAGGTCTTGCTGCCCAGCGCGAGCCACGACGTGGGTGAATGTTTCGAGCGCCTCGACGCAGCCGTAGCCGCCGGTGCCCACGAGGCGACGCTGGCTCCGCTGCGGTCGGCATTGGCTGCCGCGCTTCGCGAAGCACCCGAGCTCCTGGCCTGGTTGCGAACGCGGCTGATGCCGGCCCACGCCTCACCCGAGCTGCTGCGCGAGCTGTTTGCGGCAATCGCGGCGTCGGCGACACCGGAAGCCGAGCGCTTCCTCGTCGCGATGGCGCGGGAAGGTGATCCCGGGTCGGCTGGGCAGCTCGCGCTCCATGCGCTGGTCGCTGCCGACACCCTCTCACCGCTCGCCACCGACGAATTGCTGCTGTTGCTCGACGACCACACCGTGGCTCCGGTCGTGGCATCGACGTGCCTCGTCGGCCTCGGTCGGCTCGCCGGCCATGGGCGCCAACCCGACCTCATGTCCATCCTGCTCGCGCGGGAGGTCGTCTGTCGGCAACGGGGTCTCGTGAGTACGTGGCTCGCGGCGCTGGCGAACAGCGGCAACTCCGAGGCCGTAGACGTTGCCGTGCGCTGCACGACGGCGGGCGCTGCCGCGGAACGGGCCGCTGCCGCCGCCGCGCTGCACACGGCCCAGTCACCCGCTGCCGTGCAGGCGTTGCTGCGCCTGGCCGCGCACGATCCGGCGGTGGAGGTCCGCGCTGCAGCCGTGGGTGGGCTCGTCGGGCGCGGCGCCGAGGCGTTCGCAACGCTGGAACGGGTGGCCCTGGCCGATCCCGATGCCAGCATGCGGCGGCTCGCGATCGCCAACCTCACCGACAGCGCCGACCGCGAAGCCGTGCGTCGGGTCCTGACCGCGGTGGCACACCATGACTTCAGTGCCGAACTCCGGGCTCTCGCGAGCGAGCTGTTGGCCGCGCCGTAGCTGCATGTCGGCAAGGATCTGGCAGGTCGAGCCCCAAGGAACGTCGGCAACGGCCCACGGGTGCTCTTGCATCGTCAGGTCGCTGCCATCAGTGTCGCGAGCCGCGCCATGGCACGGCTCAACCGAGTGCGCACAGCGCCCTCGGTCAGGCCGGTCTCGGCAGCGATTTCGCCGTGGCTCATGCCGATGACACGTGCCATGAGGATCACCTCCCGCTGGTCTTCGTCGAGCCGATCGAGGCTGGCTTCGAGCTTTGCCGCGGCCTCTGCGGCGATGGCGTGCTGGCTCGGACCGAAGCCACCGGGAGTCTCACCGACCACCTCGTCGCCGCCGACCACGCGGGCCGCATCCCGGCGTTCGGCTGCGTGGTAGTCGGCGCGATTGCGCAGCTTGTTCAACGCCAGCGTGAACAACCACCGTCGAAAGCTGCCTTCGCCACGCCATTCGTAGCTCTCGACGCTCTGCAGCACCTCCCGACACACGGTCTGCACCAGGTCCGAGCAGGACTCCTGGGCGCGCAGCTGCGGGCTGCTCTTCGCGCGCACGAACACCCGCAGATCCGGCAGGTGCCGGCGCAGCAGCGCCTCGAGCGCGGCTGCGTCGCCGCGATGCACGGCGGCGACCAGATACTGGGAATCGGGCCCGACGTCGGTCACCTCAGGAGTCTACCATTCTCCCGAGAACCTCCGCATGAACGACGCTCCCCAGGATCCGGTGGAACGCCTGCTCGGCGCGTGCCTCGCGACGCCGTCGGACCAATGGCAAGCCGCGGTCGACGCCGCCTGCAAGACCCATCCGGAACTCGCCGACGAACTCGGTCGGCGGTTTCGGTTGCTGGCCCAGGCCGGCTTGGTCGGAAATGGGGAGCCAGCGGTGCCAGCGGCGGAGCCGCGCGCCTTCGGTGGCTTCGACTTGCTGAACGAGCTCGGCCGCGGCGGCATGGGCGTGGTCTGGCGCGCGCGGCAGCGCAGCACCGGTCGCATCGTCGCTTTGAAGACGATTCGCGCAGATCTGCTGGGCATCGACAAGGCGCGGCAACGCTTCCGGCGCGAGATCGAAGCTGTGTCCCGCTTGCACCATCCAGGCATCTGCACCGCCTACGAAGCAGGCGACGTCGACGGCGTGCCGTTCGTCGCGATGCACTACGTCGAGGGCGTTTCGCTGGTCGCTCACCTCGGCGGCAAAGTCGGCGCGGCAGCCGTCGGTGCGACCACCTCCGGAACGGCGCCCGGTGCAGTGACGAGTGGCACCGGTACTCATACCCACGCAGGCGTGCGCGCCACCGTGCGGTGGTTCGAGAAGGTCGCGCGGGCGCTGCACCATGCCCACTCGGCAGGCATCCTGCATCGCGACATCAAGCCCGGCAATCTGATGGTGACGAGCGACGGCGAGCCGGTGGTGCTCGACTTCGGCCTGGCACGCGCCGAGGCGGCCGACACCGATGCGCTGACTGCGACCGGCGACGAACTCGGCACGCCGGCCTACATGTCGCCGGAGCAGATCTCGCCCGCCGGCCGTCGTCTCGATCGGCGCTCCGACGTGTATTCGCTCGCCGTGACGATGTACGAAGTGTTGGCCGGCCAACATCCGTTCGCGGCGGCGACTCGCGAAGCGCTCTACCGCAACATCCTCGCGGGGAATGCGCCGTCGGTGGCGCGCCACAACCGGCATGTGCCAAGAGACCTCGGCATCGTGATCGCCACCGCGATGGACGTGGAGCGGGATCGGCGCTACGAGACCGCCGCGGCGTTCGCCGACGATCTCGAGCGCGTGCTGGCACACCAGCCGGTCCTGGCGCGGCGGCCGTCGTCGCTGCTGCGCATCGTGCGCTGGATGCGGCGCGAACCGCTGGTGGCGAGTCTGTTGGCCGCGCTGCTGGTGGGCCTCTGCACCACGACCTTCTTCGCCAAGCGCTCCGATCGGCTGCGCGCCGAAGCCGTGGTGCTGCAAGAGGCTGCCACCACCGAAGCGAACACCGCCGCGCGCGTGACGGACTTCCTCGTCGGACTGTTCGAAGTCGCCGACCGCAGCGCCTACCGCGGCCGAACCATCACGGCCCGCGAAGTGCTCGACGTGGGGGCGCGCCGCATCCGGCAGGAGCTCGCGGCAGAACCGCTGGTGCAAGCACGTTTGCTCGCCACGATGGGCAGTGTCTACCAGCACCTCGGCGTCTTCGGCGTGGCCCGCGAACAGTACGAGCAGGCACTCGCGCTGCGCCGCAGCCACGGCGCCTCGACCTTGGAGTTGGCCGACACTCTGTTCCATCTCGGCGAGCTGCACCACGCCCAGGACGAATACGCGCCGGCGGAGGCGCTCTATCGGGAGGCACTGGCCGAACTGCGCAAGCGGCACGCCGGGGATCACCGAGACGTCGCGCGCAACCTCGACCTGATCGGTCGCGCGCGTCGCGACCTCGGTCGGTTCGACGAAGCGGTGGCGCTGCACGACGAAGCGCTGCAGATGCGCACGCGCCTTGGTGGCGACCGCAGCCTGCCGGTCGCCGAGAGCTTGCACAGCTTGGCGATGCTCGCCGCCTATCGCGGCGAGCCCCAGGTCGCCCGCGGCCACTTCGTGCGCGCGATCGAACTGTTCCAGAGCAACCTCGGCCCGGAGAATCGGGAGTTGCCAGCGGCCATGTTCGGTCTCGCGCTGACCGAGTACCAACTGGGACACGCCGAGGAAGCCAGCAAGATGGCCGAAGCGACGTTGGCCTTGTGCCGCAGATTGTACGGGGAGGTGCACAACGGCATCGGTCACTGTGCTGCGCTGCTCGGCAACATCGCCGCCGACGCCAAGGACTTTGCCGCCGCGCAGCGGCACTTCGAAGCGGGCCTCGAAGTGTTGAAGAAAGTGGAGGGTGAGCGGAGCCGCGAAGTGGCGACCGCGATCCACAACCTGGGTTGGCTGGCCGGCGAGCGAGGAAACCTGCCGGTTGCCCTCGCTCGGGTCGAGGAAGCGCTGGCGATCCGCCGCGAGATCCTTGCTCCCGACGACCCGAGCTTGGCGGACGGCTTCCTGCTGCTCGGGCTGGTGCACGAACGGGCTGGACGGCTCGAAGCGGCGCTGCCGGCGGTTCAGGAGGCCCTGCGCATCCGCACCCTGGCTTACGGCGCAGAGCATGCCGAGACCCGGAAGGCACAGAAAGCCGTCGATCGGCTCAGCGCGGCCCGTCGCTGAGCCTGCGGCAGGCGCCATGCATGTGGGGGGAAGCGTTCTGGGGCTGGGGGAGGGCTGGCCTGGGCGCGGTGGAGTTCTGGCGGATTCCGGTAACAGCCGGGCGGCCGTGCTTCTCGACCGGGTGAACCGCCGTCGTCGGCGGCCCAATTCGAACCCAGCCCTTCGCACCATGCGTCACCTTCTCTGTCGCAGCGCCGTTCTCGCAGCGAGCCTGCTGCTTCCCTTCGCCCTGTCGGCCCAGACCTGGACCGAAACCGCCGCCGGTGCCGGCCAGACCTGGAGCACCAGCGAGACCCCGCTCGGCTCCGGGCCGCTGACGCGCATCCATGGCACCATCGCCGCGGGCCGCGCCGCCGACATCTATCTGGTGCGCGTCGACGACCTCGCGACGTTCCAGGTGAGCTCGGTCGGCGGTGCCAGCTTCGACACGCAGCTCTGGATGTTCGGTGTCGACGGCTTCGGCCTCGCACACCGCGACGACGACGTGGGCTCGACGCAGTCGACGCTGACCGGCCTCGGCCCGTGGGGGCCGGGGACGGTGCTGATCGCCATCTCGGAGTACGACATCGACCCGCTCGACCAAGGTGGCAACCAACTCTGGAACGACACCCCGTTCGACACCGAGCGGTGGCCGGACGGTCCTGGCGCAGCCAACTCGTTCACCCAGTGGAGCGGTGCCTCGACGGTGGCGCGGCCCTACACCCTGACGCTGCGCGGCGCGTCGTACGCTGCCGAGCTGAATCCGGCGGATCCTCAGGTGGCGTTCGCATGGGTCGAGAATCCGTCCACCACCGGACCGGCACCCAACGTCTCCTACCAGCACACGCCGAGCGGCGAGCTCATCGTCACCGAGCGACTGGGGGTGGGCTACTGCCGCGTGCTGCTGCCGGGGAACCTGCGCGACGGTGGCAACCTGCAGGTCAGCCCAGCCGAGTTCCCGGGGGCCGGCAACTTCGTCGCCGTCGTCGAGACGTTCCTCTCGATCCCCGGCAAGCTGCTGTGCGAAGTCAAGACCTTCGATGCCGCCGGTCAGCCTGTCGACGGTGACTTCAACCTGGTCTACCGGGTCGGTGGGCGGCCCACCGATCGTACGGCCTACCTCTGGGCGAGCGATCCGACCTCGGCCTCCTACACGCCGGCCACCAACTATGCGTTCAACGGCAACCGCGGCAATGCGACGATCGTGCGCACAGGCCTCGGTGCCTACACGGTGACTTTGCCGGGCCTGGGCACCATCACCACGGGCGGTCATGTCCAGGTCTCGCCGATCGCCACCAACCTCGCGTCGCGCGCCCAAGTCGAAGGCTGGGGTGCATCGGGAGCGGACATGAGGGTCTTCGTGCGCACCTTCGATGGAGCCGGCAACGCCGCCGACCGCATGTTCTTGTTGCACTACACGGAGGCCGCGGCGGTGCAGGCGCCGAACCTCGGTTCCGGGGCCCACCTGTGGGCGAACAACCGGACGGCCGCGAGCTACGTGCCCAGCCTGTTCTACCAAGACAGCAATGGCAACAACGCGCCGGTTGCCCCGATCTCGATCACGCGAGCCGGTGTCGGCACCTACGACGTGATGCTGCCCACGCACCTGGACATCTTCGGCGTCCCCACCGTGGGCATCTACGGCGGCACGCCCGGTGGGGCCAGGGTCAGGGACTGGGTTCCCACGGCGGCTGGCGGCACGAGCGTCCGAATCGAGTGCACGGACATCAACTACAACCTGGCCGACCAACAGTTCGTGCTGCAGTTCACCAGTGCGCGGCCGGCCGGCGCCCCGGCACGCAACGAGGTCGTCGGCGGCGGCTGCAACGGTTCGACGCTGCGCGGCATCACGCGTCCTCGGCTCGGCACCACGTGGCAGTTGGCGCTGGTGGACGTGCCGACCACGGCCGTGTTGCCGTTCACGATCGTCGGCTTCGGCAACCCCAACCAAGTCCTCGACAACCAGGGCATGCCCGGTTGTGTGCTGCACGCCGACCTCACGGTGGCCGTGATCGGTGCCAATCCCGCCTATTCCCTGAACCTGCCGAACGCGGCGGGGCTGCTCGGTCTCCCGCTGCACGTCCAGGGCGGTGCGTTCCAAGCCACGTTGAACCCGCGCGGCGTCGGTCTCAGCAACGCGATTCGCGGGGTGGTCGGCGACGTGTGATCGCCACGGCTTCCCGGACAGGCCCGGCCGTGGGCCTGTCGTTCGGGCAATGGCACCAGCGGGTGGCGATGCCGCCGGCGTGGGCCTGGGGATCGGTGCGCGCTGGCTCACGTCAGTTTCGTGGTTACATTCGCCAGAGCGCAAAATAGTGCCTTGGCCGTGCTGTTCCGGTCGGCCCGCACTGCGTCCCACCATGCAACGACATCTCACATCGTGCGCCATCGTGCTACTTCTCGCCTGTGCGGCCCTGCTCTTGCTGGTGCCGCAAGCGGCAGAGCAGCAGTTCGTGCCCGGCAACACTCCGACTGCGGGTGGAAATGCGAGCGCCAATCCTGAGTCGTCCCAGGACGCGGCTCGCCAACGTGGGGATGGGGTGCAAGCGGCGTCCGAGGCTTCGTTGGCCCGTACCCAGGTGCCGGAGCAAGCCTCGGCGGTGGGCAACGAAGTGTGCGCCACGCCTGTCCGGGTCCTGGTGATCGACGGGGGCACGCGACTGCCCGTGGCTGGAGCCGCCGTGTGTTACCTGGCGACTGAGGCTCTCGAAGCTGCCAGGCATGCCCTCGCAGCGGCTGGACAACCCGTGCCGCAAGACGCTGAGCCGCTGATCCGCAAGCATGGTGGGTCGGTGGTCACAG
>JAEUHP010000065.1 GCA_016795295.1 Planctomycetota bacterium | reverse complement strand
GGAGTGCTCACTGCGGGCGCACGACGAAACAACGCAGCTCGAAACGCGCATCCAGCAGCGGCTGCAGCAACTCGAGCACGCGCGCCTCGCTCCACGGTGCCACGAACGGACCTCGGACGCCGATCAGGTTGGTGTCAGGGCCTTGCGCGCGCACCATCCATTCGCCCGGCACGCCGGCCTCGCGCAGCACCTGTTCGCAGCGCAGGGCGAGCGCCTGGCGTGATGCGAGATTCTGGCCGCGCTTCGACTGCCAGAAGCGCCGATCGGCGATCGCCTCGCGCAGGTCGGCGAGCACCTGCGCAGCGGCGTCCCGCGCGTAGGGGGAGCTGCGCAGGGACTTCTTCATGGCTGCCACGCGCAGCTTGCGGGCCTGTAGGGCTTCCAGCGACTCGTCCGCGTCGACCAGTCCGCAGTCTGCCTGCGCAGCCATGTATTCCTGCATGGCTGCCAGCGAGGCGAAAGCCTTGTCGCGTGACGCCCACGAACCCACGCCGTGTGCAAAGCACCAGACCACCCCGGCGGCATCCACCGCCAGCACGTCGCCGAGATCGTCACGCGCCACGGGAGCGAAGCCTTCAGGGAAGTCACCAAGCCCCGCGCGTCCGGAATCCAGGGTCAACCACGCCATGCGACGCGCCAGTGTATCATGCGGGCAACCCGAGGCAGGACCCCGTGCCCTCTTCACTCCGCTGGCAGCAGGTGCTCGTCGTCGCCGCCGGACTCGCCACTTGGTGGCAGGTGGCCGGCTTCGGCTTCGTCTTCGACGACCATCCGGCGATCGTGGCGAACGTGGCACTGCAGAGTTACGACGGCTTCGCCGCCGCCTTCGCACCGCCGCACCAGCCGCTGGCGAACCGCCCTGCGACCTGCTGGTCGCTGGTGCTCGACTTCGCGGTGTGGGGTCGTGGGCCGTTCGGGCCGCACCTCGGCAACCTGCTGCTGCACCTCGTGAACGCACTGCTGCTGCGGGCTCTCGCGAGCCGGGCCTTGCGCGCGCCGAACCTCGGCGTCGACGCCATCGCGGCGGGCCGCCTCGCCACGGCGATCGCGCTGCTGTGGGTCGTGCACCCGCTCGGCACCGACACGGTCGCCTATGCGACCCAGCGCTCGACGCTGCTCGCGAGCGGCGCCCTGCTGGCGAGTCTGCTGGCGACCGCGCACGGCCGCACGGCGCTCGCGGCGCTCGCGATGGCGTTCGGCATGGCCGCCAAGGAGGACCTTGTCGTCGGCCCGCTGCTGGTGCTGTGCTTCGATCGCGCTTGCCTGCGGCCGAGCTGGGCCGCGACGGCCGCGAACTGGCGCCACCACGCCGCCGTCGCGGCGAGCTGGATCGTGCTCGTCGTCTGTGTGACGCTCGGTCCGGCGAACCCCACGGTCGGCTACGCCACGGTGCTAGGCACGACCGCCTGGCAGTGGCTGCTGACGCAGGCTGCCGTGCTCGTGCACTACCTGCGGCTCGCCGTTTGGCCCGTGGGCCTGCGCGCGGCCTACGACACCGGCATCACGACCGATTTCGCGGCCGCCCTGGGGCCCGGCCTCGTGGTGCTCGGGCTCGGCGCGGGGACGCTGTGGCTGTGGCGTCGCACGCCGGCCCTCGGCTGGCTCGGCGCCCTGTTCTTCGGCTGGCTCGCGCCGACGTCGAGCGTGATGCCGATCGTCACCGAAGTCGTGGCCGAACGGCGCATGTACCTACCGATGCTGCTGGTGGTCGTTCCGGCCGTGCTGCTCGGCGCTCGGCTGCTGCCGGCACGGGTGGCGCCGCTGGCGCTCGCCGCGGTGGTCGGCGCGCTCGGACTCCGCAGCTTCTGGCACGCGCCGGTCTACCGCGACGACGCAGCTCTGTGGCAACACGCCTACGCGGCGCGCGACCCGGAGAGCCGCAGCATGCTGGCGGCGCAGATCCTGTCCAACCACGCGTTGCAGCTGCTGCAGCAGGGCCGCGCTGCCGAGGCGCACCCGCTGTTCGACCTCGCGATGCAGTGCACTGCGCCGACGCCGCGCGAACGGGTGCACCATGCCGTGTCGCTGCAGCAGCGTGGCCGCCACGCCGAAGCCGTGGCGGCCTTGGCGCGCGTGCTCGAAGCGGCGCCAGAGCTCGCCGAAGCCCACGCCGCACTCGGCACCTGCCTGCTGTTCGAGTTCGATCGGTCGCCCGGGGGGGCTGCGGACCCGCGGCTCGTGCGGGCCGAAGCGGCGCTGCGGCGCGCGGCGGCCCTGGAGCCACGCGTGCCGTCGCACCAAGACTTGCTCGGTTGCGCGCTGCAGCGCCGCGGTGCCGTGGCGGCGGCCGAGGCTGCGTTCCGCGCCGCGATCGCTCTCGGCGCCGCGCGCCACGAGCCGTTCTTCCACCTCGCCGACCTGCTGCTCGCGGCCGGTCGCGGCAGCGAGGTCGGCGGCGTGCTGGCCGCACGCCTGGCCAGTCTTCCCGGCGACGTGCCGTTGCGCCTGCAGGCCGCCGACCGCTTGGCCCGAGCTGGCCTGGACGACGCCGCTGCCGCCGCACTGCAGGAGGTGCTGCAGTTGCAGCCGGGTCATGCTGCGGCAGCGGCGGCCCTGCGGGAGCTGGCGGCACGCCGCAAACGGTAGCCGGGCGCCACGCTCCGCCGCTCGGATGCGTGCGCTCGCCGAACGGAGCTTGTGGCGCGGTCAGCGCAACAAGCTGCGCAAGGCGTCGGTGTCGGCGAAGTCGAGGGCGGTGCGCTGCCCAGGCGAACGCAGCGAACGATCGGCGCCGGCGGCGAGCAGACGACGCGCGGCTTCGAGGTGCCCCATGCGGACGGCAGCCATCAGCGGCGTTGCGTCGTCGAACGGCGGCTTGGTCGCCACGGCATCCACCCTGGCGTTGGCCCGCAGCAGTCGGTCGAGCATGTCGAGCTGGCCGCGCATCGCCGCGAGGTGCAGCGGTGGCTGGCCGAAGGAACCGCCGGAGCGATTCGGGTCGGCGCCGGCGCGCAGCAACAGATCGACCACTTCCCCGTGGGCGCCATCGACGGCCGCGAGCAGGGGTGTGGTGCCGCGGTCGTCGGCGAAGTCGATGGCCGCGCCAGCGCTCAGCAGCGTGGCCGCACAAGCCAGGTGACCAAACGTGGCTGCGGCTTGCAGCGCGGAGCCATGGAACCGGTCGCTTGGGAAGGCGAGCGGCGTCTTGGCCTGCAACAAGGCCTGCAGGGTGGTGAGGTGCCCACCAGCCGCCGCCCGATGCACTGCCGGCGGGCGGCCGCCTGGCCTGGGTGCGAGCGCCGCTCCGGCGGTGACCAGCAGCGGCACCAGTTCGGCCCGACCAAGCTCGGCAGCCGCCTGCAAGGGTGTGGCGCCTCCCAGGTCTTCCCACTCGACCTCGGCGCCGGCGGCGATCGCTTGCACCAGCGCTGCCTCGTCGTCGAGCAGCACTGCCACGAGCACCCGCACCCGATCGTTCGCCGCCAGCCGTGGGTCGGCCAGAGCTCCACGGGCCTGGGCGATGCGGAGCGCTGGCAGCAGACGCCAGGACGCGGCGCGGGCCAGAGGGGTGTCGCGGTGATCCGCGGTGCCGGCGGCATGCCAGGACGCTCCGTGGGCCAGCAGGATCTCGAGGGTCTTGGGCTCGGACAACACTGCGACATGGTGCAGCACCGTCTCGCCACGCTCGTTCACGGCATTGGCATCGGCGCCCACTGCGAACAAGACCTGGAGCCTGGCTGGCTGCCGGGCCGCGATCTCGAAGGTGTGCGAGGTGATGCTTGCGCCAGCCTTCGCGAGCTGTGCGACGACGGCATCGTGGCTGCTCGCGAATGCGTGGTCGAGTGCCGTCCAGCCGTTGCCCTGCGCCAGGTCGAGGGCTGCACCTCGGTCGACGAGCAGGCGCACCAAGGTTGCCTCGCCCAGGCTCGCCGCAAGCATCAGCGCCGTGAGGCCGCCATCTCGCTGCGATCGGGTCTGCGGCAGGGTGGCGGCGTCGATCGCGGCACCGTCATCGAGCAGGCGGGTGACCTCGGCCAGGTTGCCCGTCCTGACCGCGTCGTGCAGAGGCATCCGCGTCGAAGGCACCTGCGCCGCCAGCGCGGCCGTCAGCAGCACAGGCAGCAGCTCGGCGTGGAGGTAGGTCGCCATGGCACAGTGGGAGCCGGGCGCGGAGCCCATGGTCCGCCGAAGCGCGCGACGGCCGAGCCGGCGCCAGTCCAAGGCTGAGAGTAATGCCAGCCAGGAGCTCCGGCAAGGCTCGGCGCCGCGCCATTCGGCTGGTGCCACCGATTGCCGCGGCCTCAGCCGGCACCCGGAGTCGGATTTTCTGCGGTGTCCGCGACGGAAAAGCTGGCCGGCTTCGTCTCCTTGGCATGACCTCGATCACACGACCCGCCATGATGGCTCGCACCTTCTCGTTCGCTTTGCTGCTGGTGATGCTGCCGGCCGTGGCCCAGGATCCAGTCGTGGCCAAGGACCCCGGTGGTCAGGCGCCGCCCGCCTCGAGGGCCGCAGCGACGCCGCCAGTCACCGTGACGCTCATGTTCGCCGGTGGCACCCTCGCCGAGTTCTGTGCCCAGCTGCGCCAGCTGGAGCCCCGCGCCAACATCGTGGTGGCGCCGCTCGCCGCCGACGCGAAGCTTCCGTCGATGGCATTGCGGGGGGCGGGCCTGGAGCAGGCGCTCGAAGGTGCCTGTGCGGTCGCCGAGAGCCGGGCGCTGATTCGCATGAAGGAGTTCCGCGGCCCCGGCGAGCCGGTGTTCACGATCCTGGCGCAGGAGCCCACCATGGGGGGCGGCGCGAGTCGGCCTGGCCCTGCTGGGCCTTCTGGGCCGGGCAGCGCGGCGGCAACGGCTGCAGCTCGGACGGAAGCGTCCGAGGTGTTCAGCCTGAACCGCCTGCTCGACGCGAAGGACGGCTTCCCGGTGACCACCGTCTTGTCCGCGATCGAGGCCGCGACCGGCGGTGAGCAGGCCCTGGCCATGCTGCGCTTCCACAAGGACTCGGGCCTGTTGATCGTGCGCGGCCGTCAAGAACAGATGGCGCTGGTGCGCGACGTGCTGGCCAACCTCGAACGCGATGTGCTGGACCGGCGCAAGCAGGAGCATGCGCGCAAGGGCGCCGGGAGCGAGCCGGCCAAGGACGGCAAGTGAGCTGAAGGGTCGTGCCGCGTCCGCTCCACGAAGCCGGTGGCGCTGTCGACAGCGCCGCCTGGTCCGCCGCCATCGCACGCGGCGACGAGGCGGCGTTCGCGGCGTTCTATGCGGCGTGGTTCCCGGCGACCCTGGCGCTCGCGCGGGCAGTGAGTCGCCGCGACGAGGCGTTCTGTCTCGACGTCGTGCAGGACGTGATGTTCGCCGTCTGCCGCCGAATGCCGGCACTGCCCGACGAACCCGCGGTGCGGGGCTGGATGCGTTCGGCGGTGGCCCACGCGATCACCGACCGCGTGCGCCAGGAGCAGGCGCGTCGTCGGCGCGAGGAGCACGTGGCGGAAGAGCGCGGCGACGCGCACGATGGCGAGCCGTGGCACGCGCTGCTCCGCGACGAACGTGCGCAGTGGCTCGCTGCACGCCTTGCCGAGCTGCCGGCCAGCGATCAGGCGCTGCTCGCGGCCCGGTTCGCCGACGGTCCCTCGGTGGCGGCGGTCGGGGCGACGTTCGGTCTCAGTGAAGACGGCGCACACGGGCGGTTGCGGCGGGCGCTGCAACGGTTGCGACATCTGGCAACGGAGTGGTGGCATGGTAGCTGAACACGAACTCAGTGCGGCCGCGGCACAGCGCATGGAGGCGCTGCTGCCAGAACTGCTCGGCACCCTGCGGGTGCGTCGCCGGCGGGCGCGTCGCCGGCGGGCCGCGGTGGCAGCCGCTCTGCTGGTGCTGCCGGCCTTGCTCTCGATCCCGGGGCGTTCAGCTCCGGTGGATTCGTCGCGCGAGCCGGTGCCCGCGGCCTTGGCGCGGGTCCCAGCTGCGCCGGCGTGGGTCGAGCTGCGCGACGATCCCAGTGTGCTCGCGCGCTGCGAGGTGGCGACGGTCGTGCGCAGCGCGTGGTTCGTGGGCGACGACGAAGTGCAGGCGCTGCTGCTGGCTGCGGAGAAACCAGCCGGGCTCGTACGCAGCGGCAGCCGCGTCTTCGTCAGCGCCGCCGCGCTCGATCCGTGGCCGAGCCTGGCGCCGTGAGCGCGCGCCAGGCGGCAGCGCCTCGCCCGCGCCGACGTCGACGGCGACGTCTCTCGGGCTGCCGCGCCGTCCTGCCTGCGCGCGCTGGAGCGGCGAGGTCGCTGCGCCAGCAGGTCACCGGCGCAGTTCTTGCCGGCGGCGCGCGCCGGCGTTGCGCAGCACGCGTCCGGCCCGCTGCGCGAGCCGATGCACCGCGGACTCCGGGTCCGCTGCCAGGTCGTGCAGGTGCAAGGTTCCGCCATGCTCCAGGCGGATCTCCAGCGAACAACGATGGTCGATGCCGCCACGCGCCGCGTTCTCGTCGCGGATGCGGAGCCGGATCTCGCGGATCGGCTGGCCGACGCGGGCCAGGGCCCGATGCAGCATGCGTTGCGCGAATTCGACCACCCGCCGGCTGCGCCGGCGGCCCAGGAAGTGCACGAAGATGTTCATGTTGGTTGCGTGCCCGGTGGATCCGGCCACGGCGCCCCTTTCGACCCGCGCGCGTCGTGGCTCCAGTTGCAGTCCGGTAGCGAAAGGTTAGATAAAATGGAACGATGGTCCCCGAATGGCTGAACTACCACCACCTCCGCTACTTCCATGCCGTGGTGCGCGAAGGCAGTCTCCGGCGCGCCAGCGAGCTGCTGCACACCAGTTCGCCCGCGATCAGTACGCAGGTGGCCCAGCTCGAGCGCGCGCTGGGCGCGCCGTTGTTGCAGAAACAGGGCCGTGGCGTGGTGCCGACGGACTTTGGCCGCCAGGTGTTCGCCTACGCCGAACAGATCTTCGGCCTCGGTGCCGAGATGCTCGCCGCAGTGCGCGGCCGCGGCACCCTGCGCGCTGCGCCGCTGCGCGTCGGTTTCGGCGAGGCGGTGCCGAAGGAACTGGCTGCGCAGGTGCTCGAACCGGTGCTGGTCCCACCGGCCGCGCAGCGGGTCGCGGTCCGTGAGGACGAGCCCGAGCGCCTGCTCGCCGATCTGGCCCTGCACCGTCTCGACCTGGTGGTGCTCGACGATCCGCCTCCGGCCGCCCGCCGCCTGCGGTTGGCCACGCATGCGCTCGGCGAAGTGGCGATCGCGGCCTACGCGCCGGCGGCGCTGGCGAAGCGATTGCGCCGCGGCTTCCCGAAGTCGCTGGCGGGGGCGCGGTTCGTGCTGCCCGAGTCCGGCAATGCGCTGCGTGCGGACTTCGAGCGTTGGCTGCTGGCGGCGGGGATGCGAGTCGAAGTGGTGGCCGAGTCCGAGGATTCGGCGCTGGCCAAGCGCTTGGCGGTGTGTGCCGAGGCGCTGGTGCTGGCGCCCCAGGTGCTGGCCAAGGTGCTGCGGCGCCGCTACGGGCTGTTCGTGGTGGGCGAGTTGGCGGGGCTGCAATGGCGGTTCGTCGCCTGTACGGCCGCCCGGCAGGTCGCCAATCC
>JAEUHP010000217.1 GCA_016795295.1 Planctomycetota bacterium | reverse complement strand
CTTCCAGCAGCTCGGCGGCGAAGGTGCCGCGCCCAGCCACACCGAAGTGGCGCGGGTGCTGTCCCTGGCGGTGGAGCGCGGCGAAGCGCCGACGCCGTTCGTGGCGCCGGGGTGGTTTCGCGCCAGCTACCGGGCGGTAGTGACCCTGCCGTTGCGCGAGCGCTACCGATTCCGCATCGAGGGCCGTGGCAGCGTGACGCTGCGGGTCAACGGCGAGCCGGTGCTGGACGGTTCGTTGCGGGCCGGCAAGCCCCTGGAGAGCAAGGCGCCGGCGCGGTTGCGCAAGGGCGAGAACGACCTGGAGCTGGTGTTCGAGAGCGCGGCGACTGGCGAGGGCCAGTTCCGCCTGTTCTGGGCCGGACCGGACTTCGGCTTCGAGCCGCCTGCACCCGAAGCCTTGGCGCACAATCCCGACGACTCCGGCGTGCGCTTGGGCGCGCAGTTGCGCTTGGGGCAGCAACTGTTCGTGGAGCGGCGCTGTGCGCGCTGCCACGCCAACGACGAGCACCGCATCGGTGCTTCGGCATTCGGTGAGTTGGACCAACCGGGGCCCGATCTGCGCCAGATCGGTGGGCGGGTGCGCCGCGAGTGGCTCGTCGCGTGGCTGCGGGATCCGCGGGCCCAGCGACCGGACGCGACGATGCCGAAGTTCGCGCTCGGGGACGGGGAACTCGGCGATTTGGCCGCCTGGCTGGCTGGCCTCGGCGCGCCGCCGCCGGCCCTCGAGTTCGAGGCGGCCGCGCGGCTGGCCGGCGAGCGCCTGTTCCAGCAGCTCGGTTGCGTCGCTTGCCACACCCCACCCGCGGTGGCCGCCGGGCGTGATCCGCGCGGGCCCGTGCCCTTGCACCACGTGCCGCAGAAGTGGCACGCCGCGGCGCTGGTCGAGTTCCTGCAGCAGCCGGCGCGCGACTATCCGCACACCAAGATGCCCGACTTCCGGCTCGCGCGCGACGAAGCCATGGCGCTCGCCGCCTACCTGCTGGCAGGCTCTGCGGCGCCCGTGCCGGCCGTGGCCGGGGACGCCGCCCGCGGTCGGCGGCTGGCGCAGCGGCTCGGCTGTGCGGTGTGCCACGCGCTCGACCAGGAAGTCGACGAGCGCCGTTGGCCGCGCATGCCCCATTGGAAGGTCGAGCGCGGCTGTCTCGCGGCGCAGCCCGGCGGCCGTGGTGCCGCGCCGGACCACGAGCTGGACCCGGACCAGTCCGCGGCGCTGCGGGCGTTCCTGCCCGCGGCGCTGACCGTGCCGTTCCGCTCGGCACCCGCCGACTACGCGGCGCGGCAGGTCGAAGCGCTGCGCTGTACGGCATGCCATGGTCTGGACGGCACGCCCTCCGCGTGGGCGAACTGGGCCGAGCGCGCTTCGGCCACGACGCCACTGCCGGCCGAGCTCGACCCGCGCGGCCAGGGTGTGCCGGCCTTGACCTGGGTCGGCAGCAAGCTGCAGCCGTCGTGGCTGGTTCGCTTCGTGCAGGGCCAGGAGAAGTCGCCACGGCCCTGGCTCACCGCGCGCATGCCGGCCTTCCACCGCCGCGGCGAGATCGTGGTGCAGGGACTCGTCCGGCAGCACGGCTATGGTGCACTGGACGAGCCGTTGCAGCCGCCCGACGCGCAGGCGGCCATCCACGGCGAACGGTTGGTACAGATGGGCACCGGTTTCGGCTGCGTGCAGTGCCACGCCCTCGGCGACCAGCCCGCGGTGCAGGTGTTCGAGCGCGCCGGGATCGACCTGCTGCTGGCGCGCACGCGCTTGCGGCACGAGTACTACGTGCGCTGGCTGATGGACCCGCCGCGCATCGATCCCGATGCGCGCATGCCCAAGTACCGTGTGGACGGGGAACGCACGGCCATCCAGGACGTGCTCGGCGGCGCAGCAGAGGCGCAGTTCGAAGCGATCTGGCACTTCCTCGGCAGCAAGGCGCGGCGGTGAGCGACCAGGGGCCTTGCGCGGTGCGGCCGGCAGGGCGGGTGCCGGCACGAGCGGCGGGCATGCCCGTGCTGCCGGCCCACGTCGACCTGCGGCTCGACGGCAACCAGGGGCGCGCCCCAGGTCCCGACTTCTTCGCCGCGCTCGCCGACGCCGAGGCGGTGCGCCGGTATCCGCTCGATCGCGATCTGGAGCAGGTGCTCGCTGCCCACCATGGCGTGGTGCCCGAGCAGGTGTTCGTCGGTGCCGGTGGCGACGATGTGTTGGATCGGCTGTGTCGGGCGGTGCTGGAGCCGGGCCGCGAAGCGATCGTACCGGTGCCGACGTTCGAGATGCTGGAGCGGCACGTGGCGAGCAGTGGCGGCACGCTGCTGGCGTTGCCCTGGCAGCAGGGCCCGTGGCCACGCGCCGAGGTGCTGGCTAGGGTGGGACCGGCGACGGCGCTGGTGGCGCTCGTCTCGCCCAACAATCCGACTGGTTTGGTGGCGAGTGCCGAAGACGTGCGCGCCGTTGCCGCGGCCGCCCCGCACGCGGTGCTGCTGGTCGACGCTGCCTACGCGGAGTTCGCCGACCAGGACCTGACCCAGGTGGCGCTGGGGCTGCCGAACGCCGTCGTGCTGCGCACCTTCAGCAAGGCCCATGGGCTGGCTGGGTTGCGCGTCGGCTATGCACTGGCTGCGCCGGCCGTGGTGGGCTGGTTGCGTGCGGTGGGCGGGGCGTTTCCGTGTGGCACCTGGGCGCGCCGTGCTGCGGCCCATCGCCTCGCCACCGGTGCTGCCGAAGTCGCGGACTACGTGGCGCAGGTGCGGCACGAGCGGCAGGTGCTGCGCGAGCAGCTGTTGGCGGCAGGCCTGGTCGTCGCACCTTCTTCCGGCAACTTCGTGTTCGCCGAGGGCCCGGGCGTCGCTTGGTTGCACGAGGCGCTGCTGGGCCTCGGCATCGCGACGCGCCGGCTCGCCGGCGGCCTGCGCATCACGGTGCCTGGCCAGCCGGAGGCGTTCGCGCGGCTCACTGCGGCGGTGGCGGCGGCGCTGGCTCCCAACGCGCTGTTGTTCGATCTCGACGGTGTGCTCGTCGATCTGTACGCGCGCCGCGCGCTCGCGGCAAAGGACGTGCTCGAAGTGCTCGGGCGGCAACTGCCGATCGGCGTGGTCACGAGTTGTCCGCGCCGGCTGGCCGAGTCGGTGCTCGAGCGGCACGGCTTGGCGGCCTCGGTGCGGGCCCTGGTGACTGCCGACGACGCGCCGGCCAAACCCGATCCAGCACCGGTGCGGCTGTGTCTGTCGCGGCTGCAGGCCACGAGCGGCTGGCTGCTCGGCGACAACCCAGGCGATTTGCTGGCTGCGCGTGGGGCCGGGGTGGTGCCACTCGCCGTGACTCCGGTCGGCGTGGGTGCCGAAGCACACGCCGCACGTCTGCGCGCGGCGGGGGCGGCCAGGCTCGTGGCGGGTCCTGCCGCCCTGCTCGAACTGTTGGCCGCGCTCGGGCGCTGACCGGGGGGGCGTCGGTGCCGAGCCCAAGGTGGGCTCAGCGGCCCTGCAACTGTCGGTAACGCTCGCGGTACTTCTTGGCCAGTTCGGTGTGCTTGTTGCGCAAGTCGATCTGGCGGCCTTGCACGAACGCCAGCTCGATGCGCGTGGTCAGGGCCAACGGATCGCCATCGCTGACGAACAGCGTGGCTTCCTTGCCGACGCGCAGGGAGCCGAGGCGATCGCCGACGCCGAGGATCGTGGCGGCGTCCTGGGTGATCGCGGCGAGTCCGCGCGCCGGATCCAGGCCGAAGGCGATCGCCGTGGCAGCCTGGTACGGCAGGTTGCGCTCCTGACTGAAGTCACCGCCGGAAGCGAGGCAGAAACGCACGCCGGCTTTGGCCAGCAGCGCGGGCAGTTCGAACGGTTCGCTGTACGCTTCGTCGTCGCGCCGCGGCAGGCGATGCACGGCACCGACCACCACGGGCACGTCCAGGCGGCGCAGGAGGGGCGCACACAGCAGTGCATCGCGGCCACCGACCACCACCGGCTTGAGGCCGGTGCCAACGGCCCAGCGCACCGCCGATTCGATCTGCTCCAGCTCGTCGGCGACCAGGAACACCGGCACCTGGCCTTCGAGGGCCGGCACCAGGGCCTGGTGGCGCACATCGTGGGGCACTCGCGGATCCGCGGCTCGCGCTCGCTGCCACGCGCGTGCCGCCGTGAAGGCGGCGTCGATCCGGTCGCGTGCCTTCTGCACCGCGGCAGCGGGATCGTCGCCCGATGCCTCGGCCCGCGGCCCGCGGCGGCGCAGATCTGGCTGGTGGTTGCGCATGGGCCACTGCAGCACCGGACCGGCGTCCGCCTGCACTGCGAGGTCCTGGTTGGTCCAGCCGTCGAGGCGGATCACGGCGGCGCGGCCGGCGATCAGCCCGCCGCGCGGGAACACACCGGCGGTCAGCACGCCATTGCTGCGCGCCACCGGCAGTGCCACCGAATCGGGATTCACGGCGGTCATCGCCAGGGCCTCAGCCGTCAGCTCGCCGACTTCGTCGAGGTCGACCGTCTGCCGGACCGCACCCAGTTCCTCGAGGCCCAGGGTGGTGAACGGCGAGACGAAGCCGGGATAAACACTGCGCCCCTGCAGGTCGATCACCATGGGAGAGGTGCCTGGAGGCAGGTTGGGCGCCGTGCCCGCGGGCAACACGCCGCGGATCACGCCTTCGTCCCACCACAGCGTGCCGTCGAGCACGATGCCGTCGGTGACGGTGTGCAGGACGGCGTGGGTGAAGACCACCGGCTGGCGCTGCGGTGCCGCCTTGTGGCCCAGGTCTTGCGCGGCAAGAGGGGTCGGGCTGGCGGCCAGCGCCAGGTAGCAGGCGAAGGGCAGGTGGCGAGAGGACATCAGCGACCTCCTTGGCAGTCGCAGCAGTAGTGGTGGGTGGAGTGTTCGGCACGCCAGTAGGCGTCTTGCCGCCGAGCCGCCTCGCTCGACGGTTGGTCAGGTTTGCCGCCGCTCTGCGCGGCCTTGGCCAAGAGCCGCTGGCGCTCGGCGGCAATGCGCTGGCGATGGTTGCGGTCTTGTTCCAGCGAGAACAGCAGCCGACCGTCCACCCAGGTCGCTTCGCAGCGGGTGCTGTAGGTGAGTGGGTCGCCCGACCACAGGGCGAGGTCGGCGTCCTTGCCGGCGGTCAGCGAGCCGGTGCGCTCGAAAATGCCGAGCTGGATCGCCGGGTTGCGCGTCACGAAGCACAGGGCCTCGGCTGGCGGCACGCGGCCGTACTTCACGGCCTTGCCGGCTTCGGTGTTGAGCCGGCGCGCGTGTTCGTTGCTGTCGCTGTTGAACGACACCAGCACGCCCGCCTCGTGCAGGATCGCGCCGTTCTCGGGGATCGCGTCGATGACCTCGAACTTGTAGGCCCACCAGTCGCTGAACGACGAGGCGCCGACGGCGCTCTTGGCGATCAGATCGGCGACCTTGTAGCCCTCCAGCACGTGCTGGAACGTGCCGATCACGAAGCCGTGCTGACGGGCCAGTTCGGCCAGCATGCCGATCTCGTCCTGGCGGTAGCTGTGGCAGTGGATGCGGCGCGTTCCGGCCAGCACCTCGGCCAAGGCTTCGAGCTCGAGGTCACGCCGCGGCGGCAGAACGCGCGCTCGAGCCGCCGGTGGCAGCGCCTCGTAGGCAGCGTGTGCATCGCGGTAGGCGGTCGCGGCGGCGAAGCGGTCGCGCAGCAGGGCTTCGACCCCCATGCGCGTGTTCGGGTAGCGGTTGTTGGCGCCACTGCCGTTGGCGCGGCGCGGGTTCTCGCCGAGGGCGAACTTGATGCCCTCGGGCGCTCCCGCGTAGCGCAAGTCGTCGGGATGGAGGGCGCCCCAGCGCAACTTGACCGTCGAACTCTGCCCGCCGATGGCGTTCGCCGAGCCGTGGAGCTGGTTGACCGCAGTGACGCCGCCCGCGAGCTGGCGGTACCAGTTCACGTCGTCGGGGTCGATCACGTCTTGCACGCGGACTTCCGCGGTGACGGCTTCGCCGCTCTCGTTCACACCGCGCGAGATGCCGGTGTGCGAGTGGCAGTCGATCAGGCCCGGAGTCAGGTGTTTGCCGGTCGCGTCGAGTGCTGGCACGTCGGCCGGCAGGGGCGGCAGGCCTTCGCGGGGCCCGACATAGGCGAGTTTGCCCTCGCGGACCAGCACGGCGCCGTTGCGCACGATGCCGCGGGCGTCACAGGTCCACAGGTCGGCGCCCACGATGGCGAAGGTGCTGGCCGGGGTGGGGCCGTTGGTGCCGAAGCCGCCGAGCGGCACGGGCAGCGGGCCGAGGTCCGGCGGCACGAAACCAGTCGCCACCGGGTCGGGCTTGGGTGCGGCGGCTTGGGTCCGGGTGCCGGCCAAGGCGCCGTCGCCAGTGGCCGGCGGGGGCAGTACTTGGCCAGCCAGAGAGTCGCCCTCCAGCCACAGCGCCACGTGGCGCACCGGCTCTCCCGGCAGACGGAACGACACCCGCGCTGGTTCGCGCTGCACCGACCCGAGCTTCGGTTCGGTGTCGCCACTGCGCAGTGTCACTTGGTTGCCCTGCACCGAGAGCGCGGCCGCGGCCAGGTCCGGCAGGCCGGACACGCTCCAGGTGCCGTCGAGACCGCGATCGGCCGGCGGCGTGACGATCTGGCGCCGCCCGCCGATCCACACTTCGCGGACGGCCATGGTGCTCTGCAGTGGCGCACCGGCGACCAGCAACAGGCTGGCGACCTTGCCCACTTCGAGCGTGCCGACCAAGTGGTCGATGCCCAACAGTTGGGCCGGCGCCGTGGTCAGGGCGGCGAGGGCTTGGTCGGCGGCCACGCCGCAGGCCATCGCGTCGCGCAGTCGGGCGTGGAACTGCGCGCGGTCGCGCAGCCGGGCCGTGGTGAATGCCAGGGTCAGGCCTGCGTCCAGCAGCCGTTTGGCGTTGGTCGGCGCCTGCTCCCAGCTCTGCAGGTGGCGCAGGGACACTTGCTCGGCGGCCGCCGCCGAGCTCACGTCGGGCGCCTCGGGGAACGCCAACGGCACCACCATTGCAGCCTTGCTCGCGGCCAGCGCCTGGCTGCGGCGAAACTCCATGCCGCTGCCGACCACGACCAGACTGCGGCCGAATTCGGCAGCGATGCGCTGGGCGCGCAGCGCCTGCAGTTCGTCCTGGGCGTCGAACCAGAACGGCAGCTGCCAGTGGTCGGCGAGCGCCTGCAGGGTCCGGCTCACTGGCGCGTCGGGGGCCAGCGCGGGGTTGCCGGCCGCGGCGGCACGGCTGCGTTCGAACCAGCGCGCATCGGCCAGGGTCTGCCGCAGCAGCGCGATGGCGCCCATTTCGCTGTTCGGATGGCCGTCGCGGGACAGCTGCAAGCTGGCCAGTTCGTAGGCATGGCTGCGCAGGACGCGGGGCCGCTCCCCATCGGCTGGCGCGTCGAGCTGGACCACGGCGGCAGTGCCTTTCAGGATGCCCCCGGTGGGCACGACCGCGGCGGTGGCGAATCCGAGCCGCCAGAGCAGCTCTCGTTCGGCCAGCGGCACCCCAGGACTCTCGAGCGCGTGCCGCTCGGCCTGCAGCATCGGGTGCCAGTGGCGGTCGCCGGTCTGGGCATCGAGGGCCGGGACGTCGACCGGGAGGAACGGCTCGACGAACGCCGGCAGCATGGTGAGGCCGCGGCAGTCGATGCGCGTGGCCCCTTCGGGTGCGGTGCCCCCCACTTGCTGGATGCGGCCGTCGCGCACCACCACGGTCAGTTCTTCTGGCGCCCGCCCGGGAGCCCGCACCACGGCGGCGCCTTCGAGTGCCCACCAGTCCGGAGCGACCTGGCGCGGCCCGTTCGGCGGCGGGCCCTGGGCGACGACGCAGGCACAGAGAAGCAGCGAGGCGGTGGCGGCGCGCAACATGGCGCGAGCATACGATCGCCCAGCGGGCGATCGCCAGTCGCCGTGGTCCTAGAAGCGGTGGCTCACCATCAGGTAGCCGCCCCGCTGCGCTTGCTCCTGGTACCAGTACTCGATGTGGTGGGGGTCGGTGAGGTTCTGGCCGACGAGTTCGACCGTGGTGTGCTCGGTGCAGCGCCAAGCCAACCGCAGGTCGACTCGCCACCAGGTGGGCACGTCGTAGTGGCGTTCCACGTAGAGCACGTTCGAGTCGATCTCGATGCCGCGCACCGGTTCCCAGCCGCAAGTGAAACCCAGGCGGGTGCGTGGGATCTCCCGCTCGAGGCTGGTGTAGTCCGCGGCGAAGTTGTCGAGGTGGGCTTGCGTCGTCGCGGCGAAGCCGGTGATCCGGACCTGGCGCACCGGGTTCCAAGTGACCGCCAGTTCGCCGCCGAAGGCGCTGGTGCGGCCGTCGTGGCGATACAGCCGAACTCCCGAGCCTGGGTCGAGGAAACTGTCGCTCTCCTGGTCGGAGATCTCGTAGTCGAACAGCGTCGCGTCGACCAGCAGCAGATCGCCGAAGCGCCGGCGCACCCCCAGTTCGTAGGCGATCAGGTCGGCGCTCTTGCGCGTGACGATCGTGCCGCCGCGGGGGATCTTGCGATCCGGCTCCCGACTGCCGCTGGCGCCGAGCCAAACGGTCAGGTCGCGGGTGGGCAGCCACGCCAGCCGGATGTCGGGCTGCACATCGGTGCCCTTCTTGTTCTTGCCGTCGAATTGACCGACGTTGCCGCCAAGGGTGAGGCGCAGATCGCCGGGCAGATCCCAGTCCCAGGAGACGAAGGCATCGGTCCGGATCTCGTTGTAGCGGTCTTGGGTGTTGTCCGAACGGTAGACGTAGTCGACGTCGAGGTGGCGCCAGCCGAGGCCGCACGACAGGCGGTGGCCGGGCGCGATCAGGCTCGAGTGCTGCACGGTCGCGGCGAACAGCTGTTCGCGGTAGACCAAGTGGTCGTAGAAGGCGCCATCGTCGGTGTCGCGGATGTCCTGGTCGTAGCCCTCACCAGCCAGGCGCAGGTCCGTGTACGAATCGGCAGAGTGAGTCCAGCGTAGACGGCCCTTCAGGTGCCCGCCCTCGATCTGGTTGCGCGACACGAAGCCGGGATCGAACACGTACGAATCGACGAGCTCGCTGCGATGGTATTCGCCGTCGGCGCGCAGCTCGAACGCCTCCCCAGGGCGGGTGTCGAGTCGGACGCCGACCCGGTCGGCTCCCCAGCGATCGCCCGTGGTGTTCGGATAGCCGCCGTCGCGCTCGGCCATCTTGCCGTACACGTAGTAGTTCGTCTCGGCACCGAGACCGCCGCCGTAGCGCCACGAAGTCGTGCCGCGTTCCTCGGTGCCGGCCAGGACCACACCATGGAGTCCCTGCACGTCCTGGCTCTTCTTGGTGACGATGTTGATCACCCCTTGGGTGGCCTTGTCGCCCCAGCGCGCGCCGCCCGGGCCGCGCACCACTTCGATGCGCTCGATGTTCTCGATCGGCAGATCGATCGCTTGCCAATACTCGCGGCGCAACAGGGTCAGGTAGAGGCGTTCGCCGTCGAGCAGCACCAGCATGCCGGGGAAGCTGTATTCACCCAGGCGGCTGCTGAAGCCGAACGCACCAGGTACGTCCTGGGCGATCAGCAGCCCGGGCACGAGACGCAGCAGATCCGGTACCGAGCGCATGCCCGAGCGCCGGATCTCGGCGGCGGTGAGCACGAACACGGAAGCGGCGCTGGTGGACATCGTCTCCTGGCCCCGGGCGGCCACTTCGACCGGCACGGCCATGAGCTGCTCGAGACTCAGGTTGGTCAGATCGGGCAGTTCGGGGAGTTCACCCTGCGGCGCTTGGCCAGGAGTTTGTTGGGCAGCCAATGCCACGGTCAGGAACGCCACCGTCAGGATTGGTAGCAGGGTGGTCATGGCTTGGGGCCCTCGTTGGCTGGCGCGGCGTTCGGTTCGGTCGTGGTGTGCAACTCGGCGAGGGTCGCGCGCAGTCGTTGCAGGGACACGGGCTTCGGCAGCACGCTGTCCATGCCGGCGTGCAGGCAGGCTTCGTGGTCTTCTGGGCTGGTGTTGGCGGTGAGTGCCACGATCGGGATGCGCGTGCCGCTGGCCACTTCGAGCTGACGAATCGCCTGGCTGGCTTCCAGGCCGCTCATCTCCGGCATCTGCACGTCCATCAACACCACGTCGAACGCTTCGTGGTTGTAGGCTTCGACGCAGGCACGGCCATCGTTGGCGATGGCCACCGTGTGGCCGTCCTTCTGCAGAACGCGCTCGATCAGGCGTTGGTTGACGGGATTGTCCTCGGCCACCAGGATCCGCAGACTGCGCCCGATGCGGCTGCTCTGCTGGACGGGCGTCGGCGCGGCGGGGGCGGTCAGTCCGTGCAGGCGATGTGCCAGCTCTCGGCTGGTGATCGGCTTCGTCAGGTGGCCGGCGAAGCCGTGGCGGCGCACACGCTCGCCGGTCATGGCCAGGTCGCGGAAGCTGGTCAGCAGCAGCACCGGGTGGGCCGTCGTGGCCTGCGCGCGCAGCAGTTCGAGGATCCTGGCGTCGTGATCCGGGTCGCGGTCGTCGACGACGAAAACGCGATCGGTCGCCAGTTCCTCGGCGGTGAGCTCGTGCAGACTGGCGCGGGTGGTGATGGCGACGCCGATCCGTGCAGCGGCTGCCGCGAAGGCGGCCCGGCTGCGCGGATCCGGCGAGAGGAACACCGGGTGGCAGCCGGCGGGTGGGGTGGGCAGCTCGGGATCGGGGCTCTTGGTGGGGGCCATGGGCACGGTCACGAAGAAGCGCGAGCCGTGCCCCAGCACGCTTTCGACGCGCACCGTGCCGCCCATCAGCTGCACCAGCCGGGCCGTGATCGACAGTCCGAGCCCGGTGCCGGCGAACCGGCGGGTGATGGTGCCGTCGGCTTGGGTGAACGGCTGGAAGATCGCATCCAGACGGTCGCTCGGGATGCCGACGCCGGGATCTTCGACCAGAATCTCGACGTGGTCGCGCGCGTCGGAAGTGGCCGAACGCCGGACCTGTACCAGGATCACGCCACGCTCGCTGAACTTGATGGCATTGCCGACCAGGTTGGTCAGCACCTGCTTCAATCGCACGTCGTCGCCCACATAGCCGCGGCTCAGCTCCGGATCGATGTGCAGGACCAGGTCCAGCTCCTTGCTCTGGATGCGGGAGGTCAGCGGTCGCAGAGTGTCCGCCAGCAGGGATTCGAGATCGAAGGTCACCAGGGACAGCTCCAACTTGCCCGACTCGATCTTCGACAGATCGAGGATGTCGCACAGGATGCCCAACAGGTTGGCTCCGGCGCTGCGGATCACGCCGAGGTACTCGCGTTGTTCGCCCTGGTCCTCGGTTTCCAACGCCAGTTCCGCCATGCCGATCACCGCGTTGAGCGGGGTGCGGATTTCGTGGCTCATGTTGGCCAGGAAGGTCGATTTGGCTCGGGTCGCAGCTTCGGCCGCAGCCAGTGCCGAGCGGAGTTCTGCGGTGCGATCGCGCACTTGCTGCTCCAGCCGCTCGGCGCTGCGCGCGAGCCGACCATCCCGTTCCTGGATCACGTCGAGCATGGCGTTGAACGAGCGAACCAGGGCGCCGACTTCGTCGTCGGCGAGAGCGTGGGCGCGCAACGAGTAGTCCTCGGTGCGGCGGACGCGTTCACTCGTGCGCACCAGGGTGTCGATCGGCCGCAGCAGCGCCCCGAGCAGCCAGTGCGCGGCTGCGCCGAGCCCGAGCAGAGCGAGCGCCATGGTGACGCACAGCCCGCGCAGATAATCGGCGAGATGGTCTTGCATCGGCGCCCCCGAAGTGCGCACGGCGACGATGCCCGAGCAGGTTTCCCCCGCGCTGTTGGTGTAGTCGACGGAGTCGCACGAGATCCAGTCGGCGCCGATCCGGCCACTCACCAGCGGTGGCTTCGGTACGAACTCGGTGCGACCGGCGGCAGCGAACGGCTGGGTCTGGTCGAGCAGGACCACCGCGCTCTGCAGGCCCACGGTTGCCACCGTGGTACGCAGGGCACTCGCCACGGCGTCCCGGTCCTCGAAGTCGAGGCCGCTCTTGACGTTGACGGCAACCATGCGGCACAGAGCGCGCAGGTTCTGCTGCATCGCCGACTCCAGGGAGGCGACTTGGCGCCAGTAGGAGTCGAGGCCGGCCACGGTCAGGGCGAGCACGGTCAGGGCCACACTCATCGCCGTCAGGCGACTGCGCAGGGATTGGGTGCGCCGGCGCTTCATCGCGTGGGCCCCCGTCGCGACAGCTTGAGCAGTTGCGAACTGGCCACCAAGCCTTGGCGCTGCAGAGCCTCCGCATTGACTTCGAACTGGACGTTGCCGTCCTGGAGGAACAATTGGATCGAGCCCCCGTTCGCCGCGAAACCGGCTGCGCCGCTCACCAGCAGCACACCTTTCGCGGCGTGCTGCTGGCGCACGGTCTGCAGAAGCTCTGCCTCGACCGAAGCTGCCAGGTAGAGCTGGTCGCAGAATTCCCCGGCCCGTCCGGCACGCGCGTCCGCCTCGGTCACGGTGACCACGTCGACGGTGGCCTCACCGACCTTTTTGCCTTGGAGCAGGCGCCGCACGGCTGCTGCCGTCAGGTCGTCGCCGAGGATGCCGATACGATACACCACCGCTGCACCGGCTTCGCGCGGGCGCGGACTGGCCGCGGCCACGTAGGGTGCGAACTTCAGCAGGAACGCTGCCTGGATGGCCGCCACCCTGACCGCCGCTTCGCGGTCCTGGTTCGGCCCAGACTGTTGGCCAGGAGACGATCCCGCCAATAGGGCGACGAGCGCCCACCTTGGCCAGATTGCCTCTCCATGTCCCAGCATCCACGGCTGCCATCGGTTCGATTCCCGGCGCCACTTGACGGGGATTGCGGCGAACTGCCGTGGCGGTCGTGGTGCGCTCGAGCCGAGCGATCTGGCGGTGCCATGGCGCACTCCGGGCCGCGGCGGCCGGGTGGCCAGCACGGGACCGCCGCGGCCGCAGTGCTCAGCTCGAACTCAGGCAGGTTCGCTGGTTCCGGCAGTGGCTCGGTCGGCAGGGGGCGGAGTGCCCGAGACTGGCTGGGGGTTGCGCTGCGGCCAGAGCCACCGCCATGCGCCGACCGCACGCTGGCGCAAGTCGTCGAGCACGAGGTAGAGGCACGGCACCAGGACCAGGCTGACCAAGGTGGCGAACATCACGCCGAAGCCGAGCGAGATCGCCATCGGCACCAGAAAGCGGGCCTGGACGCTGCGCTCCAACAACAACGGCGCCAAACCGCCGAAGGTCGTCAACGACGTGAGCAGGATCGGGCGGAAGCGAGCGGCTCCAGCCGAGCGCACGGCGGCCAGCAGCGTGTCGTGGCGCTGCCTGCGCTCGTTGACCCACGCCACCAGCACGATGTTGTCGTTGACCACGACGCCGGAAAGGGCGATCACCCCGAACAGCGACAGGATGCTCAGGTCGAAGCCCATCAGCGCATGGCCAGCGATGGCTCCCACCACACCGAACGGGATCGCCGTCATGATCAGCAACGGCTGCCAGAAGGAGTGCAGCGGGATGGCCATCAGCGCGTAGATCACGAACAAGGCGATGGCGAAGCCGCCGGCCAGCGAGCGCAGCAGGTCACTCTTCTTCTTCTGGTCGCCCTCGAAGGCCCAGGACAGGCCGGTGTGCTTGGCCACCAGGGCTGGCATCAGTTCGTCGCGAATCCGCGCGTTGACCGCCTCGGCACTCGCAGCCGGGTTGCCTTCGTCGATCTCGCCGCTGACCCGCAGCGCGCGCTTGCGGTCCACCCGTTGGATCGAAGCCGGTGCGGTGCCGAACGCCGCTGCAGCGACTTCGCAGAGCGGCACCTCGGCGCCGTCCCCGGTGCGGATGCGCAGGTTCTCCAGGTCGTGCAGGGCGCGGCGCTCGGTCTCTGGGTAGCGGACCATCACCTTCAGGTCGTCGCGGCCACGCTGCACCCGCTGGGCTTCTTCCCCGTAGAACGCCTGCCGCACCTGCCGTGCCAGCGCTTGCTGGGACAGTCCGAGCGTCTCGGCCTGTGGCCGGATGCGCAACTGTACCTCCGGCTTGCCCAGGCGGAACGAATCGCTGACGTCCTGCACGTCCGGCATGCGTTGCAGCTCGGCCTTGAGCTCGGCCACCGCGATGCGCAGCACTTCGGCATCCTGGTGGTAGAGCTCGACGTCGACGTCCTTGCCGGTGCTGAAGAACGAGGTGGTGAACTGCAGGTCGACGGCGTCGGGCACGCTGCCAACCCGTTCGCGCAAGCGCGCCATGATGCGGTCGGACGCCACTTCGCGCAGTTCCGACGGCAGCAGCTGCAGGTTCAGCTCGGCGAGATGCGAACCGAGCTGGAACTGGGCATCGCGCTGGCCGCCGTTGCGCGCCTGCTCGACGGCGTAGGGCTGCGAGCCGACCGTGGCCAGCATGTGCAGGAAGACGCTGCGACCGTCGGTGCGTTCGCGGTCGAACTCGGCGCACACTTCGCGCGCCAACCGCTCGATGCGCTGCAGGTGGGTGCCGGTGAGGCCCGCGGGCGAGCCCTGGGGCATGGTCAGCGACACCACGATGTTGTCACCGTCGACCGTGGGGAAGAACACGAAGCGCGGCAAGCCGGCGCGCACGCCGGTGAACACCAGCAGCAGCGCGACCACGGCCGCCGCCAGCGTGGCGTAACGCCAGCGCAGCAACAGCTCCAGGAGCGGTTGGTAGACGCCCGCGACGAAGCGATCCATGGCGTTCTGGAAGCCGCGCTGCAGCACCCCGATGGCCCGGGCGCCCCACCAAGGGCGATGCCCGGGCGCGTCGATGCGCACCATGGCCAAGTGTGCCGGCAGGCACAGCTGCGATTCGATCAGGCTCAGCGCCAGCACCGGGATCACGATCAAAGGGATCACCCGCCAGACCTGGGCATCGGCGCCGGGCACGGCGAACAGCATCGGCAGGAACGCGGCGATCGTGGTCGCCACCGAGGCGAACACCGGCGTGCGCACTTCGCGGCTGCCGCGCAGAGCCGCTGTGAGGGGCGCTGTGCCGGGCGTGCGGTAGTGGCTGATGTTCTCGCTGGTGACGATCGCATCGTCGACCACGATGCCGAGCACCAGCAGGAAGGCGAACAGGGAGATCATGTTCACCGACACGTCGAACATGGGCATCAGTGCCACGGCGCCGAGGAACGCCACCGGGATGCCCAGGGCCACCCAGAACGCCATGCGCAGCTGCAGGAACAACGCGAGGATCACGAACACCAGCACCAGACCCTGCATGGCGTTGCTGAACAGCAGGTCGATGCGCCCCTTCAGGATCACCGACTCGTCGCGCCAGGTGGTCATGCGCACGCCCGGCGGCAGCAGGCGCTGGCCGGGACCGGCGACGTAGTCCTTGACCGCCTGGGTCACCGCCACGGCGTCCTGTTGGCCGACCCGGAACACCTTCAACAGGGCGGCAGGTTCGCCGTCGAAGCGCACCGCAAGGTCGTCCTCCGCGAAGCCGTCGACCACGCGGGCCACTTCGCCGAGCCGCACATGGGAACCGTCGGCGCGCGTCATCAGCACCAGATCGGCGAACTGTTCGCCTCGGTAGGCCTGGCCCTGGACGCGCAGCAGGGTCTGGCCGCTCGCCGACTTGACGATGCCGGCCGGCAGGTCCAGGCTGCCACTGCGCACGGCGCGCGCCACGTCGTCGAAGGTCAGGCCGTGGCGGCGCAAGGTGGCTTCGGCGACTTCGACCGTGATCTCGTAGGGGCGCACCGCGGCCAGCTCGACCTGGGAAATGGACGGTAGCGCGGTCAGCTCTTCACGAACCTGCTCGGCCAGCCGCTTCAGCACCAGCTCTTCGACTGGGCCGTGCACCGAGACGTTGATCACTTCCTTGCGCACCACCAGCCGCGACACGACCGGTGACTCGCTCTGCGCGGGGAAATTGGTGATCGCGTCGATGCGGTTCTTGACGTCGTCGAGCACGCGGTCGAGATCCGCATCCTGCAGCGCTTCGATCACCACCAGGCCCACGCCCTCGTTGGCGCTGGAGGTCACCTTGTCGACACCGGTGATGCCTTCGACGGCTTCCTCCACTCGCAGGCAGATGCCCTGCTCGACTTCGCCGGGCGACGCGCCGGGGAACGGCACCTGCACCGTGACGATGTTCGGCGCGATCTCGGGGAACACCTCCCGGCGCACGCGCCCAGTGGCGAGCGCGGCGATGCCAGCCACCACGAACATGCCGGCGAGCAGGGTCGCGGCGACGTGATTCTGCGTGAACCAGGCGAAGAAGCCGGTGCGCTCGGCGGGATCCAGGTCACTGCCGGTCATGGCTCAGCGGTCTCCCTGTTGCGGGGACTGAGTCGCGGTCGCAGGGGTGTCGGTGAGGCGCACCGGCATGCCGTCGGTGGGCGTTGCCAGCGCGGTCGTGCAAACGCGGTCGCCGGTCGCGAGACCGCCGCGGACCAAGACCTCGTCGGCGCTCCGGCGGAGCACTTCGACCCGGCGGCGCCGCAAACGCAGCTCGGCGTCCACGATCCAGACTTCGTCTTCACCGCGCAGCGCCGCGCGCGGCAGTGCTTGCACGCCGGACAGCGTGCGGCCGGCGATGCGGGCCTGGACGAACGTGCCGACCGCGAGCGGGGGGCGATCCGGGTCGGCGCCCCTGGCGTACGGGGCGTCGATGCGCGCCACCGCGAACTGCTGGCGCGTGCGGCGGTCGATCTCGCCCTCGGTGCGGACCAGTTTGGCCGCCCAGGAGAAGGTGCGCCCAGCTTGCTCGGCACGGATCTCGACCGCTGCTTGGCTCTCGTGCGGGCCGCCATCGCTCCAATGCAGTGGCAGGTCGACGAACCCGGCGTCGGCGTTGGACAGCGGCAAGCGGACCTCGGCGCATGCGAGGTCGTGCAGTTCCGCGAGTGGCTGTCCGGCAGGCACCAATTGGCCGACTTCGACCTTGGCTTGGCGGATGCGTGCCGCGAACGGGGCGAGCAGGCGGGTGCGCGACAGGTCGAGGTTGGCGCGATCCAGCGCCGCTTCGGCCGCGGCCAGCGCCGCTTCGGCGTCGCGCAACTGCGGCGCACGTGCCACCAGCGGCTCGGCCGGCCGCTCGCCTTCGAGCTGTTGCCAAGCGCGCAGGGCGGCCGCGGCCTCGGCGCGTTCCTGGGCCAGCCGCAGCTCGGCGCGGGCCACGTCGCTGCGGCGCTGCACCACGGCGAGTTCGTAGTCGCTCGGGTCGATGGCCACCAGCAGTTCGTCGGCGGCACAGAAGCCGCCTGCCCGCAAGCAGGGTGCGGTCGCCACCACGCGGCCACCGACCTGGCTCGCCAGCTCGACCGCGCGGAAGGGCTCGACCGTGCCCATCGCCTCGATGTCGATGCGCCGGTCCGCGGGCGCCGCCACGAGGATCTGCACCAGAGGTCCTTGGAACTGCACGGGTGCCACGCTCGGTGGCTGGCGCAAACGCAGGATGCCGAGTGCCGCGAAGGTGCCCGCCGCCAGGATCAGCAGTGGCACCAGAATCTGCAGAAGGAGGCGCTGGTTCATGGTGCGGGAGGGTTGCTGGTGGGAGTGCCGCCGCCCAGGGCGAGGCACAGGTCGATGCGTGTTTCCAGGCGCTCGCGGGCCAGGCCGAGGGCCGCCGCGGCAGCGCTGTAGGCGCGTTGCTGGCCGTCGGCGACGGCGAGGAAGTCGGCCACGCCGAGCTGCCAGCGTTCGTAGGCCTGCGCGCGGGACTGCTCGGCGTGTTGGGCGGCGCGCAGCAGCTCATCGGCTCGTTCCGCCAGCAGTTGCTCCCGCCGCAGGTGGCGTTCGGCTTCGGCGAAGGCGCGCAGCACGGCTGCGCCGTAGTTGGCCAGCGCCTCGTCGGCGCGGGCTCCGGCCCGTCCAACGTCCGCTTGCAGGGCGCCGCCGCGGAACAACGGAGCGAGCAAGTTGGCACCGAGGCTCCACACCCGGAAGTCGTCGTCGAGCAGGTCGTCGAACTCGCCGGTGTTGGTGCCACCGCTCGCCGTCAAGCTCAAGCGTGGGTAGAGCGCGGCCCGCGCGGCTTCGACGCGGCAGCCAGCCGCGGCGAGTCGGCGCTCGGCCGCCACCAGATCGGGCCGGCGCTCGAGGAGTGCTGGCGGCACCACGGCCGTCGTCAGCCGCGCCGGCACCGGCAGCCCGCCAGGACTCTGGTGACGGCCGGCTGGGTACTGCCCGAGCAGCAGTTCGAGTTGCTGGCGGGCCGCGGCCAAGACCTCGCGTCGTTCCAGGCGCACCGCCGCGGCATTGGCGGCGGCCGCAGCAGCCTGGTGCAGGTCGATGGCCGGGCGCACGCCGCGGCGGAACCGCTCCTGCACGTCGTCACGGGCCGCCGCCGCCACCGCCGCGGCGCGTTCGGCGAGCTCGAGCTGTTGCTCGGCCTCCACGGCTGCGAACCAGGCGCGGCAGCTCTGGCCGATCAGGCTGAGACGGGCCGCTGCATGGTCGGCCGCCGCCGCCTGCAAGTCGGCGTAGGCGGCGGCGTCGTTGGCGCGGATGCGGCCCCAGACGTCGAGTTCCCAGCGCACGTTGAGCGACAGGCCGAAGGTGGTGAAGGTGCGGCTCGGGGTGCCGCCGCCGAACGGGAAGCCGACGAACACCTGGCGGGTGCGGCGGCCGTCGAGGCCGGCGTCGACTTCCGGGAACGCGGCCCCGGCGGCGATCGCACGGCTCTGGGCCGCCGCGGCGAAGCGTGCCGCCGCCGCGCGCAGATCCCGGTTGGCCGCCAGCACGGCTGCCACGTAGAGGTCCAGATCCGGCACGCCGAAGTCGCGCCAGAACTCGCCTTCGGCGGTTGGCTCGTTCGCACCGGGCACGGCGGCGACCGACCCGTTGGCGAAGGTCTCGGGGACGGTGAAGTCGAGCTGCGGCGGCAGCGCCGGCGGCGGTGAGGCCGTACAGGCCGCCAAACCGAGCGCCGCGAACACCGCCGGCCGGAAGAACGCCTGCCAAGTTGTCCCGACCGGCTTTCCGGTGGGCACGGCGCGTCGCCGCCGGAGCTGGTCGTGCCGGGACTCCGAGGAGGACGATGGACCCATGGTCGCGAGCAATCTACGGGGCAACGGAGTCCACGCGCGGCCAATTTCGCCCGGCGCCGTGCGTCACTGCAGTTCGGGCGCGGCGCGAACTGCGGATGCGAGGTGCTCGTACTGTTCCCGGCTGTTGTAGATCTGCGGTGAGACGCGCAGCAGCCGCAAGGCGGGGTTGGCCCACCGCATCACCGGCACTTCGATGCGATGGCGTTGCCACAGCGCATCCTGCAGCGGGTCGAGGCCCAGATTGCCGACCGGTGGGCGGTTGCTCATGGGCAGTGGCACTGCGGCCAGCGACCCCAGCATGCTCGCCGGCGCCGGGGCAGCCGCGCCGAGGGCCGTGCACAGCCGTTCGCGGGCCCAGACCGCCAGCGCATGGTTGTGTGCGGCGAGCGCGGGCATGCCGCCGGGCAGCAGTCCGGACAGAAAGCGCAGGGCCGCCGGAATGCACAGGAACGGCGTGTAGTCGTCGGTGCCCGTGAAGTCGAATTCGAGGCGGAACCGCGATCGATCGGTGCGCGGGCTGTTGCGGCCGTGGCTGGTGACCAGGGGTTGCACGTGGGACTGGCGGTCGCGGCGCACGTGGAGCAGGGCCGAGCCCTTGGGCGTGCACAGCCATTTGTGGCAGTTGCCGGTGTAGTAGGCCGCGCCCAGAGCACGCAAGTCCAGCGGCAGCATGCCGGGGGCGTGGGCGCCGTCGACCAGGGTGTCGATGCCGCGCGCGTGGCACCTGGCCACCAGATCGGCGACCGGCTGCACGATCCCGGTGATGCTGGTGACGTGGTCGATCAGCAGCAGCCGGGTGCGCGCGGTCGCCTTGGCCAGCACGGCGTCGACGATCTGCTCGGGGCCTTGGACCGGAAACGGCACGGCAGCCACCACCACCCGTGCCCCGGCGCGTTGCGCCACGCGCTCCAGGGCGTTGCGGCACGAGTTGTACTCCTGGTCGGTGCACAGCAGCTCGTCACCCGGGGCCAGCGGCAGCGATTGCAGCACCGTGTTGACGCCGGTGGTTGCGTTCGGCACGAACGCCAGGTCGTCGGCGTCGCAGCCGACGAAGTTGGCCAGCACGGCTCTGGCGTCGTCGAGCAGTGCCTCCAGTTCGCGATGCATGAACAGCACCGGCTCGCGTTCCATTCGCTGCCGCAGTTCGGCCTGCAGCTGCAGCACCACGCGGGGGCAGGCGCCGAAGCTGCCGTGGTTCAGGAAGCTCACCGTGGGATCCAGATCCCAATGCGCGGCGAACGGGGATGGGGCGGGGAGCATCGCCAGAGGCTACCGCCGCCACCTGCAGGTTGCTCGCCGCCGTGCGCGGCGGGGCGGGCGGTGGGAGGGGCGGGCTCAGCCCGGCGTGCCCGAGGGCGTGACGACCGGTGCGTCGCCGAGCAGGCTGGTGAGCTTCTGCGCCAGTTGCAGTTCGTCGCACGGGAAGCCCAGGATGGCGTCGGCACGCGACAGGAACGCCTGGGTCACCCGTTGGCGCGATGGGTGGTGCAGCAGCAACACCACCTTGGTGCCGCTGCCGAACTCCTTGAGGCGTTTGCACCAGTCGAAGCGCCGGTCTTCGCCGGGCGGGACGTCCAGCAACACGATCTCCTGCTTGTGGGCGGCTGGATTGGGAATCTCCGCCTTGCCGTGGCGGCGCAGCTCCAGGCCGACGCGGCGACAGCAGCGCCGCAGGGTGCGCACCACTTCCGGTGCGCTCACGAACGCCGCCAGGTTGCCGCGCACCGGCGCGGCAGGGATGTCCGCCAGCCCGTCTTCGTCGCCCTTGCTCGCGCCCGGTGGCTTGGCCGCGGCAGGCGCTGCTGGCACCGCTGCTGCGGGTTCGCTCGAGGATTCGAGCGGAGCCTTGTTCCAGGCCTCCGCCGTGGCCATGTCGGTGACGAACCAGCCGATCGAATCGGGATAGTCGCCGACTTTCAGGGTGAACTGTTGGGCCACCAGCGGGCCGCTGCCCAGCAGGTTGTCCGGATCGAGGCCGGGCTTCACCACGCCGGTGCCTTGCAGGCGGATGTCGACGTTGGCGACGTGCTCGCGCAGCACGTTGCCCATGCCGGAGCACAGCACGTTGCCGAGTTCGCCGAACGCCTCGGCATCTTCGCCTTCGAGCGTGCCCTTGGCGCGGCGCTGTTGGATGACGTCGTCCGGCGTCATCATCAGCATGCCGGCCATCGCCAGCGCGTCCGGGGCCTCGAACAACACCAACAGGTTCTTGCCGGCGTAGTTCTTGTCGAGTGCGCCGCGCGCCACGGCGAACGCCTTCGGCAGCTGCCCGAGCAGCGCGTCGCCGTCGAGCAGCGCCACGTCGCCCGGTCGCACCAGGATCGGCTTGCCGACCAACGAACCGGTGGTCTCGCCCAGCGCGCTGGCGAGCATCGCGAACAGACGGCGCAGTTCCTTGCCGTTGCCCGATTTCAGGTTCGATCCCGCCATCGCCGGAACGTCCTCAGCGGCTCGCCTCGAAGTGCACGCCGACGTCGAGGGTCTGGTCGTCGAGGTGCACACGGACACAGGAGCGCAGCGAACCCTCGTGCTCGGAATTGACGCGCACTTCGCCGTTGTGGATCACGTTCGGCACCGACAGGTCCATCTGGTTGCCGGCCGCGACCCAGGCGTTCTTGAAGTTGCCGCTGAGCATGTTCACCAGCTCGCCGAAGCCGTCGGCGGCTTCCTGGAAGGTCGCCAGTTCGGCCGGCTCCATCATCAGCATCTTCGCCGCGATGGTGCGGGCCAGCTGTTCGCTGGTGCGCACCACGAAGTTGCCCGAACGGGTGCCGGTGAAGCCGAGCAGGCCCACGACTTCGGCCTGGAAGGTGGACGAGGTCTCGGGCACCTCTTCGATCTGGGTGGGCGACAGGAACACCATCGTCTCCAGGATCTCACGTGCCGCCTGTTGCAGGCTGGTCACGAGGTGGGGTGGCAGCGTCTGGGTGGTCATCGCCTCTCCTGCGGGTCGTTGCGACGGGTTGGGCCGCGGGTCACTTGAGGTACGGGCCGATCACTTCCTGGATCTTCTCCGGGGTGAACGGCTTCTTCAGGTAGCCCTTGGCGCCGCGGCTCATCGCCTCCTTGATCACCTCTTCGCTGCCCTCGGTCGTGATCATCACGATCGGCGGGGCCGGGTTCAGCTTGCCGCTGACGCTCTTCACGAAGTCGAGGCCGTTCATGTTCGGCATGTTCACGTCGGAGAGGATCAGGTCGAACTTCTCCGTCTCCACGGCTTTCATGCCTTCCACCCCGTCGCCCGCTTCCTTGAAGTCGGCGTTCTCGATGCCGGCCTGGCGGATGCCGCGCATGATGATCTTGCGCATGGTCGCGGAGTCGTCGACGATCAGTACGTTCTTGGCCATTCGGTGTCGTTGCCTCGGAAGGAGTTCGGTTCGTCTATCGGTCGCCGAAGCGATCGAGGTTCAGCAGTTCTGCGTGGCGCGCCAGATCTTCCTGCAGCGCTCCCGCGGCAGCTTCCAGGTCGGCGGGTTCGAGGTGGAGGCGCTGTGCGGCAGCCGCCGGCACGGCTGGCACGCACGGCAGCGGATTGGCGATGCCGAGGCTCGCCACCAGATCGTCGGCCGTCGCCAGCAGGGCTGGCAGCGGACTCGGGTCCGCCCACGCAGCCGGCTCGTGGTGGTGGCGCAGGGCGAAGCGCAACTCGCGCGGCAGGTGCCAAGCGTCGGCGACCACGCCCGCGGCGGTCGCGTGGTCGATGCCGAACCAGTGGCGTTCGGCGGCGCAAAGGTCGGCGCAAGCGTCGGGCAGGCTGGTGTTGGTCGGGGTCGTCTGGCTCAACACCACCTTGCCGACGTTGTGCAGGATGCCTGCGGTGAACGCCGCGTCCGGCTGCTCCAGGCCACCGCGAAAGGCGAGCCACTGCGCCGCCGTGGCCACCGCGAAGGTGTGCTGCCAGAGTCGGTTCGGCTCCGTGTACGCCGAGCTGCCCGTGTTGCGGAACAGGGTCGACGCACAGCTGACCAACACCAGCTTCACCAGGTGGCGGGTGCCCAGGTAGGCCACTGCGTCGCCGATCGAGCGCACTTCTCCCGAGCGACGGAACAGCGCCGAGTTGCACAGTCGCAGCAGCCGCGCGGTGAGTGCTGGATCGGTGCGGACCACGGCCACCAGCGCGTCGACGGAGTACTCCGGATCGCGCACGATCGCCAGCACGCGCTGGGCGACCTGTGGCAGCGGCGGCATGTTGCGCAGCCTGGCCACGATGTCGGCGATCTGGGGCATCTTCCGGCTCTATCGGAACCAGGCCGCGATCCCTGCACCGGAGTTTCCCGGAGTGCGGCCGGCAGCGCGTCGCTGCGGCGGAGTGGTCGGGCGGCGGCTGGGGCGGCGTGCCCGATGCCAGCGGCGGCTCAGGCTTCGACCGGCGTGCGATCGAGGTGCGCCTTGAGGCGCGCCATCACGTTGCTGTGGATCTGGCAGACGCGTGATTCGGTCAGCTCCATGATCTCGCCGATCTCGCGCATGGTCAGACCCTCGTAGTAGTACATCAGCACGATCAGCCGTTCCTTCTTGGTCAGGCAGCTGGTGATCGCCTCCAGCGCGTCGTTCTGCTGCACCGTCTCGACCGGGTCGACGCTGCGGGCATCGGCCAGGATCTCGACCTTCTCCATCTCCTTGTCGTCGTCGCCGTCGTCCCACTTCTCGGACAGCGAGAAGATGGTCTTGGCATTGGCTTCGCTCTGGTGGTCTTGCAGTTCTTCGAGCGAAATGCCCAGCGCCTGGGCGATCTCCACCTGGTTCGGGTGGCGGCCGAGTTCGCCTTCGAGTTGCCGCACCGCGCGCTCCAGGCGGTGGGCCTTCAGGCGCACGAGGCGCGGCACCCAGTCCTGCGAGCGCAGCTCGTCGAGGATCGAGCCGCGGATGCGGGTGGTGCAGTAGGTCTTGAACTTGATGCCACGCGACAGGTCGAAGCCGTTGATCGCGTCCATCAGGCCGAACGTGCCCGCCGAGCTCAGGTCGTCGACGTCGACCGACTTCGGCAGCGTCTGCAGCACGCGCTCCGCGATCGAACGCACCAGCGGCAGGTGGTGTTCGATCAGCGTGTTGCGCAGGTTCTCGTCGCGCGTGCGCTTGAACGTCTTCCAGATCTGCTCGAGGTCCGCTTCGGTGAGTGGCGCCGAGCCGGAAGCGCTTGGGCGGGACTCCACGGCTTTGAGCCGGTTGCGGGCGGGGGCGGCGGCCGAACGGGGCGAAGGACGGAGGGCGAGCGAGGACTTGGCCATGTCAGCGGACTCCAGACGAGCGACTGCGGGGAGGGAAGGGCTGCTGCCGTCCGTGGGGGACGGCACACGACGTCGGCTCCAGAAGGCGTCGGAAGCGGCCGCAGAGGCCTGGATTCCCCGCTCGGTTCCGCATGGGGAACCGCGCAGCTGCGTGGCGAAGTGGGCCGCGGCGGGAACCGCGGCATGAGTCGGATCGAGAGCGGCCAGCGGCCGCCCGCTCTTCTGCCGATGGCGTCTCGGCCGCTTGGGGCGGACCGGGAGCGCGCACCGCGCAGTCGGGCACGAGATCCATCGCTTCGTTCGGGAACCAGGCTGCCATGACCGGCGGGAACCGGTCGAAGGCCCTATAGCTTTGCGTCACCGACTTTCGTCGGCTTTGCCGTTTCGAGAAGCACCTGTTGGTGGGAGCCGAGACACCAAAGAACGCGACCCTTGCAGGTCGGCCCGCGATGATCGGCAGGTTGCGGTGGGAAATTGAGCTGCTTCCTGTGGAAATCTTGAGGAGAATTCCCAAGAGTCTGAAAACAGGGCAGTTGCGAGCACAGGTTTTCTGGCATTCGCCGCGCTCGAGGTGCCGGGGCTGGCCCCGTGCTGGGTTGGCAGGGGGGGGCTGCGAGAGCCGGATCCGGCCGTTCAGCGCACCAGCACCAAGGAATCGACCCGCCGCTGGCCCAGACGCTGCCGACCCGGGAGAAAGCCGAGCTCCACCACGAACGCGCAGCCCGCCACCACCCCGCCACAGCTCTCGACCAACTGGCAGGCTGCGCCCATGGTGCCGCCGGTGGCCAGCAGGTCGTCGACCAGCAGGATGCGTTCCCCCTTCTGCACCGCATCCTGATGGATCTCGACGGCGTCGGTGCCGTACTCGAGCACGTATTCGACCCGATTGGTCTTCCACGGCAGCTTGCCGGGCTTGCGCACGGGCACGAAGCCGACGCCGAGCCGCAGCGCCAGCGGCACGCCGAACAGGAAGCCGCGGGACTCGATGGCGGCGACCTTGTCGACCTTGCCGACCGGCAGCGCGGCCAGCCGTTCGATCGCTGCCTGCAGCGCCTCCGGCGCCGCCAGCAGCGGCGTGATGTCCTTGAACAGGATGCCGGGCTTCGGGAAGTCGGGGACGTCGCGGAGGTAGCGGGCCAGGTCCATCGCCGCATCGTGCCAGGGCGAGCCCGCGGCGGCGAGTCCCGGCTGGTGCGGTTCGTGCGCCTGCGAAGCCTCGACCGGTCGGCGTCCGTGGCGCCAGGTCCACGCGGTGCCAGCGCCGACGGCAGGTGCGACGGTGCTGCCGCGCCCGCCGCTGGCGCCCGGCGTCGCCGTGGTGGCTCGGTCCGGTGGTTAGCGCGGGGCGAGGAACCGGCCGTTGGCGCCCGCCAGTGTCGGACGTTCGCCGCCCACCGTGGCCGCGAACTGCGCGAAGCCTGCGTCGAATTCCGGCAGCCACTGCCCGAGGTTGTGCACCGCGCGGTCGGTGATGAACAGCCGCCGCCCGGCCTGCTGCGCCGCGCCGAGTTGCCACTGCAGCCAGCCGCGCACCTGCTCTGCGGTGAAGTCCTTGGCGCCCGCGCCGAGTTGCACTTGGAACACCCAGGCTTCGATCAGTTCGGCACGCGGCGCGTACCACCGAATGCCCTGGGTCTCCGCCTCGTCGCCGACCAGGAACACCGTGGGCGCTGCAGCGACGAGTGCCACGGCGGCGCGGCCCAGCGCCAGGTCCGGCCGAAGGCGCGGGTAGGCCGCGCGGTGCAAGCCGCTGGCCAGCAGCGCGCCGAGCGGCAGGGCGAACCACCAACGGCGCGGCAGCGCGTCCGCGGCGAGCACCAGGGCCGGGAACACCAGGGGCAGATCGTAGGCGCCGAACTCGTGGCCACCGCCGCGCAGCATGGTCGCCGTGAAGGCGACATGCGCCAGCACGGCGAGGTGCAGCAGCAGGGCTGGAACCCCTCGCCCTCGTACGAAGGCGAGCAGGGCCAGCAGGGAGGCTGGCGCGAATGGCCACAGCCAGTCGGCGAGCCAGGTGCCGGGCAGGGCTTGCAGGGTGGCAACCGGGTCGAAACGTTCGGCCACGTGCTCGATCGGCTGGCCCGCGGGTGCTTGGCCGAGGCCGCGCAAGCCGAAGAACCCCGTGGCCCAGACCAACGCCGCAGCCACGGCACAGAGCGTGACCAGCTGCGCCGAAGTGCGTCGTCCCGCGGCGCGCTGCCGCCACAGGTAGGCACCGACGAACCATGGCCCGAGCGCCGCACCGGTGGCATGGAACAAGGTGGCCAAGCCGACGGTGGCGCCGCACCCCAGCGCTCGCCACGGGGTCGGTTGGGTCGCCCAGCGGGCCCAGGCCCACCAGCCGAGCGCGGCGCAGCCGAAGAACGGCGCGTGCAGTTCGCCGAGGGTGGCGAAGTAGGTCACGGCGGGTACCAGGGCCGCGGCCAGGGCCACGTGGCGGGCCAGCAGCGGGTCGCCGCGCAGGCACAGTGCGGCGCGGTGCAGGGCGGCGCATCCGAGCGCCGCCCCGAGTGCCGAGTAGAGCGCGAACAGCGCCATGCGTTCGAGCCCCAACGGTTGCAGCAGCCAGCGCAACGCGTTCGCCACCGGCAGGTAGAGCGGGTGGTGCGGGTGCACGAAGCCCGGCTCGTCGAGCCAGCGCGACAGCGTGAAGATGTCGGAGCCATGCGCCAGGTCGCGGCGCAGCGCGGTGTAGGCGCTGGCCGTGCCGATCGCGAGCAGGGCCGTGGTGGCCCAGTGGCCGTGGCGGTGCGCGTGCGGGCGGTCGGCCGTCATCGGCGGCGACGCTAGCCGGCGCCGTGCCCCAGTGCACCGGGTTGGCGCGATTGTGGCTGTGGTTCTCGCCCGCCCCTGGCCCGCCGACCCCAGCTGCCGACGAACCAGCCACCGAAGCACCACTCGCCCAAAGAGAAGGGCCCGCGCACCACGGCGGCGCGCGAGCCCCACGTCCGACGGCCCCGTCCCGTCGCATGCGGGCACCGCCGAACTGCTGGAACTAGAACCCAAGGCCGCGCCCAGCGCCCTGGGCTCGTCTGCGCACGCTGTGCGCCGATCAATGCGCAGAGGCCGCTGCCGACGGTTCGCGCCCTGGGGCCACCACGAGCCAGGCCCAGCCAACCAACCACAGCACGCCGCCGAACGGCGTCACGTGGGCGAAGAGTGTCCGTCCGGTGGTGGCCAGCAGGTAGAGCGAGCCGCTGAACAGCACGGTGCCGGCCAGCAGCAGCCACGCGGGGATCTGGGTGCGGTAGCCGGCGCGGGCCAGGGCTGCACAGACACACAAACCCAGGCCGTGGTACATCTGGTAGCGAACGGCCTTCTCGAACCGTTCGAGGCCCAGTGCATCGACGTGACCCTGCAGAGCGTGGGCCCCGATCGCGCCGGCGGCGACTGCGGCGCCGGCGAGCAGGGCGCCGGTGCGGAGCATGGTGGCTGGTTGCATGCCGCGAGCCTACGCGTTCGCCGGGGCGAGGGCCCCCGCAGAGCGACCCGCTTCGGGGTGGGGTTCAGCGGCAGTGGTGCGGCCCGTGGACGATGATTACCGGCGGGCCGTAAAAGCGGGGACCGCAGCGGCGGAGGTGGCGGGGGAAGCAGCAGCCGCTCAGCAAGGTCGCGGCCAGCAGCAGCAAGACGCTTTTGCGTAGAGAGTTGAGGCGGTTCATGGGTGCCATGGGGGCCGGGCTGACAGCCCGGCACGAAGGGCCTTCCAGCGCAGAATCTGTCCCGACGTTGTGTAGAAGTGGCCCTGCGGGCCGGAATCCGACGTCTCAACCTTGGTTGCCCGGTCGAGGTCGGCCGATACCACTGCCATGCGCTGCTTCTTGTCCATCGCCGGTTGGTTCGTCGGATTGGCGGCTCTGGGGGCTCAGGCCAACCCTGCGCCCGTGTCCGCTCCCCATGCGCCGAGTCTGCCCGCGCTGCAGCAGGGGCTCGAGCGCATGGCTGGTGACCTGCGGCTCGACGGGGTCGGTCTGGCCGTGGTGCGGGACAGCGACGTGCTGCACCTCGGCCACCACGGCACGTTGCGGCCCGCCGACGTGCTGCCGATCGCCTCGGCCAGCAAGTGGCTGGCGGTGGCCACGATCCTGACGCTGGTCGACGAAGGCAAACTCGATCTCGACGTGCCGGTAGCGCGGTACCTGAAGGAGTTCGACCGGCCCGACAAGCAGACCGTGACGCTGCGCATGTGCTTGGCGAACACCTCCGGGTTGCCGGCCCGGCTGTCGGAGCGCATGGGCGGCTGGGACATGCAGCGGTTCGTCCAGGCTGCCGCCGAAGTGGGGCTGCGCGACTGGCCCAGCATGCGGTTTCTCTACGGTGGGGTCGGCTTCCAGGTGGCTGCTGCCGCCGCCGAACGGGTGTCCGGCCTCAGCTGGCACGACCTGTTCGCGGCCCGCATCGCGGTCCCGCTCGGCATGGCCGACACCAAGTTCGGCACGTTGTTGCCGGTCGGCGGGGAGGCCGGCACCGCGAAGCTGCCCTGGGTGGCCGGTGGTGCTGTTGCCTCGCTCGACGACTACACCAAGTTTCTGCGCATGCTGGCCGGCAAGGGACGGTTCGGCGAACGGCGCATCCTGCAGGAGGCGAGCGTGGCGGCCATGATGCGCGACCAGGTGGTCACGCAGGTCGACGTGCGCGCCGTCGGGTTCGAAGCCAGGGACGTCCGGTACGGTCTGGGCACCTGGCTCGAACCACTGGGCCAGGGTGCCTGGCGAGCCAGTGATCCAGGTGCCTTCGGCTTCACGCCGTGGCTGGACCTCGATCTCGGCATCGGCGGGGTGTTGGCGGTGCGCGACCGAGTCGGGCGGGTGCTGCCGGCTTTGCGCGTGCTCCAGGACGACGTGCGCAAGTTGGCGCGTTCCCCGTTGGTGGCCGGCACCGACCTGCACGTGACCCTGACGCATGGTGGGTTCGAACGGCGCTACCAGCTGCACCTGCCGGGCGGTGTGGCGCGTGACGCCAGCCTGCCGCTGGTGCTCGTGCTGCACGGTGGCGGTGGCCACGGCGAGCAAGTGCGCGAGCAGACCGGCTTCGCGGAGCTCGCCGACCGCGAAGGGTTCGCCGTGGCGTTCCCGGACGGCACCGGCCCGGCGCGGCAACGGCTCCTGACCTGGAACTCCGGTGGGATTCCGGTGTGGGCCGCCGAGAATCGCGTCGACGACACCGGCTTCCTGCGCAAAGTGGTCGCCGACGTCCAGCGCCACGCGCGCATCGATCCGTCGCGGGTGTTCGCGGTCGGGATCAGCAACGGTGGCATGATGTGCCACCGGCTGGCGCGCGAAGCCGCCGACCTGTTCGCCGGCATCGGCGTGGTTTCCGGGGCCATGAACTTCACGGCCTCCGACGCCACACTGCCGATCGCTGCGATCCTGATCCACGGCACCGCCGACGGCCATGTGCGGTACGACGGCGGGGCGCCCCTCGAATCGGTGGGGCGCTCGGGGGATCGGGTCGATGCTTCGGTGGCCGAAGCCGTGCGCTACTACCAACAGCGCAATGGCCTGCTCGGCTATCCGCAGCAGGAGCTCGACGGCAAGGTGCGCATCGACACCTACGCCAAGGGGCGCGACGGCAAGCCGGCGGCGGCGCCGCTGCGCGTGGTCACGCTGGAAGGCGGTGGCCATGCTTGGCCGGGTGCGGCCGGCAAGTCGCGGCCGGCTGCCGACAAGCCGTTCCCGTTCGACGCGACGCGCGCGCTGTGGCAGTTCTTCGCTGGGATCACCAAAGCCGAGGCCCCAGGGGCGCCGGCTGCGCCGTCGCCGTCGGGCAAGGGCTGAGGCTCACCAGTAGAGGCGGAACCGCCAGGTGTGGTCGCGGTAGCCGGTCGCGGTGCGCAGCCGGTCGAGGTGGTGTTCGCGCAGCAGCGCGCGCATCGCGGCGCGGTCCAGGGTCTCGTCCGAGCCGTCACTACGGCGCGGCCAGGGCCATGGCAGTGACGGCAGCAGGAAGTCGAACCAGAGCTCGTCGGGCAGCGACAGCAGGCTCTCGGCGTTGAGCTGGCCCAGGCCGTTCGACCCGGCCGGCAGGTGTTTGGCGAGGTCCGCGAAGGCCTCTGGCAGGCTCGGAAGTGCGGCGGTGGGTGCACGGCCGGCATCGAGCAGACTGCGCAACATCGCCTCTGCGTCGCGACCGCCAGCAGCAGTGAAGAGACCATTGCCGACGGCCATCCAGAGCGGGTAGCCGAACATGTTGCCGTAGCGGCGCAACGGGACCGTGCCGTGGGTCTCTTCCTCGGCCTTCGACAAGTACGGCTTCAACTGTTGCATCATGGTGGCGAAGCCGCGGCCGAAGGCGCCTTCGTCGGCGAGGCGCAGCGCGAAGCCCCACGTGGTTTCGGACACCTCCTCACTCGGTTCGGCGGCGGTGACGGCGAGCAGATACTCATCGCCGGTGTGCAGGAGCAGATCCTGGTGCGGGTCGATGCCCAGGGTGCGCTTCATCTCGGCCTGTACCACGTCGGGTTCTGCGTCGTCGCCAGCGCGGAGGCCAGCGAGACAGACCGGCATCAGGGCACGCAGGTCGACTCGCCCTGCCCGCCACAGGTGGGCCGCTTTCGGGCTCTGGTGGGCGAGTGCCGGCACCCCTTGGCGGTCGGGGAACAGCACGCCGAACAGGCCTCGTTCCGGCCCGGAGAAGGACATGCTCGCTTCCATCTGCACGTGCGGGCCGGCTGAGCCGATCGCCAGCTCGAACCCTGCGAGGCTGGTGAGACCCAGGGCCTGGTCGACGGCGGGGTTGCCCGACCAACCGCGGACGAGCGGTGCGGCAGCGGTGCTCAGGTGGAACACCTGGTTGGACGCCGTGCTGGTGGGCCCAGGGTTCTTGGCCAACGCTTCGGCATCGGCCAGGGCGGTGGCGAGTTGTTCGGTGTCGGCGTGCACGATCTGCAGGTGCTTTGCGCCGCAGATCGGGGCGGTGACCAGCAGGCCGTCGGCGCGGCGGGCGCGCAGCGCGGTGCCTGCGGGCGTGAGTGTGACCCACTCGCCGGGCAGTTCGTGGTACAGAGCCTTCTCCAAGTCAGCGGCCAGCGCGGTGAGGTCGGTGTGGCCGTCGGCGTGGAGCACCACCGCAGCATGGTCGAGCTGGCGGGAGCTGCCTTCGGTGCCGAACCAGACGCCGACTTGCACCCGGCCGCTGTAGTTGAGCAGGCGCTGCTGCGCCGCCGCAGTGGCGTCGGCTCCGGCGCCGGGGATCTGCCACCAGCCCAGCAGCGCCTGGGACGGTTCGCGCCACAGTGCCTGCCCCCGAGCGGAGGCAAGCAGGCTGCCGAGGTTGGTTGGGCCCAAGCGTTGTCGCCAGCCGTCGGGCCCCAGGGTCTGGATCCTGAGCTGCGGCGGCGTGGCGGTGCGGGTGGGCGCCGCCGGCTGCTGGTCTTGCGCCAGCGCCGTGGGCGCGGTGCAGAGGCCGATCGTGGTGCAGCAGAGGACGGTGCGGAAAGCTCTCGGTGCCATGACGGTTGGCCACGATACTGCCGGCGATGATCCATCGCTTCGAGATCGGTCTCGCCGACGTCGACCGCGGCGTCTATGCGGACCTCGACCTGCGGGTGGCGCGCCACCCGTCGGAGGACGTGCCCTACCTGCTGACGCGGGTGCTTGCGTACGCGCTCGAGTACGAGCCCGGCCTCGCGTTCAGCAAGGGGCTCAGTGAGAGCGATGAGCCGGCGGTGTGGCACCGCAGCGACGACGGTCGGGTGCTGCTCTGGCTGGAGGTCGGCGCCCCGGCGCCGGACCGGTTGCACCGCGCCAGCAAGCTGGCGGAGCGCGTGGTGGTCTACTGCCATCGGCGGCCGGATCTGCTGCAGCAGAAGTGCCAGAAAGAAGGAGTGCATAAGGGCGAGCGCATCCGCCTGGTGGCTGTCCCGGGGGTGCTGCTCGACGCGCTCGGTGCGCAGCTCGACCGCAACAACCGCTGGGACGTGTCGGTGCACGAAGGGCGGACCAGCGTGGTGTGCGGCAACGAAGTCCACGAGGCGGTGTTGGCCTCGGGGCCACTGATCCCCGCAACTTCGTGAGTTGGGCGCTTGGAACCGTTCAAGCTGCGACTGGGACCTGGGGTGGTGGCCGAGCTCGCCGAGCATCTGGCGCGCGTCTGCCCACAGTTCGCGGCACGGCGTTTCCGCGACCAGGCCCTCGCGGGACTCGACGGCTTGGAGTTGAAGGCGCGCGTCCAGCATCTGGCGCAGGCGCTGGCGGTGGCGCTGCCGGCCGACTTCGCCATCGCGGCCGCTGCGATCGAGGCGGCGCTGCGCCCGGTGCGTTGGGACTGCGATCTGGGCGGGTTGGCCACCGCCGCCGACGGACTGGCCGGCTGGCCGGTGTGGCCGCTGACGCAGTTCGTCGCCACGGTCGGGTTGGACCATCCAGACCGGGGACTCCGGGCGCTGCACGCGCTCACCCAGCGCTGGTCGGCGGAGTTCGCCCTGCGGCCGTTCCTGCTGCGGCATCGCGAACGCACCCTGGCGGCGCTGGCGCGCTGGGCCGGTGATCCGAGCCCGCATGTGCGGCGGCTGTGCAGTGAAGGCAGTCGGCCGCGGTTGCCCTGGGGCGAGGCGCTGCCGTTCCTGATCGAGGATCCGACGCCGACGCTGCCGCTGTTGCTGCAGTTGCAGCACGATCCGTGTGGGTATGTGCGGCGCAGCGTCGCCAACCACTGGAACGACATCGCCAAGGACCATCCTGCGCTCGTGGCGGACTGGCTGGAACGCTGCTGGCCGACCGCGGACCGGCTGCGGCAGGCGCTGTGGCGGCATGCGGCTCGAACTCTGGTGAAGCGCGGGGAGCCGAGGGTGCTGGCGGTGTTCGGCTGTGGTGCGCCGTTCCGCGGCCAAGCGCAGGTGCAGTTGCGGCCGGCGCGGCCGCGCATCGGCGAGTCGCTCGAGCTCGCCGTCGAACTGCAGCCGCAGGGGCGAGGCGCGCAGCGGCTGGTGCTGGACTACGTGGTGCGGCGCGACGGAGCCTCGGCTGCAGTGCGGCCGAAGGTGTGGAAGGGCTGGCAGGTGGAGTTGGCCAGTGGGACTGGGCAGACGCTGCGCAAGCGGCATGCGCTGCGGCAGGTGACGGTGCGCCGCTTGCAGCCGGGCCCGCACACGGTGGAGCTGCGGGCCAATGGCGTGGTGGTGGCCAAGGCGCGTTTCGTGCTGCGCCCGCCGGACGGCGGTGGTGGGCACCGCTGATCCGGCGGCGCTGCGAATCAGTCGGCGGTGGCGAACACTTCGTCGAGGCTCCGAGCGTCGAGCATGCGGTCGGTCCAGAGTTCGAGCTGTTGGGGGGAGGCGGTGCGAAGTCGGGCTTCGAGGGGCTCGGGCAGCGACCCGAAGCGACGTCGGAGCTGGCGAGTCAGGGTTGCCCCGCGCCCCTCGACACGCCCTTCGACATGCCCTTCGACACGTCCATTTCGAGCAACTGTTCGCCTGCGGTCCTGAGGGGGCCGCGTGCCTTGGGCAGGTGGTGGTCGATGGCCATGCGTAGGTCCTCGGGTGGGGTCTTTTTGACGTGCCGCATGTACGAGAGAAATCCTGGCTGCGGCTTGTGCCGCTCCCGAGTGCCGATACGAACCGCAGCATGCGCGGACTCCTGCGGTCGATCGTGGTGTGCGGCATGGGGGCGTTCGCCAGCGCCCAGAGCCCGCTGCCCGAGCCGTCTGCTTCGCGCGGCGAACTGCGGTGGGGCGCGGATGCCGAAGGCGGCGCCCCGTTCGTGTTCGTGGACCCGGCGGCGCCCGAACGCGGTGACCAGGGGTTCGAAGTCGAACTCGCCGCGGCCCTGGGTGCGCAGCTCGGCGTGCGCATGGTGCGTGTGCAGGCGCCCTACGAGAACCTGGTGCCCGCGCTGGATCGCGGCGACTTCGATCTGGTCCTGAACGGCTTCGAGCCGACCGCTGCGCGCCGCGCGCAGGTGCGCTTCTCGCGACCCTACTACCTGTTCCGCCTGCAGTTGTCGGTCGGCCCGGCGCACCCGGAGGTCCGCGAACTCGCCGACCTGCGCGGCCAGCGGCTCGGCGTGCTCGGCCAGTCCGCCAGCCACCTGTGGCTCGCCGCGCAACCGGGCTTCGAACCGGTCGTCTACGAGAGCAACGTCACCGCGTATGCCGACGTGCTCAGCGGCCGCACCGCCGGTTCGCTGGCCGACCTGCCGATCGCCCGTGCCCTGCATCCGCAGTTTCCGACGCTGCGCGAGGTCGGGGCGCCGTTCGGTGCCTTCCACTACTGCATCGCAGTGCGGGCCCGAGACGTTGCCCTTCGCGATGCGTTGGACCACGCACTGGGCGCTCTGTTGGTCGATGGCTCGCTCGAACGCATCTACCGCCGTTGGCAGCTCTGGGACGAATTGCAACCGACGCTGGTGGCTCCGTCCGTTGCGAACGCCTACCGCGACGACGCCCCCGCGCTGGCGCCGTTCGACTTCTGGGGCAGTGCGGCAGCACTCGGCCGCGGTGCCCTGGTCACGCTCGGCATCTCGGTGCTCGCGTTCGCCCTGGCGAGTGGGCTCGGCCTGCTGGTGGCACTGCTGCGGCTCCACGGTCCGCGGCCGCTGCGCTGGGCGGCCGTTGCCTACGTGGAGACGCTGCGCGGCACGCCGGTGCTGGTGCAGTTGCTGCTGCTCTACTACGGCCTCGGCCACGTCGAGGGTCTGCGTCTGCCGGCAGAAGTCGCCGGCGTGCTCGGCCTCGGCCTCAACTACTCTGCCTACGAAGCCGAGATCTACCGTGGCGCGCTGCAGGCGATTCCCCGCGGCCAGCGGGAAGCGGCGCAAGCGCTCGGCCTGTCGACGGCCCAGGCTCTGCGGCACGTGCTGGTGCCGCAGGCCTTGCGGCTGTCCCTGCCGGCGACCACCAACGATTTCATCGCGCTGTTCAAGGACTCCTCGATCGTGATGGTGATCACGGTGGTCGAACTGACCAAGCAGTACCAAATGCTCGCCAACGCCTCCGGGCACTTCCTGGGCCTGGGTTTGCTCACGGCGGGCCTCTACCTGGCGATGAGCCTGCCGTTGGCGATGCTCGCGCGGCAGTTCGAGCGCTGGCTCGAGAGGGACCGCGCATGATCGGCGGGCGTGGCCTCGGGGTGCGGCGCGGCACGCGGGTGCTGTTCTCCAACCTCGATTTCGAGGCTGCTCCGGGCACGATCACGGCGATCGTCGGGCCCTCGGGTGCGGGCAAGAGCACGTTGTTGCGGCTCCTCAACCAGCTCGAACGGCACGACCAGGGCGTGGTCTTCTGCGGCGACCTGGAGATTCCCGCGGGCCTGCCGGAGCGCGAATGGCAGCGCCGGACCGCGCTGTTGCGGCGGCGGGTCGGCATGGTGTTCCAGGGGTTCCAGTTGTTTCCGCACCTGTCGGTGCTGGCGAACGTGGCGCTGGCACCCCACGTGGTCCACGGCGTGCCGAAGGCCGTGGCCGCGGCGCGCGCGCGCGCACTGCTGGCGCAGGTTGGGCTCGCCGCGGCCGCGGACCGGCTGCCGGGGCGTCTCTCGGGAGGGGAAGCGCAGCGCGTGGCCATTGCGCGGGCACTCGCCACCGAACCTCAGGCGCTCTTGCTCGACGAGCCGACCAGTGCGCTCGATCCAGCCAGTGTTGCGTCGGTGGTGGGCGTGCTGCGTTCGCTGCGCGAACAGGGCCAGGCGCTGGTGTTGGTCACCCACGATCCTGGTCTGGCTGCGACTTTGGCGAACCACACGGTGCAGATCGGCTGACTGTCCTGAACCGACACCGAGTCTCAGAATGGAGCAAGTCGGGGGTGGTGTTTGGGGCAGACGTGAGCCGAACCGTTGCTGCCATCGCAAGGGCCGGCGCCTGCGCCCTTCAGCCCCCCCGGGTTGGGCTGCCGATGGGAGGCCTTTGCGCCGCTGTGGCGCGTAGTCTGTGCCATCCGTTCCCGTGTTGCCGCCAAACGAACCCCCCCAGGTCGGCCGAAAGTGCACCGCGCGGGCCGTGGGCTGGCTGTTCGGCGTCGCCATGGCCGCTTGTGGTGGGCCCCGAGTGCCACCCGGGCCGCCACCGCCGCTGGCTGCCGTCCGGCTCGGCCACTTCCCGACTCTGACCCACGCGCCGGGTCTGGTTGCCCATGCCCTGTCGCGCGCCGGCGAGGGCGTGTTCGAACGGCACCTGGGCCCCGGAGTCGCCGTCACTTGGCAGGTGTTCCAGGCCGGGCCCAGTGCCATGGAGGCGATCCTGACCGGTGCCCTGGACGCCACCTACGTCGGTCCGAGCCCTGCCTACAACGCCTACGCGCGCACCCAGGGCGACGAAGTACGCGTGCTGGCCGCGGCAGTGACCGGAGGCTCGGCCCTGGTGGTGCGGCGCGCTGCAGGCATCACCGAGCCCGCGCAGTTGCGCGGTCGCATGGTGGCGACGCCGCAGCTCGGCAACACCCAGGACGTCGCTTGCCGCGCGTTCTTGCAGTCGCTCGGCCTGCGGGTCACGTTGACCGGCGGGGATGTGCGCGTGGTGCCGATCGAGGCGCCGAGCCAGTTGGCGATGTTCCAGGCGGGCACGCTCGACGCGGCGTGGGCAGTCGAACCGTGGGTGTCGCGCCTCCTGCGCGAAGGGGGTGGCGTGGTGTTGCACGAGGAGCCCCATGCCGTGACCACTTTGCTGGTGGCGCGGGCTGCGTTCGTCGCGGCCTACCCGGAGGCCGTCGTGGCCCTGCGTGCGGCGCACCGCGAACTGCTCGGCATCTGCCGCGATGCAGCGCCGCGCGCCCGCGAACTGGCGGCACGGGAACTGCAGACCCTGACCGGGCGTCCGGTCGCCGCCGAGCTGGTGGCCTCGTGTTGGCGCCGGTTGTCCTTCGGCGAACGCATCGACGCCGGCACCTTCGCTCGCTACTTGGTCGACGCGCGCGCTGCCGGCCTGTTGCGGCAGACGCCCGAACCCGACCGTCTGGTCCTGCCCGAGCCCATGGAGCAACCCCGCTGATGGTCGATCCTGCCGAGCTGCGCGACGTTCCCGCCCACTTGTCGATCCGCGGCGTCGGCAAGACCTTTCGCGGTGCCCATGGCCCGGTCGAAGCGCTCGCCGGCATCGATCTCGAGGTCGCCGAGGGCGAATTCGTCTGCTTGTTGGGCGCTTCGGGCTGCGGCAAGTCCACGCTGCTGATGCTGGTGGCCGGCCTCGAGCAGGCGGACTGCGGCGAGCTGCACGCGCATGGCCAACCGATCCAAGGGCCGGGCCGCGATCGCATGGTGATGTTCCAAGAGCACGCGCTGTTCCCGTGGCGCACTGCGCTCGGCAACGTGCGCTTCGGCCTCGAACTGAAACCGGGTTTGTCCGCCGCGGCCCGCGAGGAAGTGGCGCGCTACTACCTCGAACTGGTCGGCCTGTCGCAGTTCGCCGACTCCGCCGTGCACGAACTCTCGGGCGGCATGCGCCAGCGGGTCGCTCTGGCCCGCGCCCTGGCGCCGAATCCGAGCGTGCTGCTGATGGACGAGCCGTTCGCCGCGCTCGATGCGATGACCCGCGAACGGCTGTACGGCGATCTCCAGGCGATCTGCCGGAAGCGCCGCAAGACCGTGTTGTTCGTCACCCACAACGTGCGCGAAGCCTGCGTGCTCGGCGACCGGGTGGTGGTGATGTCGCCTCGTCCAGGTCGCATCCACAGCGAGTTTCGCGTCGATTTGCCGCGGCCCCGCGACATCAACGGTGTCGGCATCGCCGCGCTGGCGACCGAGATCACCGCTGCGCTGCGCGCCGGCAGTGCGACCGCGGAGGTGCGTTGATGCGTCGGCTGACGTCGTTCTTGGTGTTTCTCACGCTGCTGCTCGTCGCCTGGGAAGCGCTGGCGCGCGGTGGCGCGTGGCCGCAGGTGGTGCTGCCGCCGCCGTCTTCGGTGTTCGCCTATCTGGGCGCCGCCTGCGTCGACGGCACCCTGCTCGACGCGGTGCTGGTGACTTGCCGTCGACTGCTGGTCGGTTACGCCGCCGGGCTCGCGTTCGGGCTGCCACTCGGCTTCCTGTGCGCACGTTCGCAGCTCCTGCGCGACACCCTGGGCGTGCTGGCGCTCGGCCTGCAGACGTTGCCCAGTGTCTGCTGGGCGCCGCTGGCGCTGCTCTGGTTCGGCCAGACCGAGGCGGCGATGGTGTTCGTGGTGGTGATGGGCACCGCGTGGTCGATCCTGCTGGCCACGGCGGACGGGGTGCGTGCGGTCCCGCCGATCTGGGTGCGGGCGGCGCGCACCATGGGTTCCCGCGGCATGCACACCGTGCTGCACGTGCTGCTGCCCGGGGCGTTGCCGGCGGTGGTCGCAGGCTTGAAGCAGGGCTGGGCGTTTGCTTGGCGTTCGCTGATGGCCGCCGAGATCTTCGTCACCATCCTCACCGGCTTCGGTCTCGGCCACCTGCTGCACTACGGGCGCGAACTGCACGCCATGGATCAGGTGCTCGGTGTGATGCTGGTGATCGTGGGCATCGGCCTGTTGGCCGAACAGGCGCTGTTCGCGCCGGTCGAACGCTGGCTGCGGCGGCGCTTCGGGCTGTCGGGCTAGTCGTCGCCGGGAGTGGACTGGGGGGCAACATCGGCGGCGTCTCCGTCGGCGCCAGCTTCGTCCGCCAGCCCGGCGCGCTGCAGCTTCAGGCGCACGCGCCGGTTCTGCCGACGCAGGCGGTCGTTGCTCTGCTGCAGACGGCCCAGTTCGTCGAGCACGGCCCGCAGATCGCCCGCCGGCACCGGGACGTCGGCAGTGGCGGCTTCCAGGCGTTTGCGCAGTTGCTTGCGCAGCCGTTCGAGATCGTGTTCTTGGCTCATGGTGGCGAGACCGGCGGTTGCGGGATCGGCGGTTGCGGCACGGCTGTCAAACGTCGCACAGGGCGAAGGCTTTCGCCAGCGTGCCCAGCGGATCGCTCTTCGGCAGGTATTCGTGGGCCACGAAGCCTTCGTAGCCGGTGGCCAGGATCGCGCGGCAGATCGCGGGGTAGTAGAGTTCCTGGGTCTCGTCGATGTCGCGGCGGCCGGGCACCCCGCCGGTGTGGTAGTGGCCGATCCACTGGTGGTGTTGCTGGATGGTGCGGATCACGTCGCCTTCCATGATCTGCGCGTGGTAGATGTCGTAGAGCAACTTGACGCGCGGGCTGCCGACCTGCTTGCAGATCTCGAGACCGTAGGCCATGCGATCGAACGCGTAGTCCTTGTGGTCGACCTTCGAGTTGAGGTACTCGAGGCACAAGGTCACCCCGGCCTGTTCGGCGAGTGGCGCCAGGCGCTTCAGGCCGGTGACGCAGTGGCCGATGCCCGTCGCGTCGTCCTGGCCGCCGCGGTTGCCGGAGAACACGATCATGTTCGGAATGCCGGCAGCAGCGATGCGCGGCAGCAGCTTCTCGGCTTCGGCGACGAACTCGTCGTGGTGTTCGAGGCGGTTCAGGCCATGGTGGATCTGCATCGACTTGGGCCCGTAGGCCATCGAGCAGGTGAGCCCGTGTCGCTTCGGCACCTGCCATTCGTTGGCGGTGAGCAGATCGATGCCGGTGATGCCGATCGCGGCCACCTTGGCACAGAACTCCTCGAGTGGAATGTTGCCGTAGATCCACCGGCACACCGACTGGCGCAGGCGCTTCTTCGCCGGCGTCGTGGGGGTGGGTTGCGGGTCCTGGCCAAGGCCGAACCGGCTGAGGGAAGCGCCGGCGGCGGCGGCGAGCAGGGTGCGGCGGTCGAGGCCGTGGTCGGAGGGATGCATGCCCCGGATTCTGCCGGAACCGCGGCGCAGAAGCCCGCACCACGCGCTGGGGCCGCGTTCGGTCCGGGCCGGTGGGGCGGTCTGCCGAGCCCGACGGCGTCGCCGCGGCCGCCCCAGAGGCCGAGCTCGCTGCCGCAGTGGCGGGCTCAGGAGCCGCGCGTTGCGCGCGGCAGGTCGAACCGATCGAGGTGCATGACCTTGTGCCACGCCTTGACGAAGTCCCGCACGAACGGCTCCGCACCGTCCTGGCTGGCGTAGACCTCGGCGATGGCGCGCAGCTGCGAGTTGGAGCCGAACACCAGGTCGACCGGGGTCGCGGTCCAGCGCAGGGCGCCGGTCTTGCGCTCGCGGCCCTCGTAGTGGTCACCACGGTTTGCTTTCTGCCACACGGTGCTCTGGTCGAGCAAGTGCACGAAGAAGTCCGGGCTCAGCGTGCCCGGCCGCTGGGTGAACACCCCGTGCGGGCTGCCGCCGGTGTTGGCGCCGAGCACGCGCAGCCCGGCCACCAGGACCGCCATTTCGGGCGCGCTCAGCGCCAGCAACTGCGCCCGGTCGACCAACTGTTCGACCACCTTGGTGCCCTGGGTGCTGGCGAAGTTGCGGAAGCCGTCGGCCTGCGGTTCGAGTACGGCGAACGACGCCACGTCGGTGTGGGCCTGGCTCGCGTCGACGCGGCCCGGGGTGAACGGCACCTGCACTGCGATGCCACCGCGCTGGGCCGCGGCCTCGATCGCTGCGTCCCCAGCCAGCACGATCAAGTCGGCCAGCGAGACGTGCGTCGAGCCCCCGGCGCGCTGGTTGAAGTCGCGCTGGATGCGTTCCAGCACGGCCAGCACCGCAGCGAGTTCCTTGGGCTGGTTCACCGTCCAGTCCTTCTGCGGCGCCAGGCGCAGCCGCGCGCCGTTCGCGCCGCCGCGCAAGTCCGAGCTGCGGAACGAGGCAGCCGATGCCCAGGCGGTCGAGACGAGCTGCGCCGTGCTCAGGCCGGAAGCCAGGACTTGCTGCTTCAGCGCCACCGAGTCGGCGGCGGTGATCGGCGCGTGGGCGAGCGGCGGCAGCGGATCCTGCCACGGCTGGACGGGC
>JAEUHP010000306.1 GCA_016795295.1 Planctomycetota bacterium | reverse complement strand
ACGCTGCCGGCGCAGCAGCCGTTGTTGGTGCTGGACTGTGCCCAGACATAGCCGTTGCTGCTGACGTAGACCGCGGCGGTCGAGCCACCGGGGTAGTTCAGGGTGAAGCCCAGCGCCTGCGCAGCCGAGACCGAGTCGTCGGTCAGCCCGAGGTTGGCGCCGGTCGGGGTGAACCAGGCGTTGGTGCCCGGCAGCACGATGTAGCCACCGTTGGTCGGAACCAGCTGGAGGCTGCTGTTGGACAGGTCGAAAGCGCCGTTCGCAAACAGCTCGTAGAAGGTCGACGCGCTCGATGCGGTCGGGCAACCCTGGCCATACGTGGTGCTGGTCGCAACCGTGCCACTGCCCGACGGGAGGTAGTGGATGCTACCGTTCCAGGTGCGGGGCTGGCAGCAGATCGCGGTGCCGAGTGCGCCGTTGGCACTGCCGCCACCGTTCAGCAGGGTCAGCTCCGCGGTGGAGTAGCTGAGACCGGTGCTGCCCGAGTAGTAGGAGCTGATGCCGTTCGACTGGATCGCGAGACCGTAGTTGCCGGGCGCGAGCACGAACGGGGTGTTCATCACGCCCACGGTCGGCTGGTTCGGGCCAGCCGAGGTGACGGTCGCCGTCGACACCAGGGTCCAAGCAGAGACGTTGGTCTCGAAGCCGACGCGGGTGCCGGGGATCAGGTAGACGTCCAGGCTACCGGCCGTGCTGGCGGCCGAGTTCGTATTGACGTCGATTTGGGTGATCTGGATCGGAGCGTTGACCACCAAGTCGTTGAAGTAGACCGTGGGGCCATTCAACAGGGCGCTGCCCGAGTAGAGGGTGGTGAGGGGAGACTGTGCCGACAGGGCCGTCACAGCGAACAGGGAACACGCGAGGAAACGCGATGGCATGAGCATGGGGATGGACGAGGAGAAACGAACGAGAACCGCGACCGTGGATCGGCCGCGGTGGGCCGGACGGTACCGCAACCATGGCGAAGCGGGAAGCCCTTCCAGCATGCGGATTCCAACAGAATGCGCATGCTGGATTGCGGTGGACCGTGGAGCCCTCGCTTCTGGCGCGCATTCGCGATCCGGCGCAGCCGCTCGGCACCGAGCCGGGTCAGCCGCATCGAGCCCGCTCCGCCCACTCACCCCGCAAAACCACGGCGCGCCGGCAGATCCAACAGCGCATCCGCAGCCTCGTCCCCAGTGCGCAGCGCCGCCGCATCCCAGGTGAGCCGCCGCCCCGCCGCCGCCCGGTAGGCGACGTTCGCCAGCAACACCGCCTCGGTCAGCGGCCCCGAATACCCGAAATGGCACGATGGCTGCGTGCGCCGCCGGCAGGCCGCCAGCCACTCGCGGTGGTGCCCCGGCGAATCCGGCACGAACGGCGCGGGCGGCACGAACGCTGCAGCGCGCGCCGCGGGGCCGAGCACGTAGCGGTCGTAGTTCGAGATCAGCCAACCGTCGTCGCCGAGGAAGAGCACACCGTTGCGCCAGTCTTCGAGGCCGCGTTGCTGCAGCGCCGCAGTCGGCCGGTCCGCGCCGGCGTGCCAGCGCACCACCACGGCGGCGCGTTCGCCGCGCGGCGGGAACGCGTACTCGCAGCGCATGCCCTTCGGCGTGCCTTCGGCGTGTGGCGGCGGCCCGTCGGCGAGCAGTGACGTCGGCGCGTCGAGTTCGAGCGCCCACCAGGCCAGGTCGAGGTAGTGGCAGGCCATGTCGGCCGTGGTGCCGCCGCCGAACGCCCAATAGCGTCGCCAACCGGCGGGATGGTAGTCGGCGGTGAACGGCCGCTCCGCGCTGGGCCCGAGCCACAGATCGTAGTGCAGGTGCTCGGGCACCGGGGCCGGCTTCGGCAGGGCACTGGCCGACCAATCGGTGCCGTTGACGAACACCACCACCTCGCGCACCGCGCCCACGGCACCGGTGCGGATCGCTTCGACCACGCGGTGGTAGTTGGCGTTGGCGTGGATCTGCGTGCCCATCTGCGTGACGCAGCCGTTCGCGGCGGCGAGCTCGCGCAGACGCCGGGCCTGGGCCACGGTCTGCGTCAGTGGCTTCTCGCAATAGACGTCGAGGCCGTGCCGCAGCGCCAGCAGGGCCGGCAGGAAGTGCGTGTGGTCGGGCGTGCCGATCACCACGCCGTCGAGCTGCGCCAGCGCGACCGGATCGGCGAACACGGTGCGGAAGTCGCGTTCGGCACGCGCCCCTGGGCACAGTTTCAGGGCCGCGGCGAGGTGCCGTTCATCGACGTCGCAGACGATCGCCACCTGCTCGTGGGCCACCGCTTCGAGGTTGTCGCGGCCGCGGCCGCCGACACCGATCGCGAACAGGCGCAGCGGCTGGTCGTCGGGCACTGGCGGGCGGAGCCGCGGGCCGAACCGGCACGACGGCAGGAACAGGCTGCCCGCAGCCGCGGCAGCCGTGGTGGCGAGGAACTGGCGGCGCGAGGTGGTCATGCTGGGATGAGAGACCGCAGCGAGCGTGCTGGCAACGCATCCGATCGGGGAAATGCTCGCGCCGACCGCCGTCGCGACCGATCATGGGGCGATGGAATCGAGCCTGCAGGACCGCTACGCCCCCCACAACGCCTGCTTCGGCTGCGGGCCGGCCAACCCGCACGGCCTGCGCATCAAGAGCCACGTGCAGGGCGACGAAGTGGTGTGCACCTGGCAACCGGCCACCATGCACGAGGCGTTCCCCGGCATGCTCAACGGCGGGATCATCGGCGCGCTGCTCGACTGCCACTGCAACTGGACGGCCGCACACCACCTGATGGTGCAGGGTGGCCTGAGCGCCCCGCCGTGCACGGTGACGGCCGAATACGCGATCAAGCTGCGGCGGCCGACGCCAACCAACGCGCCCGTGCTGCTGCGCGCCAAGGTGGTCGAGAGTGGCCCCGACCGGGCGCGGATCCAGGGCACCCTGGAGGCGGGGGGCAAAGTGTGCGCCACGTGCGACGGTCTGTTCGTGGCGGTCAAAGAAGGGCACCCGGCGTTCCACCGCTGGTGAGCGCGGTCGCACCGGCGTGCCAGCGCCCCGTCGGCCGAAGTCCGCGCGCGGCGGGCTGGGAATCTGCGCCCCAACCTGGGCGCGCACTTCCCCGCCCGACTGCGGCTGCCTATCCTGACCGTCCCGACGCTTTCGTCACGCCTTCCCGGGTTGCTGCGGGCTCCCTTGCCCCGTGGCTCTTGGGCGCAGGTTCTCTGGTTTCCGCCGGCTCGGCGTCGGCGGGTTGTGTCGCGCCCCTGGTGGCGGGGGCGTCGGGTCTCTCCGCGTGACTTCCACTCCGGATTCGGCCCGTTCGACGTTCCCCGTGGTCGCAGCGATCCAGCGCGCCCGCCAAGACCTGCTGGGCCTCGTACGGGAGACGCCGGCGTGGCAGTGGCAGGGCCACCGCCTCGCTGCGCTCGGTCCAGCGAACGCCACGGTCTGGCTGAAACTCGAACTGTTCCAGCACACCGGCTCCTTCAAGCCGCGCGGTTGCCTGCTGGCGATGCAGGCGTTGACGCCGGAGGCGCGGGCCCAGGGCGTGGTCGCGGTGAGCGCCGGCAACCACGGCATGGCGGTCGCCTATGCGGCGCGCGCCCTCGGCACGACCGCCGTGGTGGCAATGCCCAGCACTGCGGATCCCGCGCGCATCGCGGCGGTGCGGGCGCTGGGAGCAGAGGTGGTGCTGGAGCCCGACATCGCCGCCGCGTTCGCCCGGGCGGCGGCGCTGCGCGACGCGAGCGGGCGCAGCCTGGTGCATCCGTTCGAAGGCGAAGCGCAGGCGCTGGGCACCGCAACGCTGGGCTTCGAGTTCCTGCGCCAGACCGGCCAGCTCGACGCGTTGTTCGTGGCGATCGGCGGCGGCGGCCTGGCCGCCGGCGTGGCCTGTGCCGTGAAGCAGTTCCAGCCGCGCTGTCGCGTGTTCGGCGTCGAACCGGTCGGCGCCGACAGCATGCATCGCAGCTTCGCCGCCGGCAGCCCTCAGCGCATCGAACGGGTCACCACGATCGCCGACAGCCTCGGTGCGCCGATGGCACTGCCGTATTCGTACGGCCTGTGCCGCCGCTTCGTCGACGAACTGGTCCTGGTCGACGACGACGCGATCTGCCGGGCCATGGCGCTGCTGTTCGCCGACGGCAAGTTGGCCGTGGAGCCCGCCGGAGCGGCGAGCACGGCGGCGATGCTGCAGCTGCGCGAGCGCCTTGCGGGACAGCGCATCGGCGTCGTGGTGTGCGGCGCGAACGTCGCCCCGGCGGTGTTCGCCGACTGCCTGCGCCGCGGCAGTGCCGAGCTGCCCTGAATTTTCGGTGCCGGACGGCCCCGCCGCTTGCCACGGCCCCGCGAACCGCGGGTATGCTGCGCCGTCCGCTCGCCCCAGCGGACCACCGTCCCTGCCATGCGTATCGCCCTGCTCTGCACCGCCGCTCTCGCTGCGGCATGTTCCAGTCCCGTGCCCGGAACGAATGCGGCACCGCCCAAAACCGATCTGCCGGCCAATGCCAGCGGCGCAGCCAGCGACATTGCCGGTGGCGCCACGGCCGTGGACGCCGACGCCCACAGCCAGGAACGCCGCAGCGTGCTGCTCGCCAGGCGCGCCGAAGAAGCGGCCGCCGGACGCAAGGCTCTGCCAGGTTCGCCGGACGCGGCGATGCGCTGGCGCCTGGAGCGCTGGCGCGACGAGTTCGGCGCGTTCGACGCAACGCGGGTCGATGCCGCGCGCGCCGAACGCGACGCCAACGCGGCGCACCACGCCGCGATCGACGACGCCGGCATCGGCCGTTACGGCTGGATCGAGCGCGGCCCGACCAACATCGGCGGCCGCACCCGCAGCCTGGTGATCAACCCGGCGAACCCCAGCGAGATGTTCGCCGGCGCCGTCGGTGGCGGGGTGTGGCGCAGCACCAACGCCGGCTCGAGCTGGACGCGGGTCGACGACCGCATGGGCAACTTGGCGATCTGCAGCATGGCCCTGGTGCCCGGCACGCCGCTCACGATCTACGCCGGCACTGGCGAAGGCTTCTACAACGGCGACGCGATCGTCGGCCGCGGCGTCTACAAGTCGACCGACGGCGGCGCGTCGTTCCAGTCGCTGGCGACGACGGCCAGCTGGCAGTACGTGAACCGCATCGTCGTCTCGCCGAGCAACCCGAACGTGCTGCTGGCGGCAACCCGTTCGCCGGGCGGCATCCAGCGCAGCACCAACGGCGGCGCCAGCTGGACGCAGGTGCGCAGCGCCACGTCGGTGATGCAGGTGCTGTTCGACCCCAACGACGGCAACAAGTGCGTGGCCGACGTCTACGAAAGCAACGTGCACCGCGTCGTCTACTCGACCAACGGCGGCCAGACCTGGACCAACGCCGCCACCGGCCTCGTGAGCCAGGCTGGGCTCGACGGCCGTATCGAGATGTGCTACGCGCCGAGCCAACCGGGCACCATCTACGCTTCCTGCGGCACCGGCGGCGGCTTGATCTGGCGCAGCACCGATGGCGGCGTCAATTGGACGCAGCGAACCACCAGCGCCGGCTCGGGCGCGGCGTGGTACTACAACACGCTGTGGGTCGACCCGACCGACGCCAACTTCCTGGTGACCGGCGCCTACCACCTCTACAAGTCGGTCGACGGCGGCGTGACGCTGACCCGGATCAGCAACGGCTACATCAACACGGCGCAGCCGCACCCGGACCAACACCAGGTGATCGCCGATCCGGGCTTCAACGGCAGCACGAACCGGCGCGTCTACATCACCAACGACGGCGGGGTCTACACCACTTCCGACATCCGCACCGCGAGCACCAGCTCGGGCTGGGCGCGCCGTGAGCAGAACTACCGCAGCACGCAGTTCTACGGCGCCGCCGGTGACGGCACCTCGGGTCGCATCACCGGGGGCACCCAAGACAACGGCCACCTGACCATCCAGTCGGGCAGCAGCACCGCCAGCCTGACCTTCGGCGGCGACGGCGGCTATGCGGCGATCGACTGGACCAACCCGAACTACATCTACGGCGAGTACGTCTACGCTCGCGTGCACCGTTCGACCAACGGCGGCAGCTCGGCGAGCTACATCGACGGCGGCATCAGCGAAGCCGGCAACGCGGCGAACTTCATCGCGCCGCTCACGCTCGATCCGAACAACGCCCAGCGCCTCTATGTCGGCGCCGCGAGCCTGTGGGTGACCAACAACGCGCGCGCCAGCACGGTGGCCTGGACCAACATCAAGCCCAGCGTCAGCTCGAACATCGCCGCGATCGCAGTGGCACCCGGCAACGCCAACGTGGTGTGGGTCGGCCACAACGATGGGCGCATCTACAAGACCGCGAACGCCACCGCCGCGAGCCCGACCTGGACCGCCGTCGACGACAACGGCGCCACCAACCCACTGCCGAACCGCTTCATCGAACGGATCGTCATCGACCGCACCGACAGCAACACGGTGTTCGTCGGCCTCGGCGGCTTCAGCACCGGCAACCTGCGCAAGACCAGCAACGGCGGTGCCAACTGGATCGACCTGTCCGGCAGCGGCGTCACCGGCCTGCCGGCCGCGCCGGTCAACGCCATCGCCCAGCACCCCTTGCTGAACGACCGCCTCTACGTCGGCACCGAAGTCGGGATCTTCGCCAGCCAGAACGGCGGCGCCACCTGGTCGACCAGCAACGATGGTCCGGCGGACGTCTCGGTCTACGACCTGGCGTTCCTGCACAATTCGACCACGCTGCTGGCCGGGACCCACGGCCGCGGCCTCTGGACGATCGCGATCCGCGAGCCGGCGGTGACGGCACTCGGCCCAGGCTGTGCTGGCACCAACGGCGTGCCCCTGCTGTCGGCCACAGCACCTCGGCTCGGCAGCAACGTGACGTTCACCTGCCTGGGCCTGCGCCAGAACCAGTTCGCCTGGATGGTCTACGGCTTCTCGACCACCACCTGGAACGGCAATCCGCTGCCGCTGAACCTCAGCAGCTACGGCATGCCGGGCTGCTTCGCCCACACCAGCGCCGACTTGACCGTGGGCGCGGTCAACACCGGCGGCATTCTGCTGGCGAACTTGCCGCTGTCGGCGGCGCCATCGACCTTGGGCTCGGTGTTCCACGCCCAGACCCTCGGGGTCGATCCAGGCGTGAACGCATTGGGTGGCGTGGTCAGCAACGCACTGACGCTGACCATCGGCAACTGAGCGGCGGCAGCTGCGCGGCCGCGCGACTGCCTCAGGCGCTGCTCGCGCGACTGCCGGCGGCCGCGCCGATCCGCAACCGCGCCTCGTTGCGCTTGGCGGACAGCAGCATTTCCTGGAACGGATTGCCGCTGCGCCAGACGTCGCCGGCGAGCACGCTCATGATGCCGCGCCGCATCTGGGCATCCTCGTTCGGCGGGCCGAGGAACACCGTCTCGGCGAAGTGCGAGTTGTAGAAGCGGTCGATCAAGCCGGCGAACGTTCGGCAGGCGCGATCCATGCCGGCCGCGTGCTGCGCGCACAGCGCCGCGTCCATTTCGCGCGCCTCGCGCAGCGCTGGACCGACCAGGTCGGCGACGCCCTCGGCACTGCGCAGAGCCAACGTCACCCCGGAGGAGAACACCGGGTCGAGGAACGCCGCCGAGTCACCGACGCAGGCGTAGCGGGCGCCGAACGGCTTCTGGTTGTCGTAGCTGAAGTTGCCGACCACGTGGGTGTCTTGCCGGCGGGCGCCCTGCGTGAGGCGGGTCACCAGCGGGCCGCGCAACAGCTCGCGCTCCAGGTCTTCGTCGGTGATCTTGGTGCGGCCGACCAAGCCGACGCTGAGGCGGCGGCCCGGCAAGGGGATCACCCAGCCCCAGCCACCCTTGCACAGCACGATGCGGATGTTCTTGCTCGGACCGAGCTCGTCCCAGGCGGCCAGCGAGAGCCCTTCGTAGTGTGTGTACACGGAGCAGCGGCCGAAGTTCTCGTAGGGCACCGCGGCTCCGAGCCGCCGCGCCAGCAGGCGCGACTGCCCCGAAGCGTCGATCAAGTAGCGCCCGCGCACCGTGTCGGTGCGGGTGGTGACGAACACCTCGTCGGCGCTGGCACCGGCGTCGGTGACCGTCTCGTTGTGCCGGATGGTGGCGCCAGCCGCCACCGCCGCGTCACGCAGCAGGCGGTCGAAGCGGGCGCGATCGACGTGCCAGGCATGCGTGCCACACCCGGGCAAGGACTCGGTGAACACGAACCGGCGATGCCGCCCGGTCGTTTCGCACAAGAACTCGGCTCCCTGCTTGAACACGAAGGTGTCGCTGTCGGGCACCACACCGATCCGTTCGAGCACCGGCAGGCACGCGGGCAGCAACGACTCGCCGATGTGGAACCGCGGAAACTCGTCCTTCTCGAACACGAGCACCGAGTGCCCCTGCTGGGCGAGTAGAGCTGCGGCGGTGGCCCCGGCCGGGCCGGCGCCGACCACCAACACGTCGAACGTGGTCATGCCAGGACAGATGTAGCCGAAGCCGCCGCCGACGTCGATACACCCCCCCCTACGGCGCCGCCGGACCGCCGCGCTTCGCCCGGGGAACGCTCGCTCGGCGGCCACCGCCGCCCTACGCTGCGCGAAGCGGTCAGGCGTGATGTTGCGGATACCGGTCGGCACTACCAGAGCCGCCGCGGCGGCGGCGTGGATCGAACTCGACAGCGAGGCGTTGGCGCACAACGTCCGCGAGTTCCGTGCTGTACTGGGCGCGCGCCCACAGCTGATCGCCGTGGTCAAGGCCAACGCCTACGGCCACGGTCTCGTAGAGATCGCCGCCGCAGCGCTGCGCGCCGGCGCCAGCCAGTTGGCGGTCGCCAACGTCGCCGAGGGCAAGGCGCTGCGCGCCCAGGGCATCACCGCACCGATCCTGGTGGTCGGCCCGATGCCGCCCGAGGACGCGGCCGCCGCAGTGGCCGCCGAGCTGACCCCGGGTCTCGGCACGCGCGAGCAGCTGCGCGCGTTCGCCGCCAGCGTGGCACCGGGTGCTGCGTATCCCGTGCACGTCGAGGTCGACACCGGCATGCACCGCCACGGGGTGGCGACCGAGTCGTTCGGCGCGTTCGTCGGCGAACTGCGCGAACGCGGCCGCCTGCGGCTTGCGGGCGTCTACACACACTTCCAGGCGCTGTCGGCCGCCGACCTACCGGCGATGCGCAGCCAACTCGAGCAGTTCGAGCGCACGCTCGCCCTGGTCCGCGACCTGGGCACTCCGCTGCGGCATGCCGCGAACACGCTCGGCACGCTGGCCTGTCCGGAAGCCCATCTCGACGCGGTGCGCATCGGCGGCGGCCTCTACGGTTTCGACCGCCACGGGCAAGGGCGCGTGCGGTTGCGGCCGGTGCTGGCCCTGAAGTCGCAGTTGGTCGGTGTGCGCGATGTGGCAGCCGGTGCCGGCATCGGCTACGGCGCCACGTTCCGCTGCAGCAGCGCGACGCGCCTCGGTCTCTTGCCGATCGGCTACGCCGACGGCCTGCCGCGCGCCCTCTGGCACGATGCGCCGGTGCTGGTGCGCGGCCAGCGGGCGCGGATCGTCGGCCTGATCAGCATGAACCAAACCGTCGTGGACCTGACCGGGGTGCAGGACGCCGCCCCAGGCGACGAAGTGGTCCTGCTGGGCCACCAAGGCGACGAATGGCTGCACGCCGAAGACCGCGTGCCGCCGGGCGGTTCGGCCTACGAGGTGACGACCATGCTGCGCCCGGACCTGCCGCGACTCTGGAGCTGAAGACGAGGCGAGGACGAAACGCTGCCGGCCGGATGCGGGGGCCGCCCAACCGCGGGAGCAACCCAACGCGGGAAAAACACACGGCCCGCGAAGGTGGAACCCACCAGGCGACCCGGGCACAAGAAGCTGCACGCTTATGGCTGCTTCCTTCCGGACCTGACCAGGTTCACGCCGCCCCCTTGCTCGGGACCCGGCGGATCCCACCTTCGCGAGCCGTGCGAACTGGCGGAGAGGGGGGGATTCGAACCCCCGACAGCCTTGTGGGCTGTACTCGCTTTCCAAGCGAGCTCCTTAAGCCGCTCGGTCACCTCTCCACACGGCCGCTTGCTCGCCACGAGGGCGCCTGGGCGGATGGGAGGCGAGCGTTCTAGCCCAACCCGCCAGGGGACGCAACGAACTTGCGAACTTGTGGACCGAACGCGCGCCCCCTGGGCCGGATGGGTCAGCGCTTCGCCAGCCCGTCCTCCAGCTCCTTGCGCAGCTTGCCCTCCCCCTCCTCGACCAGAGCCTGCAGGGCCGCCACCCGCGGGTTGCGGGCATCGGCGCCGGCCACCAGGGCCCGATTCAGGCTCTCCCGGGCCTCCACCACGTGGCCGGTGGCCAACTCGGCGAACGCCAGGTTGCTGTGCAGTTCGGGCGGCGCCCCAGGGGCACCCGCCGAACGCAGCAGGTCGCGGGCACCCTGGGCATCGCCCAGCGCCAGCAGCGCCCCGCCGAGGTTCGCCGCGGTGAACGAGTCGTGGGCGAGTTCGTGGGCGCGCTGCATGTAGCGCTTCGCCGCATACGGCGAACCGTCGTCCAGTTCGACCGCCCCGCGTGCCATCAGGGCTGGCACATGGTCGCCGGCGAGGGCGAGCGCCCGATCGAGCAGATGGCGCGCACGGGCGTGGTTGCACTGCCGCGCGTGCAGGATCCCCCCGGCCACCAACGCATCGACCTGGGTCGGTTCCAGCTCGATGGCGCGTTCGACGGTGGCGATCGCCTGGGTCACTTGGCCAGCATCGAGCTCGACCTGGGCGCGGCCCAGCAGATGGGCTGCAAGGCCCTGACGGGTGACCGTCAGACCGCGATCCGCCGGCAGAGCGGGCGCAGGGGCATCGGGAATGCGCACCTCCGGTTCCTTGGCCGCCATCGCCTGCCCCTGCAGCGAGCCGCCTTGCCAGTCTTCGCGGCGATACCGCTCCATGTCGATCGAGTTCCACTGGAAGCCACGGCGCAACTGCACCAGCCGATGCGCGCCGCGCCGGACCTCTTCGTCGATCCAGGTGTCGTCGAGCACCCGGGGCGTCAGCAGGATCATCAGTTCGACCTCGGTGCGGCTCTGCACCGTGCTGGAGAACAGCTGGCCGAGCCACGGCAGGTTCATCAAGAACGGGATGCCGCTGCGCGTCTCGTCCTTGCGCGTGCTGCGCAGGCCGCCGAGCGCGATCGCCTGGCCGTCGGCGACGCGCACCAACGTGGTCGCTTCGCGCTGGCTGATGATCGGCGCACTGACCAGGCCGTCGGGCGTGACCACGGTGCCGGTCTGTTCACGCACCTGCGGGGTCACCGCCACCGACAGGATGCCGTCTTCGCCGATCATCGGCAGCACCTGCAACACCACGCCCACTTCGGCGAACTCGATGCCGTATTGGGTGTTGGTGACGCCGGTGCCGGTGATCACGTCGCGCGTGATGAACGGCACCTGGTCGGTGATGTCGATCGACGCCGGTTGGTTGTTCATCGTCGAGATGCGCGGGCTGGAGAGCACGCGCACCTGACCTTGCGACTGCAGGGCGTCGACGAACAACGAGAAGTCGTTGGTGTCGAGCAGGCCGAAGCGGAACGCCGAACCGCCCGATGCGGCCGTCTGACCGATCACCGCGCCAGCGCCCGCAAGCCCGACCTTGTTGCTGTTGAAGACCTTGGGCAGCACCGACCAGTTGACGCCGAGGCTGTGTCGGTCGTCGAGGCGCACTTCGAGGATGCGCGCCTCGAGCGACACCTGCTTGTTGGCGCGGCGCGTGGCCGTGCCGACCATCTCCCGCAGCCGCTGCACCCCGCTGGGGCGGGCTTCGACGTGCACCGCCGAAGCGGCGCGGTTCACCACGAACCGCGCGTCTTCCCCGAGCAGTCGCGGCAGTGCCCCTTGCAGTTCTTCCCAGAACCCCGGAGCACCGGCGCCGCCGCCGTTGCCACCGCCGTTGCCACCGGCATTGCCGCCGCCGTTGCCGCCGCCCATGCCGCCGCCGTTGTTCGGCGCACTCATGATGTCGACGTGCAACGTCTCCCGCACCGTCTCCCGCACGCGCAAGAAGCTGCCATCCCACTCGTAGCCGAGATCGAGGCTGGCCAGCAGCGCTTCGAACGCTTCCTCGACGGTCGACCGCTTGATGTCGAACGTGCACTCGGCCGCCTGCACCTGCGGATCCACCAGCAGGTTGATGTCCGAGTCTTTGAACATCGCCAGCAGCACGTCCCCCACCGGCGTGCGGCGCGCCTGCAGCGCATCCATGGCGCGGCCGGGCGGTGGTGCGACCTGCATGCTGGGCAACGGCACCACCAGCATGGGTTGGTAGGCGGGGCGGCCGCCACCCACGTCGCGGTCCAGGCTGGCGGTTGCCGCGTTGCCGTTGGCCATGCAGCCCGTGCAGGCCAGGAACGCGGCCAGTCCGAGCCCAGGATGGCGGTGCCGCAGGATCACGCTCGATACATGGTTCATTGTCTGCCTCGATTCTTGGCTTGCGGATCGTCGACTTCGGGGGTGCTGGCGGTCGGCGCCGCGGTTTCGCTCGGTCCTGCGCCGGCACTCTTGTCGGCGGCCTCGGCGGCGCGCAGCGCCAGTTCGGCGCGGAACTCCCGCGGCACACGATCGCCGAGCTCGTAGGTGAGCGGGCGGCCCTGCCACGAGCAGTGCACGGCCCCGCGTTCGATGGCTTCGATCCGGCAGTCGCCGACCTGATCGCCGACGCCGACCACCCGACCCTCGAACACCGCCCGGCGCGCAGCGGCGCTGACCATCACCATGCCCAGTGTGAGCTGGGGCGGGTCGGCACCGGCCCAACGCCGACGTTCGGCCGCCACGACCTCACCAGCCGGCGCAGCGGCGGCCTCGACCACCAGCACGAATGCCGAACGCACCGGCTGCCCCTTCTCGTAGGAGCCATGGCGGGCCAGCAGATCCACCCCGAGCAGTGGTTCGTCGACGGCCTGGCCGTCCGAGAGATCGGCAGGAGGCCGTTCGTCCACCGGGCCCGTGCCGCCCTGGTCCGACCAACCGCCGAACACCGAATGGGCGACGAAGGCGAGGCTGCCGGCGAACACCAAACCGGCAGCAACCGGATGCACACGCCGAGACTTGGTGCGCTTCATCGGCCACCCCCCTTGTGGTAGGTGGCGAGCCCCAGCTCGACCACGATCTGCCCGGCGGCCCGCGCCTGCAGCCGCCCGGTCTCGACGATCACCAGTGGCGTGCGCTGCTCGAGATCGGCGAGGAAGCCACAGAGCTGTTGGGCGCTGCCGGTGCCCGTGATCTGGTACACCTGCTTCTCCGCCGTTCCCGACTGACCAGCCTTGACGCTCTGCAGCGCCACGCCGTTCGCATCGCCGAGCACTTGCACCGACTGCAACGTCGCCGGCACGTCGGCCTCACGCTCGAGCTGCAGCATCGGCTTGGTCTCTGCAGCGGGAGCCGGCTCGGCCGCGGCAAGGCGCGCCAGACGTGTTTCCAGGTCCAGGAGGGTGGCGCGCGCCCCTGCGCCGCGCTGGTCCTCCTGCCTGCGCCACCAGTGTACGGCGCCTGCCCCACCGAGCTGCAACAGCGTCGCCACGCCGATTCCGGCCACCAGCACTTGCCTACCTCGAGCGTTCATTCCGGCCTCCTCCACTGCATGGTGATCTTGAAGCGGAAGCGATTGGCTCCCGCGGCGCCTTCGCCGACCTCTTCTTGCCGAGTCGAGTCGAGGAACGGCACCGCGCGCAGGCCTCGCCCGAACCGGGCCAGGGCCGCGAGCGCTTCCTGGCGACTGCGCCCTTCGACCGCACCCGTGAGCACCACCGCTTCGTTGCTGGCGAACCGCAGCTCGTCCAGGTGCACGTCGTCGCTGGCGGCATTGCACAGCTCCGCGAGCAGACGGCTGGTCGGCCGCCGACGGGCCAGGATGCCGTCGATGTGCCGCTGCTCCGGATCCGTGGTGTCGCGCGCCACAGCCGCGCGTTCCGCGGTCGCCAAGCGGTCTTGCGCCTCGCGCATGGCCTGCTCGGTGCGTTCGTTCGCCGCTCGGGACGCCTGCAGAAGCTCGAAGTCGACCACGGCCGCAGCCGTTCCCAGAAAGCCGACCGCAGCCGCAGCGGCCACCGCGACGAACCGGGAACGAGGCCAGGGCAGTTCCAGACGTGGCTCGGCCAACAACGACCCAGGCACGGCGCCGCGGAGCAACCGCCCCAGCAGCTCGGTCACGCCGAGGCTCACCACCTGCCCTTCGGGATCGACCAATCGCGGGCTGCTGCCGTCGACGATCGCCAGGCCGTCGCCTTGCAGCATGCCGGCGGCCGCAGCGTCGACGCCCAGGCGTCGCCCCAGGACCAGGGTCTGCGGCATGGCGTGGCCGGTTTCCCGGAGCCAGTCGAGTGTGCGCGGCAACTCCATCGCCAGCTGGGCCACCAGCGCCTCGCCGCTGGTGTCCGAACCGAGCAGGAACCGGCGCACTTGCACGGGATGGCCTGACTCACAGAGCACGAACCGAGCCCGCCCGGCGTTGCTCTCCAACACCGCGCTCACGCTGCCCGCTTCGCTCGGCGCCGCAGCGGCGAGGCAGCTCTCGGCGGAGTACAGGCCCAAGATCGGCAGCTCCGCAGCGCGGAAGGCCTCCTGCAGCGGCTCCCAGAGATTGCGCGACAGCGCGGTCACCGCGACGCCGAGCCGCGGCCCCGCGCTCACCGGCAAGAGCTGCGGCGCCACCAGCACTTCGGCCTGGGTCGGCATGCCGGTGAGGCGCAGTGCTTCGCGCACCACGACCCCGAGCAAGTCTTCGGCCTTCATGCGGGGCAGGCGCATGAGGAAGTGCATCATGCGCCGTTCGCCGAGCACCACGTGCACACCCTCGTGGCCGCGCAAACACTCCGCAGCCGGGGCCCGCAGGGCCTTGGTCAAGGACTCGCGGCTCAGGTCGGCCAGTGGCAGGCGCGCCACACGTTCGATGCGCGGTTCGCCGCCCACGACCGACGCAACGGTGGCGACCAGGCCGCCTTCCTCCAGCTCTACGATGGCAAGGGTCTTCATGGCCTGTGTCCTCAGAGAACGATGTCGTCGGCAGTGCCGAACGCGCGGTCCGGCCCGGCGCTTTCGAGGGTGTGGGTGCTGGCGGTCCAGCGGAGCGTGGTGCCGAAGCCGTCGGCGTCGTACGTCGGGCCCAAGCCCATCGCCGCACGCAACTGTGGCCAGGTGCCGGCGACGGCGCCGCCGCTCTCGATGTGGTTCGCCAGCACTTCGACGATCACACGCAACCGCTGGCGCGTGCGGCGCGCTCCCGGCGCCGCGCCGAACACGCGCACCACGTGCTCCTCGTTGTTCACGCCGTTGTCGACGCCGTTCTCGCCGCGGCTGTGGACGGTGGCGATGCCCGCCGCGGCATTCACCGCGTAGACATAGGTCTGCCCGGCACCGAACGGATCGAACACCACCGTGTCACCAGGCCCGGGCTGCAGACAGACGCCGAGGAAGTCGGTGGCCTGCAACGACGCCGGGAACGCGGCGCGTTCGAAGTAGTAGGCGTCGAGCGCTTCGGCGATGCGCGCCAGTTCGTCCTGCGCCTCCTGGCGGCGGTTGGCCTGCACCACGGCACCGGCCAACGGCATCGCCGTGCCGAGCAACAGGCCCATCACCGCGAGCACGACGATCACTTCGATCAGCGTGAAGCCGGTCTGTCGTTCACATGTCGTCATCGGTCCCCCAGACGCCGTCGCTGCCGACGGCCACCACTCCCAGGATCGGATCGAGGCGCAGCGCCTGGCCAAGGCAATCGTGGGCCAGCGCGTCGGGCAGACCGAGGCGCGCGAACAGTCCGCCGGCGCCAGTCACGGCCACCGGCTGACTCCACGACGCGAACACCTGGCACGCCGTGACCGTGGCAGCGGCAGCAGTCATGCTCGCCGTCAATTGCACTCGGGTCGGCGCATCGGCACCCAGCCACTGCCGCCGCGCGCGGGCGTAGGTTCGCACCGCAGTCGCGAGGCCGGTCGGCGCCACGCCTCCGACAGCAGCAGCGACCGCCAGGACGTCGGCCTGTAGGCGCGCCACGTAGGCAGAACGCAGCAGCCGCAGCATGTCCCGTTGGCACACCCGAACCAGAGGTTCCCTGGGCACGTCGACGCGCACGTCGTCGAGCGTGCCGATTCGACCATCCGGGCCGCGGCTCTGCACCTGCAGACCCGTGGCGCTCGTGGCGAGCACCCATTCCTGCCCAGAACCCCATGGATCCCGGCGCCATGCCCCTTGGGGCAGCCAGCCGTTCTGCGCCGCGACCACGTCGAGGCTCGCCGGGTAGGTACCGTTCGCGACGAAACCGTCCCGCACCGCTGCGGCGACCTGCGCGAGACCGGCTTCGGTGCGCAGCGCCCGATCGGCGAGCACCGGCACGAACTGCTGAGCCGCCAGGACGATCCACAGGCTGCCGGCGCCGACCACCAACAGCATGGCCAACAGGGCGAATCCTGCTGCGTCGCAGTGCGCACGCCGCCAAGCCTCGGCACGGGTCATTTGCCGATCCCCTTCATCGCCGAGTAGATGGTGGTGACCACCAGCACCGCGACACCGCCCACCAACAGCCCGAGCGCCACCGTCACCACCGGCTCGAGCAGGCCCAGCGCACGCTTCACCGCCGCCTTGACCTCGCGATCGTAGAGGCGACTCAGCCGTTCGAACGTGATCGGCAGCCGGCCCGCTTCCTCGCCGACCTTGACCATGCTCAGCGCGACGGCCGGCAGCAGTTCGGCCTTCTCGACGGCTTCACCGAGCCGCGCGCCGCCCAGGATGCTCGCATTGGCTGCGCCGATGCGGCGCCGGAAGTCCGGAGCACCGACCGATGCGGCCCCGAGTTCGAGGGCATGGGTCATGGTCAAGCCGGCTTGCAGGAGCACGCTGAAGGTGCGACAGAACTGCGCGATCGCCAGGGTCGACACCACCGTGCGCACCACCGGCAGCGCGGCGAGGCAACGCGTGCCGAGATCGCGCCAAACCTGCGTGCGCAACAGCAACACGCCCCCCACCACGGCCGACACCGAACCCAACGCGATCGCCAGGATGTGTTCGGCCACGAAACCGGAGCACTGGATCAGAGCCCGGCTCGCGGCAGGCAGTTCGCCACCGATCTTGCTGAGCACCGAGCCGAGCCGCGGCACCACGAACGACAGCATGAACAGCACCATGGCGTAGCCAGCCGTAGCGACCACTGCCGGGTAGATCATGGCCTGCTTCACGATGCTGGCGATCTCCATGCGCCACTCGAGGAAGCTGGCCATCGACTGCAGCACGTTCGGCAAGCTGCCGGACTGTTCGCCGGCGCGCACCATGGCGCAGTAGACCTCCGGAAACGCCCGCGGATGGGCCGCGAGCGCCTCGGACAGCGGCTGGCCGGCGGCCACCCGATCTGCCAGGTCGGCCAACATGTCCGCCACCGCGGGGTCCTCTTCCTCGGCGCCCACGGCCTGGAATGCCGTCAACAACGGCACGCCGGCGTCGAGCGCTTCCTGCAACGCCTGCGTGAGCAGCAGCAGACGACGCGCCGACAGACCGGTGCGTCCCGCGCGCATCCGCGCACCGTCGCCCACGGCGCGTTCGCGCGCCTTCACCTTCACCAGCAGCCGGCCGTCGCGATGCAGCTGGTCGTGCAGCGACTGCTCGTCGACGGCCTCCAGGTCGATGGAGACGGTCGAACCGTCGCGTTCGAGGATGGTAGCGTGGTAGCGCATGCCTGCGGCCAGGGGGAAGGGCTCGCAGCGAGGCTGGCGGCTCGAGCGGACGCCGGGGGCGGCGACCGTTCAGCGCCGGAGCATCACTGCTGTTGGCCGAGCAGAACGCCGATGTCGTCGCCAGCCAGATTGGTGGTCGCAGTTGCCAGGAAGTCCGTGTCGAACTGACCATTGGCCCCTGCCGACACGACCCACAGCCGCTTGTAGTTGGTCGCGTGGTTGAAGAAGCCCGACACGACGTTGACCACGTACGGCCGCCCCCACGGGTCGAGCGGCGTGTTGCCAGCCACGTAGGGCCCACGCCAGCGGTTGCCGCCGGTGATCGGGTAGGCCGCGCCGTTGGTGTTCTGCGGACGGTTCTGCAGGAGATGGTTGTCCAGCAGGTCGCCGCGGGTGGCGTTCATCCCCCAGGTGATCCAGTTGTGGCCCGCGTTGAACGGGTTGGTGGCCGGCATCGTCGCCCCGCTGAACAGCGAGTAGACGTAGTTGTTGACGCCTGCGCTGCTGCGCGCCGGGTAGACGCCGGTGTCCTTGTAGAACGACATCACGGCAGCGCCGAGGACCTTGCATTCGTTTTCCGCACGCGCGCGGCGACCGTCTTCCATGTAACTCGAGAGCATCGGCACGGCGATGCCGGTGAGCAGGAGGACGACCGAGAGCACGACGATGACTTCGACCAGCGTGAAACCGCTCTGGCGGGCGCGCCGGGTCGCAGGTGAAAGGGCAGCGTTGGACATGGCGCGCCAATCGGCCAACTGCGGGATTGTCCTGAAGTGATTCCGCAGCGCTCGACCGATCGGCTCAGGATTGCCGGTTGCGAACGCCGATGCCGCATCCATGTTCGCAGCCAAGGGCGACCTGCTCGGGGCACTGGCCACCACCCTCGACGAGGACCGCAAGTTCCTCGAGGTCGCGCTTCGTGATTGCCACGCCGGCGAAGCGGCACAGATCGAGAAGCTCGCCGGCATGGGCATGATCACGCTCGAACGCGGCTACAAGCTGTGGGCCGAGCTGCTGGGCCTGCCGTTCCACGGCCTCGACGAACGCAGCATCGATCCGCGCCTGCGTCACAAGCTGCCCTACGACGTCGCCAAACGGCACCAGGCGATCGTGGTCGGCGAAGACGAAGGCACCTTGTCGGTCGCGCTGCGCAATCCGTTCGACCTGCTCGCGGTCGACGAGATCCAGGAAGTGACCGGCTGCGGCGTCCAGGTGGTGCTCGCCACGCCCACCTCGATCGCCGCCGCCCTCGAACGCCTGCAGAAGGGGGCCTCGGGCATCGAAGGCCTGATCCAGCGCCTGTTGAAGTCCGAGATCGACAGCCAGAGCGTCGGCGACGCCGACAAGCTGCGGCGCATCGTCGGCGACGATGCGGTGGTCAAACTGGTCGACCACCTGATCGAAGAAGGCTTGCGCGCCCGCGCCAGCGACCTGCACATCGAGCCGCAGAGCGACGGCCTGCGCGTGCGGATCCGCGTCGACGGCGATCTCGACACGCTCTACACGTTGCCGGCGGGCTTGCACCGCGCCGTGGTCGCGCGCATCAAGGTCGCCTCGGGCATGGACATCGGCGAGAGCCGTCGGCCCCAGGACGGCCGCATTGCCGTGTCCGCCAAGGTCGAACTGCGCGTCTCGGTGCTGCCGAGCGTGCTCGGCGAGAAGGCCGTGATGCGCGTGCTGGACCGCAGCGGCGTCTCGCTGGATCCGGCGCGCCTCGAGATGTCGGCGCACAACCTGGCCCTGTTCCGCCGCGGCTTCACCGCCCCGAACGGCCTGTGCTTGCTGACCGGTCCGACCGGCTCGGGCAAAACCACCACGCTCTACACAGCACTCGGCGAACTCAACCGCCCCGACTGCAACGTGGTCACGGTCGAAGATCCCGTCGAATACGAGATGGCCGGCACCACCCAGGTGCAGGTCGACGTCAAAGCCGAACGCACCTTCGCCAACGCACTGCGTTCGATCCTGCGCCAGGACCCCGACGTGGTGATGGTCGGCGAGATCCGCGACACCGAGACGGCGAGCATCGCGGTGCAGGCGGCATTGACCGGCCACATGGTGCTGAGCACCGTGCACACCAACGATGCGCTGTCGACAGTGCACCGCTTGGTCGACATGGACATCGCGCCCTACCTGCTGGGGCCGGCGCTGCGTTGTGTCGTCGGCCAGCGCCTGGTGGCACGCATCTGTCCGGATTGCGCGGCCAAGACCACGCCGAACGCGGCGCTCCTGGCCGAGTTCGGCCTCGATGCGACCAGCGCCGCGAACGGCTTCAAGATCGGCAAGGGCTGCCAAGCCTGCCGCGGGCGCGGCAAACGCGGTCGCATCGCCATCCACGAAGTGCTCTACGTCAGCCCCGAACTCGGCGCCGCCATCTCGCGACGCGCCGGGGACGCCGAACTCCAAGCGCTGGCCACCGCGGCCGGGTATCGGCGCATGCTGCAGGACGGCTTGGAGAAGGCGCAGCGCGGTCTGGTGGCACTCGAAGACGTGCTGGCGGCCGCGCGCACCGAGTGAGCGGCCCGCCGACGACCGCCCGGGCCCACGACCACCAGCCCATCGGCAGATTCAGCCAGGCGGCAGAGCTCGGAGGACGGCAGCCAGACGGGTCGCCAGCGCCTGCGACCCGGCGACGTCCAACTCGACTGCCGACCATTCCGGCAGACCGACCAGCGGCGCGTTGAGCCAGCGCGCTTCGACCACCACGGCAAGCGCGCCGTCGTCGGCGAACACGAAGGCGCGCCGCTCACCACTCGGCTCCGCCACGGGCGCCCAAGCGGTTTGGAGGCGAAAGGCCTCGGCGTCGACCAGCTCGAGCCGCCCGAACTGCAACGACAGTTCGTGCACACACGCGCGGAACACCACGGCGGTCGGCGCCACCGCTGCGACGTGAACGGGCAGCGCCGGCGCACTCGTGCAGGACGCCAGCCACAGCGCCACACCGACGGCTCCCGGCAACCGTCGCGTGCGGGCCGGACATCCGCACGCAAGCCCGTACGCAGCACCGGCCGCAGCCGGAACACGGCAGCGGCCGGCGCAGACGAGCGCAACGGTCTCAGCGGCCGCCGCCACCACCACCGCCGCTGTTGCCACCGCCGCTGTTGCCGCCGCCACTGTTGCCGCCGCGGCCACCACCCTCACCACGACCCTGGCCACCGCCCGGACCGCGGCCGCCGCCCTGGCCACCCGCGTCGCCGCCACCTTCACCGCCGCGCTGGCGGCGCGGCATGAGCTCGCGCACGGCATCGAGCGCCTTCTGGGCGTCCTCGACCTTGCCGGCATCGAGGTGCTTCTTCAGCGCGCCGAGGTTCTCCTCGAGCTTCTTGACCTGCTCGGCATCCATGCGCTCGCGCATGCGATCGAGCATGCCTTCCATCATGCCGAGACCGTCCTTGAACTGCGTCATCTCCTCAGCCGTCATGTCGGCCAACTTCTTGTTGCCGAACACGCCCATGCCGCGACCGCCCTGGCCGGGACGCACACCGCCAGCAGCCATCTGCTTGATCCGCTCGAGGCGCTGGGTGAGGCGCTTCACCTCTTCTTCGTTGCCGTCGGCCTTGGCCTTCTCGATCTGCTTCTCGAGCTCGGCTTGCTGCGCCGCCGGATCGAAGCGACCGCCGCCGGGCCCACGAGCCTCGCCTTCGCCGCGCTGCGGACGACCCTCGCCAGCGCCAGCCGGGGCCGCTGGCGCAGCCCCAGGGGCATCCCCGGCGACCGCCACGGCATTGCCGAGCAGCTTCTCGTACTTGGCGCGGAACGCGTCGCGCTCCTTGGTCTTGCCAGTCTTGTCGAGCAGGTTGAACTGCTGCTTGGCCGCTTCCGTGGCCAGCTTGTGGCCAGGCGCGGCAGCCAGGAACTGCTCGTAGAGCGCCATCGCACCCGCGAAGTCGCGCGGGCCCTTCTCCAGGTAGAACGCCTTGTAGAACATGCCCTCGGCCTGAGCCGCGGCGTTGGTGGAATCCTGGGCGCACAGCGGCAGCGCCAGAGCGAGCAGAGCGGACGCGAAACGGATCTTCATGGGTTCTCCTGAGGAATGCGGTGGGTTGCCGGCGGAGCCGGGAACCCAGGACAGTAGGCGCCGGCAACGGCCGGCGGGCAGTTTCCCCACGTAACGGTTTGGTCGCTTCGCACCGCACCACGGCCTTGCCATGCGGTCCGGGCAGCTCTGGAGCCCCCCCACCCCCCACTCTCATCCCGAGGACACACCATGCAAAACCACCGCGAGATGCCGACCCGGCCCAGGACTGCCGCCATGGTTCCGGGCCCGACCATGCTTGCCCCAGAGCGCCCCTGCCAAGCCGGCCCCGAAGGGCGTGGCCACAGCCACGCGTCCGACGAACAGGTTCGGGAGAAACCGGAGCCCTGGCCGGAGCTGCGCATCCCGGCCGACCCGCCAGCAGTCTAGCCGTTCGCGGCGGAACGGCTCCGCATCACAGCAACACCAGCGTGCTGATGATGTTCGAAACGCTGCGCAGGGCCGCTCCGGTCTGGTCGAGTTCGATCAACTGGCTGTAGGCACGCACTCCGTTCAAGACACCGGCCGGCACGGGCACGGCAAACGTGCCCATCCCCCGGCTGTCGAGCCCACCGAACCAGAGGGTCGTGAAACCGTCGAGGATGTTGAAGCCCTGGTACGGATGCGTGGTGCCCTGCAGGCTGATCACCAAGAATGCACCACTGAGCGGCGAGCCGCCGAACTGCCAGGTCAGCGTGTTGCCACCCAAGACCACCGTGGGCACGCTGATCGCGCACGGATTCGAGGCCGTGTACCACAACGCGGCGGTGTTGCTGGTGCCGGACGCGTTGGTGGCGGTGAGCGCATGGAATGCGATCGGCAAGCCCGCCGGTGGCGTGAACCGCAACTGCGTGTCACTGACCACGGTGATGCCACTCGTGACGTTCACACCGCCCACCGTAACCCGGTTGGTGCCGACGAAGCCGGTGCCGTTCAGGGTGACCAGCCCAGGCTGGAACGTGCGCACGGTGTTGGGCGAGACCTGGGTGATCACCGGAGTGGTCGGAATCAGGCTCAAACAGCCCAGGCCTTGGCGGAAACCGACGATCTGTGCCTGTTCGGTGGCGCCGAACGAGGTTTGGTTGTTGTTGCAGCCTCCGACCCCCGAACACATGATGTTGCAGGGGTTGGCCGCGTCGCAGTGGCCCGCGTTGAAGTTGTGGCCCAGTTCGTGAGCCGTCACGCCGACGCGGAAGTTCCAATTGGTCGACCACCGCGACTGCGACACACCGTAGGCACTGCCCAGGTTGCAGACGACGCCCAAGAAGGCGATGCCGATCGTGCCGCTGCTGGCCGCACCCATCTGCCGCCCGGTGAACAGGTGGGCAACGTCACGCGCCACACTGCCACGGTTGCTGTTCCAATAGGAGCCGAACTGATTGAGCAGGGTGCCGGCCACGCTGGAGCTGTACGGATCCGCCGTCGAATTCACGATGACCGTGCCGAGCTGCAGCGCGATCTGGGTGTCGCGGCGGTAGATCACGTCCATGGCATTCACCACGGAGGTGATGTCGTTCTGCGTTGCCGTGACACTGCTGCCGTTGAGCTGGTAGTAGGGAAAATCGGCTTCGATGGCCAGTTGGCAGCCATACACCGCATCGGTCCCGGGCGGCGCGGGCAAGGTGCCCGTCACGTTGCCGGTCACCCCACAGCGCCCGTTCCGATTGCTGCTGTCGCTGCCGCGGTACACCACATGCGCTGCAGCCCCGGCCGTCGGCTGCACCTCACGAACGGCCTGGATCAGCCACAAGTCGCCGCTGCCGCGGCGGATCCACGCGGTCAGCGAGCCGTCGCGCAAGCTGGCCGCCACTTCACTGCCCGCGTCGCCGAGCACTTCCCCGCGGTAGGTGACGCACGGCGGCGGCACCAACACCGTCTCGCCCATGGCCGAGCGCTCGACCAACTGGAAGCCGGGCGCACGCACTTCGTGCTGGCGCAGGACCAAGCGCTCCACGCTCCCGGCGAGCACCACGTCGACGGCGACGGTGGCCGGCAGGTTGCTGGGCACCACCAGATCCTGCACGGTGCCCACCATCACGTCGAAGCGCGCCAGCAGTGCTGGCGGGGCCGGCAGGGCACGGGGGCTCGGTGCCTGCGGCACTCCCTGGGCGAGAACCGGGGGCAGCAGAGCGGCCAGAGCGAGAAGGGCAGCGGCGCGGGTGAACAGCATGGGGAGATTCGCGAGGCAGGCGAGCGCCGCATTCTAGCCAGATCTCGGCCGCCGCAAGCCCGTCCCTTCGCTTTCCCATGCGGTGTAGCGTCATGGCCCAAATCGAGACCGGGCGGTTGCGGTTCTCGACGATTCCGCAGAGCATCGCCACGCCTGCCCGTTCGCTGCGTTGCCGCAGCGAACCTGCCTCTCTCTCCCTCTCGTTCGATCCATGCACAGCAACTCCCGCGCTCCAGGGGCGCATTCTGTACTCACGTTCGGCCTGAGCACCCTGGCGCTGGCCGCCAGCTTGGTCGCCCAGAAGGCCGCTGACCCTGGCCCCCTGCGCGAGGCCGCCATCCAGGCGTTCGCCAGCCGCGCCAATGCCGAACACACTGGCTGGCGCGACTTCCAAGCGCAGCACGCCGGCACCTGGTTCGCCCACTGGAACCCTGCCACCGGCACGCCAAGCGCGATCTTCGGCGAAGGCCTGGCTCTCGGCGACTGGCGCGAGAACACCCTCGAAGAGGCCCGCCGCCACGCCAGCCTGCTGCTGGCCGCACAGCGCGAGCTGCTGGGCCTCGGCACCTCGGAGTTCCGCGAAGCGGTCGGCACGCGCATCGGCCGGCAGTGGTCGTTCACCTTCGACCAGTTCTTCCGCGGCCTGCCGGTGGTCGGCGGTCGCGCCGACGTGCGCGTCAGCATGGCTGGTCGCATCGCGATGTTCGGCAGCAGCGCCTGGCCGATTCCGGCCGACTTCGACACGACGCCGCTGGTCGACGCCACGTTCGCCACGGCGGCGGCCTGGGATCATCTGGGCCAGTCGCCGAACGGCGTGAAGCAACCGGCTGCAACCAAGGAGCCGCGGCTGGTGATCTGGGGGGATGCCGATGCCACCGCAACGGCGCCGTTCCACCTCGCTTGGGAAGTGCCGATCAGCAACGTCGATGCCGACGGCGCGGGTCCAGTCGGCGCCTACTTCGTCGACGCCCGGACCGGTGCGGTGCTGCGCTACCGCAGTGACAAGCACGAATGTGGCATGCCGGGCTGTGCGCTCGGTGGCCCCGCCGAACCGGCGACGATCGGCCCGGCAGCGCCGCTGCCGGCTCCCGTCAACACCACCGTGACGGTGCGCGCCTGGCTGCGGGCCGGCCTCGACGCCAACGACCCGATCACCAACCAGCTGCTGCCCGGCTTGCAGCTCTCGGTGCCCGGCATCGGCGTGGTGACGACCGACAACAACGGCCAGTTCACCATCAACATCGCCGCGGCAACCGTGATCTCGGTGGGCCAGCTCGACGGCCGCCACCACGGCCTGATGGCCGGCGCCAACGCGCCGAGTGGCAACTTCACGGTCAATCCAGGCGTCGCGACCACCATCCAGCTGCTGAGCTCGGGGGCGACGGCCAACGAAGCCTCGCACCCGACGACTTCGTTCTGGATGGACCGCGTCAACGAGTACAGCCGCAGCATCCTCGGCAACACGGCGCAGCTCAACACCGCCAGCGCCTGCGTGCCGACGGTGAACATCGCCAGCACCTGCAACGCCTACTACACCAACAACACGATCAACTTCTACCAGGCCGGTGGCGGCTGCACGAACACCGCGACGGCCACGATCATCGCCCACGAGTGGGGCCACGGCATCGACGATCGCTACGGTGGCATCTCGCAGACCAACGGTCTGTCGGAAGGCTGGGGCGACATCTTCGCCATGTACCTGGTGGACGATGCGCGCGTCGGCAGTGGTTTCCAGACCGCGGGCGTCGGCCTGCGCAACGGCAACAACACGCGCCAGTACCCGACCGGCAGCGGCGTGCACGCGCAAGGGGAATCGTGGATGGGCTTCGCCTGGAAACTGCGCGACCGCCTCGCCACCACCTACGCCAACCGCAGCCAGGCGATCACCCGCACCAACACCATCGTGACCGGCACCATCGCGGCCAACGCGACCAACCAGCAGGCCGCAGTGCTCGAAGTGTTCCTCGCCGACGACAACGACGGCAATCTCAACAACGGCACGCCCAACTACGCCGACCTGGTGTGGGCCTGCACCCAGCACGCACTGCCCTACCCGGGCATCCAGGCGCCGGCCAACGACGACTGCAGCAACGCGATCACGGTGGTGAACGGCCTCAACGGTCCGTACTCGAATGCGCTGGCGACCACTTCGACGCCCGCCTGGCCGTGCGCCAGCGGTGGTGCCGACGTGTGGTTCCGCTACCTGGTGGGTGCGCCCGGCACCTTGACCGTGTCGACCTGCGGCCAGGCGGGCTTCGACACCGCGATCCAGGTCTTCTCGGGCACGTGCGCGGCTCCGACCAGCCTCGGCTGCCTCGACGACTCGTGCAGCCTGCAGACGTCCATCTCGGTGGCGGTGACGCCCGGACCCGTGCTGATCCGCGTCGGCGGCTACAACGCAGCCACCGGCAGCTTCAGCTTGGACATCAACGGCCCCGCTGGCGTGCCAGCTTCGGCGACCGCCTACGGCACCGGCTGCTACCGCCTGTCGAAGGCCTTCTACGAGCTGTTCCCGTCGGCCGGCTTCGACCTCGGCGGCGCCAGCATGCGCCTGTCGCTCGCCAACTCGGCCTACACCGTGCAGGCGGGTGGCACCTACGTGGCACCGACCGCGAACGCCACCTCGCTGACCCTCACCGACGACTCCCAGGCGATTGTCAACCTGAACAGCCCGTTCGCCTATCCCGGCGGCACCACTTCGTCGCTGGTGGTCTGCTCCAATGGCTTCGTCTCGGCCGCGACCGGCAACGGCGTCGGTTTCGCACCGACCGCCGCCACTTGGCTGAACAGTGTCCAGCCGCGCTGGGGCACCTGGCACGACTTCAACCCGGCCGCAGCAGGCAGCGGCGCGGTCAAGTTCGAGCAAGTGGGCAACATCGCCTACATCACGTGGGACGGTGTCTACAGCTACAACACCACCAGCCCGAACACCTGGCAGCTGCAGTTCAACCTCAGCAACGGCAGCGTGACGTTCGCCTGGCCGTCGATCATCAGCTCGGGCAACGGCTGGCTGGTCGGCTTCGCCGCGACGGCGCCGAGCAGTGACCTCGGCAGCATGGACCTGTCGACGGCGCTGGCCGGCACGTTCCGCACCTGGAACGCGAACATCGAGACCATGGCCCTCACCAGCACCTTGCCGGTGCTCGGCACCACGGCCACGCTGACCACCACCAACTACCCGGCGGCGGTCACGCTCGGCGTGCAAGCGGTGAGCCTGGTGCAGAACGACCCGGGCATCGACCTTACGTCGGTCGGCATGGCTGGGTGTTTCCGCTTCACCAACCTCGAGTCGACCACGGTGGTGCTGCCGGTCAGTGGGCAGACGGTCTATTCGATCTCGCTGCCACCCAACTACGCGTTCATGGGGCTGCCACTGAACTGCCAGACCTGGGCGCTCTACCCGGGCATCAACACGCTCGGCGCGATCAACTCGAACGCCGTGCGCCTGATCGTCGGCCTCTGATCGTCGGCCTCCGATCGGTGCAGTCGGCGCCGAGCCGAGGCCGCGCCAACGGGCCTCGGCGGTGCAGACACGCGGGCCCGCGCCACTGCCGCCCGCGTCACCGCTGGATGTGGGCAGCGCGCAGAGCGTGCAAGGCCACGCCGAGCGCCAACGCCGCCACGCCGGCGCAGACGAAGAACACCAGCCCCGGCCATGGCGCTGCCCGTTCGCTGGCGATCGACCAGGCGAACACCTGACTGCCGAGCAGCGGACCGCCGATGTTGGCCAGACTCTGCACACTGGTCAGCGCACCCTGCACCTGGCCCTGTTCGTCGCCGCGCACACACTTGGTCACCAGCGACTGGCAGGCCGGCATGGCGATGCCGCCGAGAGACGCCAGGGCGATCACGAGGTAGATCATCCAGCCTTCGCTGGCGAGCCCATAGCCGAGGTAGGCGAGGCCGCCGACCACGAACCCGGTCAACACCGAGCGGCGCTCGCCGAGCTTCGGGATGATGCGCCGCGCCAAGCCACCCTGCACCAGGGCCGCTCCGAGGCCGACCGCGAGCAACGACCAGCCGACTTCGCGGGGTCCCCAGCCGTAGCGATGGCCGGTGTAGAAGACCCAGGTGCTGTGCAGCGCGAACTGCGCCAGGTTGAGCAGGAACAGCGCCAGCGCGATGAACAGCACGAACGGCTGCCGGCCGAGGATCGCCAGGGCGCGCGCCGGGTTCCAGCGGAAGCCAGCGGCACTCCGCCGGCGCTCGGGCGGCAGGGACTCCGGCAACACCAACAGCCCGTAGAGCCAGTTGGCCATGGTGATCACCGCCGCGGCGTAGAACGGCCAGCGGATGTCGTAATGGCCGAGCAACCCACCGAGCAAAGGGCCCAGCACGAAGCCGAGTCCGAACGCCGCACCGACGATGCCGAAACCGGCCGCGCGCTTCTCCGGTGGCGTGACATCGGCGATGTAAGCACTGGCGGCGGTCATCGATGCACCGGTCAAGCCGTTCAACACGCGGGTGACGAACAACCAGCCGACGCTCGGCACCAGCGCCATCGCCACGTAGTCGAGGCCGGAGCCGAACATCGACACCAGCAGCACCGGCCGCCGACCGAACCGGTCCGACAAGGCGCCGAGCACCGGCGCGAACAGGAACAGCATGATCGCGTAGGTGGCCCCCAGGTAACCGACGATCTGCGCCGCATCACCCTCGGTACCACCTTGCAGTTCCCGGACCAGATGCGGCCCCACCGGAATCAGGAGCCCGAAGCCGAGCGTGTCCAGCAGCAGGGTCACGAAGATGAAGGCGAGTCCGGCGCGGCGGGGCGGCATGCGGCGCTGGTTGTCGGGCCGCACAGCTTCGAGCGCAAGCCCCAGCCCACCTCCCGTGTTTCCCGGCACGCGCGCCGACCTGCCACCAGGTGCCGGCACGCAGGTGGCTCCATCGCCTGGCCAGCGGCGTAGACTGCGAGCGTGGATCTCGCCGAGTTCCTGAACCTCGTCCGGACCGTGCCGACCGGACCCGACCACGACTGCTCGTACCTGCCCGGGCTGCGCGCGCGCAGCCGGGCCTTCCACGCCGACTACCTGCCCGGGCCGTTCTACCAGGCGCTGATGGACGAAGGCTTCCGGCGCAGCGGCAACGTGTTCTACGCCATGGACTGCGCGAGCTGCCGCGCCTGCGTACCGCTGCGCGTGCCGGTGGCGACGTTCGCACCGAGCCGCAGCCAGCGGCGCGCCGAGCGCCGCAACCACGATGTCGAAGTGCGCTTCGCCCCGCCGCGCTTCGGCGAGGCCAAGTGGCAGCTCTACCGCCGCTACTTGGCCCATCAGCACCCCACCACCGACCCGGGCACGGCGGAGCAGTTGCGGGAGTTCCTGTTCGGCGCAGCAACCGATTCGCTCGAGGCGACCTACCACCTCGGCGGCGCGCTGGTCGGCTTCTCGATCCTCGACGTCACGCCCAGTGCCGCCTCTTCGGTCTACCACTGCTACGCACCGGAGCTGGCCGCGCGCAGTCTCGGCGTGTTCTCGGCCCTCGCCGAGATCGCCTGGGCGAAGCGGCAAGGGCTCACCTGGTACTACCTGGGCTTCTGGATCGAAGGCGCCGCGACGATGGCCTACAAGGCCCGCTTCGGTCCCCACGAACTGCTCTTGGACGGGTCCTGGCGTCCGGCGTGAGGCCCACCCGTGCCGCGGCCACCGCAGGCCGCGCCACGTCGTCCGGCGACCCAGGTCAGCGTGCGGCCGCCCGCCGCAGCCGATCCATCAGCGCGGCACCCAGACCGACGTCCGGCACCCGTTCGCAGTAGACGGTGCGCAAACCCGCAGCGTCACAAGCGCGGAAGAACGCGAACACGGCGCGCGCGTAGGCGGCCACGCTGCGGCAGGTGCGGATGCGGCCGAACTGCTCGGGCGCGACCGGTGCCCGTCGGCCGATGCCACCCGCCGTGGCATCGGCAGGCACTCGCCGCAGGTCGTCGACCAACACCACCTGGGCGTTGGGCGCGTAGTGGCGATGGCGCAGCCCCGGGCTGCGGGCGGCGCCGCCGGCTCGAGGGGCGTACGGCCGCACCCCGGCAACCACGGTGCGCAACTGCTCGAGCGTGATCGCACCTGGACGCAGCACCACGGGCGTGCGTCCCCGGCAGTCGACCACCGTCGATTCGAGGCCCACCTGGCTGGGCGCGCCGCGCAGCACGCCAGCGATCCGTCCGTCGAGGTCGGCCAGCACGTCCTGCCACCGGGTCGGGCTCGGGCGGCCCGAACGGTTCGCACTCGGCGCGGCAACCGGAGCCGCCACGGCGCGCAAGAACGCCAAGGCCACCGGGTGGTTGGGCAGACGCACACCCACGCTGTCGAGGCCGGCGGTCACGGCATCAGGAATGGCACGCGCTCGCGGCAGCACCAGGGTCAGCGGCCCGGGCCAGAACGCAGCCATCAACGCGGCCGCGGCGGCGGGCACACGCCGCACCACGGTCGGCAGCTGCTCCCGATCGGCAATGTGCACGATCAGTGGGTTGTCCGACGGCCGCCCCTTGGCGCGGAACAGCCGGCCGATGGCGGCCGCATCCTGGGCCAGGGCGCCCAGGCCGTAGACCGTCTCGGTCGGGAAAGCGACCAGCTGGCCGGCGCGCACCAGGTCTGCCGCGCGCGTTGGTGCACGCAGCACGACCGTGCGCGGCGCCGCAGCGCCGGCAGGCAGACGGCGGCGCGAACTCGAAGTGCTGAGGCGGCGGCGGGATTTGGCCATTGGCGAACGGCTCCGGACGCTGCAGCATGCCGTCACCGCCGCTGCACCGCCAACGGCACGCGCCCGCTTCCCACCATGCCCCCCGCCCCAGCCGCCCCGACGCCCGAGCCCCGCGGCGAGTTCTTCGCCCAGCTCCAGCGCAGTCTCACCGACCACACCTTCGTCAAAATGGTCTTCGCTCGGCCACGCGGGGGGGCACCCGACCTGCAGCGCGTCGACGTCCGGCGCATCGCCCTGCGCGGGGTGGACCATCTGTCGTTCGTACACCACTTCCGCACCCGCGACACCACGCGCAACCTGCCCTTGCTCGAGGCCGTGCGCTTGGCCGAACAGATGGCTGGGCAGCCGTTCGCGAACCTGCACCTGTTCACCCGCGATGCCGAGCTGCAGCTGCGGTTCGCCAAGCGGGGCAAAGCGCACCTGTCGGTGACCGCCCACCAGCGCGCGGTGCCCACTGCGAGCCACGACCGGCAGAAGGCGCGCTGGCTGGCTGCGGATCGGCCGTTCCTACGGACCCTCGGCGTCACGACGCCCGACGGCCAGGTGGTGCCCGCGATGGCCCGCAAATGGCGGCAGATCGATCAGTTCGTCGGCGTGATCGCCAAGACACTCGAAGACGCGGGGCTGGCGGCAGCCGCGCCGCTGCAGCTCGCGGACTTCGGCGCCGGCAAGGGCTACTTGACCTTCGCGGTGCACGACTGGTTGCAGCAGCAGGGCGGCACGCCGACCACCACCGCGGTCGAACGCCGTGAGGATCTGGTCGCCGCCGGCAACGATGCCGCAGCGGCGCTCGGCATCACCGGACTGCAGTTCGTGGCCGGCGATCTGCAGAGCCACCGCCCCGAACGGCTCGACGTGCTGCTGGCCCTGCACGCCTGCGACACCGCCACCGACGCCGCCTTGCACCTCGGCATCCAAAGCGGCGCTGCGGTGGTGGTGTGCGCGCCATGCTGCCATCGCGAACTGCGGCCGCAGCTCGCGGCAGGGCCGCTGCTGGCAGAGGTGCTGCGCCACGGTGTGCACGAGGAGCAGTTCGCCGAGATGCTGACCGACAGCGTCCGCGCCCTGCTGCTCGAAGCGGCCGGTTACGCGACCAAGGTGTTCGAATTCGTGTCGCTCGAACACACCGCCAAGAACAAGCTGCTGCTGGGCGTGCGGCGGCGCGATGCAGTCCGCGACACCACGGCCCAGGAACGCGCCGTCGCCCTGCTGGCCGCACACGGCATCCGCCACCAAGAGTTGCTGCAACGACTCGGCAGCTGACGGGGGCGGTCGGAGCGGAACGAACGCGGGCCCGGGGCCCCCCCCGGCGGGG
>JAEUHP010000208.1 GCA_016795295.1 Planctomycetota bacterium | reverse complement strand
GCCTCGAAGTGGTTGACGATGTCCGTGAGACCACTGCCCTCCGGATCGCGGTTGTTGGCGAGCCACTTCACGTAGCGCTGCATCGCCATCAGCACCGCCTTCTTGGTGGCCTTGTCGGGGTGGATGGCGTCGAGCGCCTCGAAGCCACCGCCCCAGTCGGCGTGATAGAAGTCGGCTGCGTCCAAGCCGCTCATGTAGACGCGGCCCGGCACCTGCCCGTTGTGGTGGATGTTGTCGAAGAAGGTCTTCAGGCAGCCTCGGGCGAGTGCAGGATCCTGCAGCCAGCGCGCCTCGCGCATGACCGCCGGCGTGCTGAAAGCGCTCGGCTGATGGAACTGGCCATTGCCCTCGCACACCGACGGCGACGAGAAATTGCCGGCACCGTGCGACTGCCGCAGCAGGAACAGCAGCTCGAAGCGGTGGCGCACCACGCGCTCGAGCTCTTTGTTGTCACAGGAGAACTTCGGCACCTTCTCCCAGAATGCGCTCCAGCCGTTCTCGTCCTTGGTGTCGGGGCGACGGGCGCGGAAATTGACGCCCTTGCCCTTGTAGATGACGTTCGCCTCGAAGCGGTGGGCGGCCTTGTGGCTCGCCTTCAGGGGCAGCGGCCGGAACAGACCGACATAGACGCGCGAGCCGGCGACGATCGGACTCGGCTTCTCCATCGGCCGCTTGGCGCGCGGCACCGGCAGGGCCTCGAGCTCGAACCACGGCGTCTCCTCGAAGTCGGGTCGATCACTGCCGCCCTCGGCGAAGAAACCCTGGAGGCACCGCGCCCCCTTGCTGTCCGGATTGTTGAAGTGGATGTCGGCAGGCACTTCCGGCTGGTTGCCGTTCTTGAGCATCCGCCGGATGCGGAAACTGTCGCCCTCGAGCGACACCGGCTCACCCTCCGGATCGGTGGTCGTCCATTGGACCACCGTGATCTCACGGTCGGCCTTGCTCGAGTTGGTGATCTCCAGGTCCGAGACGAAGCGGTCGTCGGAGGTGACCATGCGCCGCTCGACCACTTTCAGTCCACCCGCCTCCTCGAAGTGCAACGTGGCGCGGCCGTGGTCGAACGTGGTCTGCTTGCAGACCATGGCCAAGGGCCGACCATGCTCCAGGAACGACAGGAAGAACACCGACGGCACCGTGGCGTTGCCGATCTGGGCCTCGTCGGCGAAGCCCGGCACGTCGAGAAAGCGCGGGTAGCGCGGCGCGTAGAGGCAGTAGCCGCCACCGGCGAGCGCAAACTTTTTCTTCTGGTTCATTCCGAAGTCCCGGGTCGGGGGCTTGACAGCCCACTGGGGGAGGATTGGTTTTTCGCCCGAGAGAAAGCGCTGGCGCGGCGCACGAATGCGTCGCAAGTGTCTTCAGAACCAGAGTTTACAAGTAGCACGGTGCTTGGGCGCCAGCGTCGCAAGATCCGGTGAGACCGGAGTTTGGGCGAGTTTCAGTGCCCATCTTGGTGGAGAACCCGGCGCAGTCAAGGGCTTTCCCCTGGCCCAGAGTCGACCGCGCCGATTTGAGGTGGTTCGGCGCGCAAACGGGCCAGCACCAGAGCCAGTTCGGCCGGCAGTGGATCGCACAATTCCAGGGGCTCGCCCGAGCGCGGATGGCGCATGCGGATGTGCTCCAGGTGCAGGAACAGGCGCGTGAGACCGTAGCGGCTGCGGAATGCGGCGTTGATCCGCCCCTTGCCGTGGGTCGTGTCGCCGAGCACGTGCCGACCGCTGTGGTTGGCGTGCCGACGGATCTGGTGGTAACGCCCGGTGAACAAGCGGCAGCGCACCAGCGCGCAGTGCGAGAAACGCTCGAGCAGCGTGAACTCGGTGCGCGCTTCCCGCGCGACGTCCTTCTCGTCGTGCAACGGTCGATCGCACAGCCAGGTGTCGGGGAGCTCGCGGTTGCTGCCGGGCCAGCGCAACAGCGCCAGATAGTCCTTGTGGGCGTCCGCAGCCGCCAACGACTCCTGCAGCGCCGCCGCCGCGGCCCGCGAGAAGCCGAACAGCAACAGCCCCGACGTCGCACGGTCGAGCCGATGGAACGGATACAGATGCCGGCCGAGCTGGTCGCGCACGGTCTGCAGCGCCGCCGCGGCCGAGGGGTGGTGTTCGTCGCGGTGCACCAACAGACCACTCGGCTTGCTGACCGCCACGAAGTCCTCGTCGAGCAGCACCACCGGCAGCGGGGGGTGGGTGTCTCCGGTGCTCGGCCGCAGCGATGCCGCAGGCGACCCAGACGGTTCGGCCGGTGCCGGGTCAGCCGGCCCGGCCCCGGCCGCCGTCGGCTGGGGTGATTCGGTGGGTTCGGGCGGCGTGGCCATCGGGGCCGCGCACTAGAGCGCTTCCCCACCGCCACCACAACCGCACAGCGACACCAGCGCAACCTGGCGCTACACCACCCGAGTGAACGTCTTCGACTTCCTGGCCCAGGCCGCTGCCGCCGCGCCCACCGCGCCCGCCCTGCACCACCACGGCCGCGACACCACCTACGCCGAAGCACTCGCCTTGGCCCTGCGCTGCGCCGCGTCGCTGCGCGCGGCGGGCGTCGCCCCGGGCGACCGAGTCGGCTGCCTGATGCACAACCATCCCGAACACTGGCTCGCCTACCAAGCCATCGCCGCCGCCGGCGCGATCCTGGTGTCCCTGAACACCCGCCTCGCCGCCGCCGAACAGCTCATGGTGTTGCGGCACAGTGGCAGCGTGCTGCTGCTGCACGACGCCGACCACCAGGCGCGTGCCGCCGAGCTGGCACCCGCGCTGCCGCGCGGCGCCCTGGCGGTCGCGTCCACACTGGCGGCGACCGCGCCAACGCCGTTCGCACCGACTCTGGCCGAAGCGCACACGCCGGCCCAGCTCTACTACACCAGCGGCACCACCGGGGCGCCGAAGGGCGTGGTGCTGACGCACGACAACGTGGCCACCCACGCGTGCACCGCCGTGCGCGAACTCGCCATCACCGCGGCGGACCGCTGGGCGCACATCGCGCCGATGTTCCATCTCGCCGACGCCTGGGCGACGTTCGCGGTGACCCACGCGCGCGGCCGGCACGTGTTCCTGCCGCACTTCACGGCACCGGGCGCCTTGGACCTGCTGGCCGCCGAACGGGTCACCATCACCAATCTGGTACCGACCATGCTCAACCTGATGGTCGCCGAGCCGAGTGCGCGCACGCGGCAGTACTCATTGCGGGTGATGCTGAGCGGAGGCGCCCCGATCGCGCCCGACGTCGTGCGCGCGATCCTCGCCACCTTCCGCTGTGACTACGTGCAGACCTACGGCATGACCGAGACCAGTCCGTACCTGACCCTCAGCCTGCTGAAGCCGGAGCTGCAGCGCTTGCCGTTCGAGCAGCAACTGCTGTGGAAGTGCAAGACCGGGCGCGCGTTCGACGGCGTGCAGCTCGAAGTGGTCGACGACGCGGGCCGACCGGTGCCACCCGACGGGCGCACGGTCGGCGAGATCCGGGTGAAGGGACGCACCGTGACGCCCGGCTACTGGCAGAATCCCGAAGCGACCGCGGCAGCCTTCGACGGCGAGGGCTTCCTGCGCACCGGGGACCTGGCGACGATCGACGCACACGGCTACGTCGACATCGTCGATCGCAAGAAGGACGTGATCAAAACCGGTGGCGAAGCCGTGTACTCGGTCGAAGTCGAGCACGTGTTGTACAGCCACCCCGCCGTGCTGGAGTGCGCGGTCTTCGGGCGGCCCGATCCGCTGTGGGGCGAACGGGTGGTGGCGGCGGTGGTGCTGCGCCCCGGAGCGGCGGCGACGGCAGCCGAGCTGGTCGCGTTCGTGCGCGAGCGGATCGCCCACTACAAGGCGCCCAAGCAAGTGCAGTTCCTGCCGGCGCTGCCGCGCACGGGCTCGGGCAAGATCACCAAGAAGGCGCTGCGGGAGCTGCCGCACGAGTGAAGCCGCCTTGGCATCGAGCGCGTGGGCCGCGGCCCTGACGGTGGAGTGGGTGCAGGTCTGGCGCCGAACGGCCGCCCCATGCGATGCTGCCGGCCGCCATGCCCGAGCTCCCAGTGCGCCTCGACGACGGCCGTGCCCTGCCGATGACGGTTCGCGACTACGACGCCGCGCGCCCAGTGGTGGCGGCGCGCCGCCTGCGCGCCGTCTGCTATGCGCCGTTCCTGAGCATGGATTTCGACGCTTCGGGCGCGGTCCGGCTCTGCAACCACTCGCACCGCGCCGTCGGCCACGTCGGCCGCGGCCAGTCGGTGCTCGAGATCTGGCGTGGTGCGGTCTACCAACACTACCGACGCACCTTCGCCGAGTACGTGTTCGACGCCGACAACTGCCGGCACTGCGTGCGCCAGTGCGAAGCGGGCACGGCCCAGCACGTCTTCGCCACCGAGCAGTTCGACCGCTGGGCCACCGACGACGCCACGCCTGCCTACCCAAAGCGCCTGATCTTCCGCCTCAACAGCACCTGCAACCTGGCCTGTGTGATGTGCGACGGTGTGACCTCGTCGCGCATCCGCAAAGAACGCGACGGCCTGCCGCCGACCCGTTCGGCCTACGACGAAGCGTTCTTCACCGAGATGGCGGAGATCCTGCCGCACGTCGAACATCTCGAGTTCTACGGCGGCGAACCGTTCCTGGTCGCCGAACACCAGCGCATCTTCGATCTGCTGCAGCGGCTCGGCGCGCGCTGCACGATCTACGTCAACACCAACACCACGGCGTTCCATCCGGCGGCACGACGCGCTCTGGAGACGCTGAACTTCGTCGAGATCGCGGTGTCGATGGACGCCGCCAACCCCGCCGTGCACGGCGCGGTGCGGCGCGGTCTGCAACACGACGCCTTCCTGCGCAACGTCGACTACCTGCTCCAGCTGCGCGAACGCCGCGGCGTGCGCATCGGGCTCAACGTCACCGAACACCGCAAGAACTGGTTCGACCTGCCCGAAGTGTTCCGCTTCGCCGAACCGCGGCGTCTGCCGATCCACGTCAACACCTGCCTGCACCCGCACAACGTCACGCTCTACACGCTGCCCGACGAGCAGTTGCGCTACGTGCTGGACCACTTGGTCACCTGGCGCGAACGGCTGCAGGCCGAGTTCCCCGACTTCGCCAATCTCGCCAGTTACGACTTCCTGCTGTCCCTGCTGCGCACCGAATTGGCGGGGCGCGGGCCGAGTTGGCGACCGCAGTACACCAACACCAACCGCCATTGCGACGGCCTGCTGGCCGCGCCGATCGCCGGCACCTCCCCGTTCGCCGAGCCCATGGCCATCGTGCAGGAAGCCAGGCGCATGGTGCAGTTCCTGGCCCCCGAAGTCGCCGCGCGCCTGGTCGAGGACTTCCTGGCACCGATCACGGACTGGTCCCCGTACGAAGCGTGGTGGGCGACCGTGCCGGAGCGCCCCGTGCCGACCCTGGCGGAGCTGCGCCCGTGGTGCCGCGCCCGCGGGTTGCCCCTGCTCGCGGGGCTGTACCTGCCTTTGCAGGACCTCGGCGCGCTCGGCTTCCAGCCGTTCCGCGAACGGCTTTGCTGAGCGGCAACCAGCACCTTGCTGGTGCCCCGCACGACCCGGCTGGCTACACCAAGGGCATGGACCGCAGCTTCGAGTTCCCCGCAACCAGCCGTTCGCGCATCGTGGTCGGCTCCGGCATCGCCGCGCACTTGCCCGAGTTCGTCGCCGGCCTGGCCGACGACGGCGTGGTCGTCGTGCACGACGCGTCGGTCCGCGGCCTGGCCGTCGAGCACGCCCAACGCCTGCGCGCCCGCGCCTGCCTGCAGTTGCCGGGCGGCGCGGCGCAGAAGCGGCTGCACCTCGCAGGCGAACTGGCCAGCGCCCTGCAGCAGGCCGGCGCCAGCCGCGGCACCGCCCTGGTCGCGTTCGGCGGCGGCACCATCACCGACCTCGGGGGCTTCGTGGCCGCCATCTACCGCCGCGGCATGCCGTTCGTGGCCTGCCCGACCACGTCGCTGGCGATGTGCGATGCCGCGCTCGGCGGCAAGAACGGGGTCGACCACGACGGCTTGAAGAACCAGCTCGGCACGATCCACCAACCCGAACTGATCTGCGCGGACGTCGACTGGCTCGACACGCTGCCAGGGCCCCAGTTCCGCGAGGGCTTCGTCGAAGCGATCAAGAAGGCGGCGGTGCTCGACGCGACCTGCTTCGCCGCCCTGGAGGAACTCGCACCGCACCTGGCCGCGCGCGAGCGCACCGCCGCGCTGGCCGCGGTCGAAATGGCCGTGGCGATGAAGATGGCCGTGGTGCAGGCCGACGAACGCGAAGCCGACCGGCGCATGGCGCTGAACTTCGGCCACACCATCGGCCACGCGCTGGAGAGTCTGTCCAACGAGCAACTGCGGCATGGACACGCCGTGGCGATCGGCATGCTGGCCGAATGCCGGGCCGCGGGCGTCGACGGCGCGGTGGTGGGGCGATTGGCGGCGTGGCTGCAGCGGCTCGGCATCGACACCACGGTGCCGGCCGAACTGGCGCGGCCGGACGCGCTGTGGACGCGGGCCCAGCACGACAAGAAGGCGCGGCGTGGCTCGGTGCCGATGCTGGTGCCGGCGGAGCTGGGCACGGTGCGGCGGGTCGAGCTGACGCTGGCTCGGCTGCAGCGGGCGCTGGGGTGACCGAAGGAGCCCCTGGATGTCATCCCTCTCGCCACTCGCCGACCCGCGCATCCAAGTGGTGAGCAGCTGCGCCGAACTGCTGGCGACGCCGTTCGCCGGCGGCAAGAACGCGATCTGCTGGGCCCGGGTGCTGGACGGCGACTTCGCAGCGATTGCGGCGCACTTCGCGCCGCGCGCGGGACGCCGGCCGATCGACGAGAGCGAGCTGCGACAGCTGCCGGCTCCGCCGGCGCTCCGGGCCGCGATCGACACGCTGCTGGCCGACCTCGCCGCCCTGCGCGCAGCCGGCCACGAGCCGAGCCTCGAGTGTCTGCGCGACTACCCGCGCGATCCCGATCCGCTGCTGCCGACCGACGTCTACTCGTTCCACGCCGATCGCGCCGAAGTGCCGATCGCAACGCTCCTGTGCAGCTACACCGGCGCTGCCAGCGAAGCCCTGCCCAACGACGCCGCGGAACGGCTGGTCGACCGACCGGCCCTGCGCGCAGCGCTGCGCGAACGCTTCGGCGGCAGCGATCCGCTGGCCTTCGCCGCGTGGTTGCGCGAGCACCACTACGACCTGCACTACGGGCCGCGACCGGGCGGGCAGCCCTATTCGTTCGGCCTCGGCAACCTGTGGCGGATCGCGGTGGAGCATCCTGGCGCGGCGGTGCCGCCGTGCCTGCACCGCGCCCCCGATCCACCCGACCGGCCGCCTCGGCTCCTGCTGATCAGTTGACGGCGTGGCACCGCAGCGCGGCGGTGCGCCGAGCCGTGGAATCAGTGGAACTTGACCGGAATCGAGTTGGCGACGAGGCCGACACCGAATGGTCCCGACACGTCCCACACCAGTGCGCCGACGTGCAGATCGAACCCCAGCAGCCAAGCGGCACTGCACGTCAGGCTGGCAAATGCCTCACCGTTCGCGTCGAGGGTGCCTCCCCAACCCGCTGTGTAGCCGGCCACGTCCACGCCCAGGGTCGCGAACAGGAGCCAATCCGGATCGAGCGGCACCGTGCGGCTGCCGATGACGAAGCCGGTGTTGCCCAGCGCGGCACCGATCGAATACCAGTGACCAGGGCGGGCGCTGTCGCGCAGGTGCAGATTCATGAACGAGCCGAGTCCAGCGCGACCGGCCTGGGTGAGGCCGTTGAACTTGGTGCTCATGATCTCCTGGCCGCCCGCTGCTGCAGAGAAACCGGCCGCCAAGTAGGCGTCGTTGCCGGTGTAGGAACGGGTGAAGGAGAACACGCCGGTCGCCGTGCCGACGCTGTCGAACTCGCTCCAGACCACCGGCGGCCCGAACGGGTCGTTGCGGGTCGGCCGCGTGGCATGAAGCACTTTGAGCCGCGAACCGATGAACTCGGTGTAGACGATGCTGAGCCCGTCCCAGGCGATCTCGCAGTCGCGGTGGGTGTTCGGGTTCCACAGCTCGGTGACCAGGGACGGCGTGCCGAACGGTTGGCTGGTGCTGGTGCGGACCGCGCGGAAGATCGCGTTGTTGTTGCCCGACGGCGAACCAAAGCCGGTGGTCAGGAAGAACGCTTCCAAGCCATCGAGCGTCATGCTGAACGCACTGTCCGAGCCGGAGCTGTTCAGCTCGGTGACGAACGTCGGCGGACTCCAGGGCAGGTTCTGGGCCGGGCGGGTGCAGCGCAGGATGTCGAGGCCACCGGCGCCGCCAGCGCGCATGCTGCCGAAGTACAGCTCGAGGTCGCCGAAGGCCAGGAACGGCTGGTCTTCGACGCTCGAGTCCGACAGTTCGGTGACGAGCGCCGGCACCGACCATGCCGCTCCCGGTGCCGAACGCGTGCTCTGGTAGATCTCCCAGTTGCCCGAGCGGAACGACGAGAAGTGCAGGGTCAATCCGTCGAACGACAGGTGTGGTCCGGAATCGGCAGCGGTGCTGTTCAACGCGGTCGCCGCTTGGGGCGGCGACCAACCAGCCTGGGCCGGCAACTGGCTGGCGGCCGCTGCGATGGCGAGCAGTGCAAGACGCGGATGGATCGGCATGGGGGCTCCTGTTTGGGGAATGGACAGACGCCGCATTGTATGTGCCAGGCCCGGCAATGGGGCGCTGGAGCGTAACAGGTTGCAAGGGCACGCCGCAGGCGGCGGTGGGGCACGGTCGGCAGCCTGGGCACGGGCCGGCTTCGCGTCGGCACCAGCGACCGGTTGCCGGGACCCGCTTCGGCTTCCCCCTCGGCGCCGCCCCGGCTATCCTGTTCGCCCCCTACCATGACCGAACCCAACAAGGTCCTGGCGACGTTCCTCGTGAACGGCGAGCCCCAGGAGGCGGCGTTCCTGCCGCACAAGACCCTGCTCGAAGTGCTGCGCGAGGACCTCGACCTCACCGGCACCAAGCACGGGTGCGAACTCGGCGAATGCGGCGCCTGCACCGTGCAGATCGACGGCGTGCCGGTCCTGAGCTGCCTGGTGCTCGCGGTGGATGCGGTCGGCAAGCAGATCCGCACCGTGGAAGGGCTGGCGAACGGCCCCGAGTTGTCGCCGCTGCAACACGCCTTCGCCGACCTCGGCGCGGCCCAGTGCGGTTACTGCACGCCCGGGGTGCTGATGGCGGCCGACGCGCTGCTCACGCAGAACCAGAGCCCCAGCCGCGAGGAGATCAAGCAGTGCCTCGCCGGCAACCTGTGCCGTTGCACGGGCTACATCAAGATCTTCGAAGCGGTGGAACTGGCGGCGGCGCGCTGCCGCGGTGAACAGGCCGAGCCGCGCAAGGAGTCGATCCATGGTTCTTGACGATCCGAGCACGCGCCCGGCCCAGGCTCGCACCGACGCGCCGTGGCAGCACGACAAGAAGAAGGAAGACCTGAAGTCGATCGGCAAGCCGATCCGCAAGGTCGACGCGCGCAGCAAGGTGAGCGGCCTGACCAAGTACGCGGACGACCTGACGCTGCCGCGCATGCTGCACATGAAGCTGCTGCGCAGCACCGTCGCGCACGCCGAGATCGTGTCGATCGACACCAGCAAGGCGGCGGCGCTCGCCGGCGTGAAGGGCATCCTCACGGGCAAGGACCTGCCGATCCCGTTCGGCATCCTGCCGGTGAGCCAGGACGAGCACGCGCTGTGCCCGGATCTGGTGCGCTTCGTCGGCGATCCGGTGGTCGCGATCGCGGCGACCGAAGAGGAGATCGCTTGGGAAGCATGCCGCCTCGTCGACGTGCAGTATCGCGAGAAGCAGACCATCGGCGGCATCCACGAGGCGGCCGCAACCAACGAGCCACGGCTGCACGACTACGGCGTGCGCGGCAACATCCACCGGCTCGAGAACCTCGAATTCGGCGACCTGCGGGACGGTTTCGCGCGCGCCGACCACGTGCGCGAGGACACGTTCTTCTTCGAAGGCAACACGCACCTGCCGATGGAGCAGCACGCGACGTTGGCCCACTTCGACCGCGACGGCAAGCTGACGGTCTGGTCGTCGACGCAGACGCCGCACTACCTGCACCGCGCGCTCGCGCGCGTGCTGCACCCGTTGCCGGCGCATCACATCCGCGTGATCGCGGTGCAGAACGGCGGCGGTTTCGGCGGCAAGAGCGATCCGTTCAACCACGAGATCTGCGCTGCCAAGATGTCGATGCTGACCGGCCGCCCGGTCAAGATCGCGCTCACGCGCGAGGAAGTGTTCTTCTGCCACCGCGGCCGCCATCCGGTGCTGATGCGCAGCAAGATGGGCGTCAGCAAGACCGGCCGCATCACCGCACTCGACTTCGAGAGCTACCTCGACGGTGGCGCCTACGGCAGCTACGGCACCGCGAGCACGTTCTACACGGGGGCGCTGCAGACGGTGACCTACGCGGTCGAGAACTACCACTTCCGCGGCGCGCGCTTCTTCACCTGCAAGGCGCCGTGCGGCCCGAAGCGTGGCCACGGCACCGTGCAGCCACGCTTCGCCGTCGAAGTGCAGCTCGACAAGATCGCCTGCGACCTCGGCATCGACCCGGCCAAGCTCCGCCTCGACAACTTGGCGCCGCGCGAATCGCTGACCGCGAACTACCTGCGCATCGGCTCGATGGGCCTCGGCACCTGCATCGAGAAGGTCGTCACCGGCTCGGGCTGGAAGGAACGCCGCGGCAAGCGTGAGGTGACCAAGGACGGGCGCATCCGCGGCCTCGGCCTCGCCTGCAGCAGCTACCTGTCGGGTGCCGGCCTGCCGATCTACTGGAACGGCCTGCCGCACTCGGGTGTGCAGCTCAAACTCGACCGCAGCGGGCTCGTGACCGCGTTCTGCGGCAGCACCGACATCGGCCAGGGCAGCGACAGTGTGCTCGGCTGGATCATCGGCGAAGTGCTCGGCATCGACCCGCTCGGCATCAAAGTCGTCACCGGCGACACCGACCTGACACCGGTCGACCTCGGCAGCTACAGCTCGCGCGTCACGCTGATGACCGGCAACGCGGCGATGCAGGCGGCCGAACGGGCACGCGAGCTGCTCGCCAAGGGTGTCGGTGAGAAGCTCGGCATCCCCGCTGGACGGCTCGTGTTCGCCGATTCGCGCGTGTTCGACGCCGAGGAGCCGAAGCTGGGCATGACCTTCCAGGAGGCCGTGGTCTGCACCGAAGCGCGCTTCGGCACGATCGGCACGGTCGGCAGCTACACGCCGCCGACCTCACCGGCGAAGTTCCGCGGCGGCGGCGTCGGCCCGAGCCCGAGCTACAGCTACTCGGCGACCGTCGTCGAAGTCGAAGTCGACCCGCTGACCGGCATCTACCGGGTGCCGAAGATCTGGATGGCGCACGACATCGGCCGCGCACTGAACGCCGCGGTGGCGATGGGCCAGATCGAAGGCGGCGTCTACATGGGCCTCGGCGAAGCGATGATGGAGGAGCAGGTCTATCGCGACCGCACGCACAAGGGCAACCGCATCTTCGTGCACCGCATCCCGTCGATGCTCGAATACAAGCAGCCGACCGGGCTGGAGATGCCCGAGATCGTCACCTACGTGGTCGAGGACCCCGACAAGAACGGGCCGTTCGGCGCCAAGGAAGTCGGCCAGGGCCCCCTGCTGCCGATCATGCCGGCGGTCGCCAACGCGATCTTCGACGCGGTTGGGGTGCGCGTCGACGAGAACCCGGTGTCGTTCGAGAAGGTGTTCGCAGCACTGCAGAGCAAGGCGGACGGCAAGGAGGCGCGCTTCGGGCCGAGCAACGGTCCGGACGGCGTGCCGAAGGTCGACTTCGGCGATTCCCTGAAGATCAAGACGCCCTGGCAGGGTGGCGACGGCACGGCGTGGAACGAGCCGAAGCGCGAGAAGAAGGCGGCCAAGTAGGTAACGAGGAACCCCACCATGTTGCGACTGCCCACGTTCACCTACCACCGTCCGAAGACCGCCGCCGAGGCCGTAGCGATCGCGAGCGAGCACGGCAAGCAGGCGATGTACGTCGCCGGCGGCACGGACCTCTATCCCAACATGAAGCGCCGGCACCAGACGCCGACGCACGTGATCTCGCTGCAGGAAGTGCCTGGGCTGCACACGGTGGAAGTCCTGCCGGACGGCCGCGTGGCGATCGGGGCGATGGTCAGACTGTCGGACCTCGAGAACCACCCGCACCTCCGCCAGCACTATCCGGGCCTGGCGCACGCGGTGCGCGAGATCAGCACGCCGCTGCTGCGCAACATGGGCACCATCGGCGGCAACCTGCTGCTCGACACGCGCTGCACCTACTACAACCAGACGCACGAGTGGCGCGAGTCGATCGACTTCTGCATGAAGAAGGACGGCGCGATCTGCTGGGTGGCGCCGGGTTCGCCGCGCTGCTGGGCGGTGCAGAGCAGCGACACGGTGCCGGTGGTCACGGCACTCGAGGCCCAGGTGGAGCTGCACGGCCGCAACGGCGCGCGGACGATCGCCGCGAGCGACTTGTATCGCGACGACGGCATCCAGTACCTGACCAAACAACCCGAGGAACTGCTCACGCGGCTGTTGCTCCCACCGCCCGGCGCCTGGAAGTGCAGCTACCTGAAGCTGCGGCGGCGCGACACGTTCGACTTCCCGATCCTCGGGGTGGGCGCGTGCCTGTGGTTCGACGGCAGCGGCGTGATCACCAAGGCCAATGTGCGCCTCGGCGGCGCCGGGTCGTTCGCGATCCCGGCAAGCGACAGCGAAAAGCTGTTGGTCGGACAGCGGCTCACCGACGAAGTGATCGCGGCGGCGGGTGCGGCGGCGATGAAGCCGGCACGCACCATGGACAACACCGACCAGGACGTCTACTGGCGGCGCAAGGTCGCGCCGGTGTTCGTCGCGCGCGCGCTCGCCGCCTGCCGCTGAGCGGCGCGGCAGCGGCTCCAGCCCGACGGCGGCTCAGCGCCAGCGGCGGTTGTTGTTGGCGTTCTCGAGCGCGTTCTTCAGCGCCATCTGCCCAGCGCGTTGGGGGCTGTTCCAGGTCGTGAGCGGGTGCGTCGCGAGACTCGCGATGGCGCGGCCCATCAGTTCCGCAACGGTGATCTGGCCGAGCACCGCATCGTTGATCACGCAGGCCGGGTGGACATTCTCGGCCAGGATGTTGCAGTGCATCACCGCGACTTCCGCCGACAGGCGGTTGGCCATGTTGATGCTGATCGCCGTAGCCAGGAACCAGGAGAACGACGCGGTGTTGGTCGGCGCAACCTGACGGCCGAGCCAATCGCGCAGGTAGAGGCCCGGCAGGGTCGGCAGGATGCCGGCCTGCTGGACCACCTGACGGCCGTGGTAGCTGATCCAGAAGCAGCGCGGCTTCGGCTGGCAGTTGAGGACCACCGGCGCGATCGAGAAGTCCAGCCCGGTGATGTCGCCACAGCCGCAGACTTCGCCTTCGAGGCTGCCGGCGGCGGTCACCAGATAAGCCGAGCTCACGACCACCTCGACCGAGTAGCTGCCGGCCGGCACGTTCGTGAACGAGTAGTTGCCCGCGCTGTCGGTCGTCAGCGTCGTCGACGTGCTGCCCGACACCAAGCGGACCTGCTGGCCACCGACGCCCGTCTCACCCGAATCGACCGCACCGTTGCGGTTGTCGTCCAGCACGACGCGCCCGGCGACCGTCGAGCCGCCGCCGCCATTCTGGACCTGGAACAAGCCGTACGACTGCACCGCGCAGCGATCGAACACCGTGCTGTAGCCGCTCCGCACCACGTAGGGGAAGTCGGCGCCGAAGGCCAGTTCGAAGGTGTCGCCCATCTGCACGGCGAACTCGCAGGGCGTGTGCGGCGCCGAGGCGAACGGGAACAGCGCCAGGCTCTGCCCCTGGCCGTTCAGGCCGACGCCGAACTGCTTGGGATCCGGCGTGTTGGTGTAAGGCAGCGACAGCGTGATGACGCCGTTGGTGTTGGTCAGGGCAACGATGCGTTCCATCGGGTCGTTGCGCGACAGCACCACGTCGTCGGCCGGGTCCCCGAGCACGTCGGTCACGTGCACGTAGTAGGTGCCGGTCGGCGTGGTGGGCGCGAACGCCATGTAGACCGCTTCGGTGCTGAAGCGGGCATAGGGTTCATATTGCCCCTGGAACAGCGGGGCGGGCGTACCGTCGGCCGTGACCATCGTCACTGGGTGGACGTTGGCCGAGCAACCTTGAGCGAGAGCCGCTGGCGCGGCGCAGGCAGCGGCGGCGAGAAGGAGGAAGGAGTGGCGATTCATGGCGAGCATTGAAAGGTCGGGGATGGTAGCAGGTCCGGATTGGCTCGAAACTGGAGGGGCGGCACCGCGACCGCAGCAGCCGCGCGAACTCCGCTTGGACTCGATTGCCTGCCGCTCCTCACCGAACCACGAGTCGGCGATGCCATCGACACCTCGGAGCCGACTCGTGGCACCACCTGCCTCGTGATGAACACACTCATGCGCTACACCGCATGGGCAAAAAATTTTGCGCGTGCTCGCAAAAGACGCATCTCGACCCTCCCGGGCTGCGTAAGGTTTTTCGCCGCATGTTCGCCACCAGCCGCCTCTCCGTGCTCGGATCCCTGCTCCTGGCGGGCCTGACCAGCGTTGTCTGGACCGCTCATACTGCCACCGCACAAGGGCTGCCGAGCGGTTTCCGCTACGAGCCCATTCCCACCTGGGGACTGCAAGATGCTTGCGCGATGAGCTTCGCGCCCGACGGGCGCCTGTTCTTGTGCGAGCGCCTGACCGGCCGGGTTCGGGTGGTGCGGAACGGCGTGCTCGAGGCGCAGCCGTGGTACCAGATCAACTACCCGCAAGCGCCGAACAGTGAAGCTGGCCTGCTGGGGATCGCGGTGGACCCAGCCTTCTTGACCAACGGCTTCGTCTATCTGTTCTACACCGACCCCTCGCTGCAGGAGAACCGCATCGCTCGGGTGCGCGACGTCAACGGGGTTGGCACGCAGTTCACGGTGTTGAGCCCCGCGGGCGCAATGCCCTTGCACCCGTTCCTGATCCACAACGGTGGTCGCATGGTGTTCGGCCACGACGGCCGCCTCTACGTGTCCGCTGGTGACCACGGTGAGCAACTCAGCCCGCAGGATCCGCTGGTCTGGCCGGGCAAGGTGCTGTGCTTCGACGTGCCGAACCTGACCGTGCCGGCGAACAGCCCCTTCCCAGGCTCGCCTGCCTATGCAGTGGGCCTGCGCAACAGCTTTGGTTTGGCGGTGCATCCGACCCGCGGTTGGTTGTACGCCACGGAGAACGGCTACCTGGTCGGTGACGAACTCA
>JAEUHP010000198.1 GCA_016795295.1 Planctomycetota bacterium | reverse complement strand
CCGGACGTTCGGATCTGGTCCAGCGCGACGTGGCCGAGCACGATCGCCGCTAGGCTGCCGGGCCCGGGCAACACGAGCGCACTGACCAAAGCCACGATCGCCAGGGTGTTGGTGCGTGCCGCGGCCGGCAATGCGCCGGGGGTGCGGCTGGAAGGCGGCGGCGGCGGCGGTTCGACGTGGGTGGTTGCGGGTGCGGACATGGGTTGCTCCTGCTGGCGTGCTACGGCGAACCCCGCCGAAAATTCCGCGGCAGGCGTGAAAACCGCGGCCCAACCTCACCCCACGACCACCGCACCGCGTCCCGGCAAAGCCCGCACGGCCGCCAACACCGCCTTCACGTCGAGCGGATCCCCCGCCACCTGGTCGATCGCGGTGTAGGCCAACGCCCCATCCGCCGCGAACACCAGCACGCCACCCTGCTGCCACGGATCGCCCTGCACCTTGGTCTGCCGAAACCCCCGGCGGAACGCGCGCAGGGCATTGACGAACAGGCGTGGGTGCAGGGACTCCCAGAAGGAGCGCCGCATGCCGGCCTGCCGGTAGGTGCGCCGTTCGGGATCGCCGAACACCGGCAGCCCGTGGCCGTGGCTTTGCTGGAAGTCCGCGGCCATCACCCCGGTGCCGGTGCCGACGAACACCACGCGCGCCCCCGCGGCCGCGAACGCCCCCGCCTCGGCCGCGAACTGCGCCACCCGTTCGCGGCAGAACAGGCAACCGAAGTGGCGCAGGAACACCGCGACCAGCGGCTGGCCCTGGGCCTGTTGGCGCAGCGTGGTGCGCGCGCCGCCGGGGGCTTGCAAGGGCAGATCGAGCAGTTCGGAACCAGTGGCCATGTATCTGCGATTCGCCGCAGCCGGCACTGGGGATGCGCCCGCGGGCCGCGGCGCCCCTCCCCGCAGCCCACCTTCAGCCGCGCTTGCCCTTGCCCGCAGCCGCCGGAGCCGCCGCCGGAGCCGCCGACCCCGCCTTGCAGAGCCGCTGCACCTGCTCGACCAGCGCCACCTGCAGGCTGGTGAATCCCGCGTAGTGCACGGTGCGCGCCGGCACCCCCGCCGTGCGCGCCAACTCCAGCGCCGGCTCGGTGGTCTCGTGCCGGTTCCAGTGCAGCAGCAGCAGCACGTCGAGCCCCGTGCGCAGCCGGTCGCCGATGGTCGCCACCACCTTGTGCGGCGACGTGTAGTTGGTCTCCAGCCACTCGCCGGCGAAGCCCCATTCGCCGGCCAGCGCCTCGAAGCGCCCGTGGTGCCGCCGCTGCCGTTCGTTGCCGCCCACCACCAGGACTCGCAGCGGCCGGCCGTGCTGCTTGGCGAACTGAGCCGCCGCCGCCTTGCCCTGGTCGCCGTCGATCGGCACCTGCTCGTCGAGCCCGAGCAGCTTCTCGATCGCCGCCAGATCGTCTTTGGCCAGTTCCGGGTAGACGCAGCCCACTTCCTGCAGCAGGCCGAACGCCTGCTGCAGCGACTCGGCGTCCTTGCGCGCGCGCAGGGCGCGCGCCACCGAAACCTGCAACTGGGCACGGTCGTAGTCGCGACCCTCCAACGCTTCGAGCACGGCGGCGAGCTCGACCTTGATCTCGAGGTGGTCGAGCGCCTGGCCGACGAATTCCTCCTGCTTCAGCAGCTTCTCCAGGACGTCGAACTTGCCGCGCTGCAGCAGCAGTTCGCGCAGTTCGGCCCAACAGGCGCGGGCCTGGTCGCGTTCGCCCAGCATGTTGTGGGCGGTCAGCACCACGCGCAGCGCTTCGACCCGCTGGTCGAGGTCGAGCGCCAGCTCGAGCACGCGCCGCGCCGCCTTGAGCGCCGGCTCGGCCTCACCGAGGGACAGGTACTCGAGCGCCACGAACAGGAACTGGTCCGGCGACGAACCGCGCCCCAGATCGACCGCGTCGAGAAAACGCAGCGCCAGCTTGCGGTCGTGCCGCTTCAGCGCTTCGTGCACGGCGTAGAAGCACTCGAGATCCGGCTGCACGGTGGCCAGCGCCTGCTCCATCAGCTTGAGCGCGCGGCTGGTCTCGGTGGCATCGCCGGCGAGCAGCAGCGCCGCAGCGGCGAAGAAGCGAGCGCGGTCGCGCAGCGGCACGTCGCGGCCTTCGAGGCGCCGCAGGCCCGCGATCGCTCGGTCGAAGCCGCGCGCGGCGGCGGCCATGTCGCCGGTCTCGTAGGCCAACAGGCTGCGCAGATAGACCGCCTCGGGGGCAGCCGCCTCGGGGTTCTCCGCGGCATGCTGCAGGCGCCGCAGCGCCGCAGCGCGCTCGGACCGCTCCGCCTGGGGCGTCACCGCCAGCACGTCGTGGGCGCGCAGGTCGGCGAGGGCGGCGATCAGTGCTGCGGCACTGGCGAGGCGCGGATTCGCCTTGGCCAGTGCTTCGGCGCGAACCGCGGCTTCGATCGCGGCGGACCACTCGCTGGCGGCGAGCAGGCGTTCGGCCAGAGCGCGGTGGTAACGGGACTGCACGTCCTCGGGCAACCGCTCGAAGCCGGCCATGCCGAGCACGCGCCCCAGGATCGCCGCCGTGCTCTCCTGGTCGTCGCTGTCGATGCGGATCTCGAGCCGCGCGATCAGGTCGGTGACTGCCGCGTCGACGATCGGCTCGAGTTCGCTGTTCGGATCGGCGGCCAGATACTGGATCGCGCGCACGGCGGTCTTCAGATCGCCCGACCAGAACAGGGAACGCACCACGATCGGCAGCACGGCGCCGGCGAGCGCGGGCTCGGCCAGCAGGTCGAGCAACGCCTGCGGGTCCTGCAACAACTGGGCGATCGACTCGCGTTCGCCGCGTCGGTCGAAGGCGCGCAGTCGGCCGAACAGGTGCTGGCGCCGCGCTGCGACGTCGTTGGCCGGCCCCGGCAGTTCGCCACCGAGCAGCCCTACGGCGTACCCGAGCAGGAAGTTGCTGCCCGGCCGCAGCGGGCACAGGGCGGCGTATTCGGCGACCTGCTGGCGCACCAGGGCGGCGCGCGGGTCGTCCTTCTCGGCGAGATGGACCTGTTGCAGCAACAGACGTTCGAGCGGCGTGTCGGCAGCCATCCTTGGACCTCACGGGCGCTATCGACCGCGGTCCGGGGGCAGATGCTGCGCTTCGTGCAACGGCCGCTGCGAACGGCCGCGCCCACTCACTCCAGATGGGCTCGGGCACTGGCCGGCAGCACCACCACCAGCCCCACCAGGGCGGCGTTCGCGCCAGCGCCGGAGCGGGCACCGAGCACCAGATCGCCGCGCTGCAGGTGTCCGGCGGCGGCGCGGCCACAGGCGAACCAATGGTGGTCGCCGTCGTCGTCCCGTGCGCCGAAGCCACCGGGCCCCAGGTCTTCGACCAAGAACAACTGGGGCCGCGCCTTGGGCGCCTCGGGCGTCGACAACTGCAGGCCCGCAGCGGCCAGCCGTTCGGCGCCAGCCAACAAGCTTGGCGCATGCTCACGCAGACCAGCGCCGAGGGACGGATCCTCGAGCTCGGCGCGCGCCCAGTCGAAGAACGCCTGCAGCGTGCGGTGGGCGCTCGCCACGGCGGCGGCCCGCCGTTCGGGCAGCGCCGCGAGGAACACGTGCAACAGCAGGCGATCCGCGTCGGCCGCGGTGACCTGGTCGAGGTCGGGGCGCACCAGCGGGCCGTTGTGCTGCAGCCGCACCAGAGCCGCCAGCACCTCGCCGGCATCGGCGGCCACGGCCTGCGCAGGATCGCTCTGCGCCTGCCACAGGTACTCCTGCACCATCGGGTCCAGGTCGCCGCCCGGGTCGGGGCCAGTACCGTCCGCCCCGTCTTCGGCCGCAGCATCGTCCTCGAGCTCGTCGTCGAGCTCGTCCTCGGCTTCGGGATCGACCCCGGCCAGCTTCTCCAATTCGGCGAACAGCTCGCCGACGTCGCGATGCGCCGCCAGCCCGGCGTCGAGTTTCTGCGCCAGCTGCGCGCCGAGCGACAGGCCACCAGCCGGCGGCTCGCCAGAGCTCGCGGCCGCACTGGGCTCGGGGTGCCAGGCGTTCCAGATCTCACACAGGATCTGTCGGGTCGCTTCGAGATCGACCGCGCTGTCGAAGGCGAGGGTGTCGAGCACGGGCCCCAGCACCGGCCCCAGGCGCGGCGCCGCGCGCAGCTGCTGGCAGAGCGCCGCAGCACTCAGTTCGCTGCCGCCCGTGCGCAGCAACAGGTCGAGCCGCGCCTCCAGGTGTTCGAGCGGCACCGCGGCCGGTGCCACGCCGTGTGGCGCTTGCGCCGCGGCTGCCGCTTCGGGCCGCCGCAACAGCAGGTGCTCGACCTCGATCTGCTGCAGGCGACGGTCCAGGTCGGCCCGCTCCAGATCGCGGCGGAACGCCACCGCGAGCGGGCCGCCAGGGCGAAACACCGCGGCGGCCGTGGACGGCACCCAACCCGCGTCGTCCTGGAACAAGCGCCCCGCGAACAGGTCGCCGGGGCGCAGGGCGGCATCGGGATCCAGGACTTCGTACACGGACTCGTCCTGTTCGTCGCGCAGCAGAGCCGTGCCGCGGCCGGTGCCGACCACCGCGAACACCGAGGCCAGGGAGCCCTCACAGCGCTCGGCGAGCCCGGCGAACGGCTCCACTTCGGCGGGCACCGCCCCGAGCACTTCACTCGGCCGTTCGAGGGCGACCCACTCGCGGAAGCGGGCCTCGGCAGCGGCATCGCCAACCACCCCGTCGCCGCCGAACCAACTGCGCCGGGCGCGGTGGAGTTCGGCGCGCAGCCGCAGATCCTTGGCCAGGGCAGCGGTCAGGCGTTGGATTGCTTCGGCAAAGGACTGGGCGGTGGGATGCGCCATCGCTGCACAGGGTCGCCGAGCACCCCACGGATTGCAACCGGCCGGCGCCGGCTCGCAGGCGGCCAGCCGGGAACCGGCGGAGCAGGGGCCTCGCCAGAGCCAGCTACTTCTCGCCATGGCGGGAATCGCGCGGCACAATGGGGCGGTGCCCGGTCAGCACCCAGAGCCCACCGGACCCGATCCGGGCGCCGCGGAGTTCCTGCAACAACTGCAGCAGCTCGGCTGGTTCGACCGCACCACCCTGGCGGTGCTGCTGGTGTTCTTCGCCATCGGCCTGTTCAAGGGGCTGATCTGGCAGGTGTCGCGGGTGGCCATCCTGGTGGCCGCCTACGCGGCAGCCGGGCGCTTTGGCGCGCCCTTCGCCGAGCTGCTCGCGCGCACTCCAGGACTCGGCGGCACCAACGCCGCCGGAACCGCGGAGCCGCCCGAGACCACGCTGTATCTGGCCTACGTGTTGCTGTTCCTGGTGGTACTGGTGCTGCTCAGTCTGCTGACGATCGTGCTGCAGAAGGCCGCCCAAAAAGCCGGTCTCGGCTTCTTCGACCGGCTCGGTGGCGGCGCCGTCGGCGTGGTCACCGGCGCCTGCGTGGTGCTGTTCCTGCTGTTCTTGGTGCGCATGTTCTTCCAGGGCAGCCAACTGGCACTGGCTGCCGAACAGTCCCACGCACAGCGCTTGTCGCAGCGCGCCGTCGACTGGCTCGGCCCAGCGGTGCCCGATGCTCTGCGCGAAGTGTTCGCACTGGTGCCCTTGCACGGCCCAGCACCCGCGCCCAGGGCGCCGCAGGACCCAGACGGCCTGCCGGAGCCCCAAGGACCGACCGCACCCGTGCGACCACCGACGCCACCGGCCTCCGGTGGGGGACCAGGCGAGGGAACGTGGCCGGGCCGTGGCAGCCCGCGCGGCAACTGAGCCCTGCCAGCAACCGTTCGCGAGCCGCGGTTGGCCTCTTGCGTTCTCCCGATCGAACCACGATCGTGGCCACTCCACTGCTTGGGGGCGCCCGTCGTACGCGGGCTGAGACGCACCCCTCGAACCTGATCCGGATCATGCCGGCGTAGGAAACAGCAGCGATGCCAACCACCGACGCAGCCAAGAGCGGCATCCCCCCGCTCGACCAGCACTTCCCGAACTCGCGCAAGATCGCCCATGGCGACCTGCAGGTTCCCGCCCGCGAGATCGCCCTCACCAACGGCGAACGCGTGACCGTCTACGACACCACCGGCCCGCAGGGCTGTCCGGTGGAACACGGCCTGCCCAAACGCCGCCAGCCGTGGATCGACGCGCGCACCGCCCGCGGCGACACCAACTTCTCGCAGCTGCACTACGCCCGCCGAGGCCTCGTCACCGAGGAGATGCGTTTCGTGGCGCTGCGCGAGAACGTCGACCCCGAGTTCGTGCGCAGCGAAGTGGCGCGCGGCCGCGCCATCATCCCGGCCAACCGCAACCACCCGGAACTGGAGCCGATGATCATCGGCCGCAACTTCCTGGTGAAGATCAACAGCAACATCGGCAACAGCGCGCTCGGCAGCTCGATCCAGGAGGAGGTCGAGAAGCTGCAATGGTCGATCCGCTGGGGCGCCGACACGGTGATGGACCTCAGCACCGGCAAGAACCTGCGCGAAACCCGCGAGTGGATCCTGCGCAACAGCCCGGTGCCGATCGGCACGGTGCCGATCTACGAAGCCCTGGAGCGCGTGCACGGCCGGGTCGAAGACTTGAACCTGAAGCTCTACCTCGAGGTGATCGAGGAACAGGCCGCGCAGGGCGTCGACTACTTCACGGTGCACGCCGGCGTGCTGCTGCGCTACGTGCCGCTGACCGCGGAACGCGTCACCGGCATCGTCTCGCGCGGCGGCTCGATCCTGGCCAAGTGGTGCCTGCACCACCACGAGGAGAACTTCCTCTACACCGGCTTCGAGGAGATCTGCAAAGTCATGCAGAAGTACGACGTGTCGTTCTCGCTCGGCGACGGACTGCGGCCCGGCAGCATCGCCGACGCCAACGACGCGGCGCAGTTCGGCGAACTGGAGACGCTCGGCGAACTCACCGAGATCGCTTGGCGGCACGACGTGCAGACCATGATCGAGGGCCCAGGCCACGTGCCGCTGCACCTGATCCGCGAGAACATGGATCGGCAACTGCGCGTCTGCAAGGAAGCGCCGTTCTACACGCTCGGCCCCTTGGTCACCGACATCGCGCCGGGCTACGACCACATCACTTCCGGCATCGGCGCGGCGCTGATCGGCAGCATGGGCACGGCGATGCTGTGTTACGTCACGCCCAAGGAGCACCTCGGCCTGCCCAACCGCGACGACGTGAAGCAGGGCGTCATCACCTACAAGATCGCCGCGCACGCCGCCGACCTGGCCAAGGGCCACCCCGGCGCCGCCGATCGCGACCTGGCGCTCAGCCGCGCGCGGTTCGAGTTCCGCTGGCAGGATCAGTTCGCCCTCGGCCTCGACCCGGTGACCGCCCGCGAGTACCACGACGCGACGCTGCCACAGGACGGCGCCAAGGTGGCCCACTTCTGCTCGATGTGCGGCCCGCGCTTCTGCTCGATGAAGATCACCGAGGAAGTGCGGGAGTACGCCAAGAGCGGCATGCAGCAGAAGAACGCCGAGTTCGCGGCGCGCGGCGGCGTGGTGCAGTGACGCGGGCGGGCGGGCCCGCCGCTGGCGGCGCCGGCACTCCGCTGGCGGCGCCATCACCCCGCCGGCGGCGCCGTCACCCCGCTGGCGGCGCCGTCACCCCGCCGGCGGCGCCAGGGGCCACTCCACCCAGAACGTGCTGCCGCGGCCGATGGCGCTGCGCACGCCGACCTCGCCACCGAGGTTGCGCACGGTGTTCTTGACGATCGACAGCCCTAGGCCGGTGCCGCCGAGTTCGCGCGACCGCGCCCGGTCGACTCGGTAGAAGCGCTCGAACACGCGCTCCTGGTCGTCGGGCGACAAACCGATGCCGGTGTCCACCACTTCGAGCCGCGCCCGGCCCGCCTGATCGGCCAACGACACGGCAACCATGCCCCCTTCCGGAGTGTACTTGATCGCGTTGTCGACCAGGTTGCCGACCACCTGGCGCAGGGCTTCCGCGTCCGCGGCGAGCCACAGCGGTGCCGCGGGCACCTGCACCCGCAGCACGATGCGCCGCTTGTCGGCGAGCGGCTGCAGGTCCCGACCGACTTCGCGCACCAGCGCCGCCAGATCCTGCGGCACCACCGGGCCGTCGAGCGGCCGCTGCTCGTCGAGCCGCGACAGGGTCAGCAGGTCCTGGACCAAGGTGCCGAGCCGATGCACCTGCCGAGCAATGCGCTCGAGGAACCGCTGGCGCGTCTCGGCGGGCATCTCGGCATCGTCCTGCATGGTCTCGACGAAACCCTGGATCGCGGCGAGCGGCGTCTTGAGCTCGTGGCTGACGTTGGCCACGAAGTCGCGGCGCAGCGATTCCAGGCGCTTCAGACGGCTGTGGTCGTCGATCGCCACCACGCAGCCCCCGGACGGCGTGGGGCGGATGCGAACCCCGAGGGCACGCCCGGGCTCGGCAGGGTCGCCCTGCAGATCCTGTTCGAAAGCCACTTCCCCGGCCGCAGTACCGGCGGCGGGCGGCAGGTGGTCGACCAACTTCGGCCAAGGCAACAGCTCGGCCAACCGGCGCCCCTGCCATGCTCCGGCCGGCAAGCCGGCGAGCGCGCAGGCGAGCTCGTTGGCCAGCACCAGGATGCCGTTCGAGTCACAGACCAGGAGCCCACCGGTGGCGCCCTGCACACCCGCGGCCAAACCATCGCGCTCCCGGCGCAACTCGGCCAGCGCCGCCTCGGCTTCCACCGCCCGCCGTACTACAGCAGCCCGTGCGCGCTGCGCGAGCCACCAGGCCAGCAACCCGCACCCGGCGCCCGCCAGGAACCAGCCTGGACCGCTCATCCGGCCCCTCGCAGCACGCGCTTCACTTCGGTGCGTCGGCGAAGCGGTAGCCGACGCCGCGCACGGTTTCGATCAGGTTCTGGTGTTCGCACAGCTTCTGCCGCAGAGCGCGCACGTGCACGTCGATGTTGCGGTCGGTGACGATGGCGTCTTCGCCGATCACCCGGCTCAGCAGGTGCGCGCGCTGGAACACACGCCCCGGATGCGAAGCCAGGAAGTGCAGGAGCCGCATCTCGGTGGGCGTCAGATTCAGCAACTGCTCACCGATGCGCGCTTCGTGGCGACCGAGATCGATGGTCAAGGTGCCGCGCACCACCCGTTCGCCCACCCCGCTGTCCTGGCGCAGCGGCCCGCGGCGCAACACCACCTTGACCCGAGCCACCAGTTCGCGCGGGCTGAAGGGTTTGGTGATGTAGTCGTCGGCCCCGATGCCAAGGCCGAGCACGATGTCGCTCTCCTCGCCCTTGGCGGTGACCATCACGATCGGGATCGAACGGGTCACCGGGTCCGACTTGACCTGCCGGCACACTTCGACCCCGTCCATGCCGGGCAGCATCAGGTCCAGGATCACCAGGTCCGGATTGTCGGTGCGGATGCGACTGAGGCCCTGCTCGCCGTTGCGGCAAGCGATCACCTTGTGCCCCTCGCGCTCGAGGTTGTATTGGATGACCTCGAGGATGTCGGGCTCGTCTTCGATCACCAGTACTTTGGGCTTGGCCACTCGTTGCTCTTGGTTTGGCTGAGGCTTCGAATCAAGAAACCACGAGGACGCTAGACAGGCTTCGCCAAGGTTCGATGAAGGCTGGCTCAAGGTTCCGGCCAAGGCGCCGCAACCGCACTGGGGAACGACATCTGCAGCCGATCGCCATGGGCACGGACGTCGCCATGGTAGCCGCAGCGAACGGCCGCCCGCGCCAGCGCCTCGGCCCACGACGCACCACGCGCCGGGAACGGCAGGACGCCGGCAGCCGGCGCAAAATCGACGTGCACCACGACCCCGCCCGCCGCGCCGACCGAGAGCGCCAGCTGCAGCACCCCGGCATCGGCGTCCGGATGCGCTTCGGCGAGGTGCCGCACCGCGTCCGCCACCAGGTTGCAAAACGCCTGCGGATCGACCAGGATCCGCGCCGCTGGCCCCTCTTCCCCGAGCACGCGAAAGCCGAGCCGGCGTTCGCGCAACGGCACTTTCAGCAGTTCCGCCAGGGTCGCCAACAACTCGCCGGCAGCTTGCGGTGGCTGGCCAGCCTCGCCGAGCAGCACCCGCATGGCCAGCAACGCGGCGCTGCCGCGGGCCGTGGCTTGGCCGATGGCACTCTTGGCCTGCGCGGTGCCCGACGGATCGTCGCTCAGCAGCAGTCCGTGGCCCTGCACGGTGAACAGCACGTTCCCCAGCAAGTGCAAGAAACCGGGCGCGACGAACAACGCCGCCGTCGAAGGCAGACCTGGCCGCAGGGACGCTTCCATGGAGTGAGGGCAGAGCGCCACACCGGTGGCCGCCGGACGCCCATGGTAACGAGGCAAGCGGCGCACCGCGACGACTCGTTGCCGGAGGCGAGTGCCCCTGCTGCCGACAAAATGCCTGAAATTCTGCCGCCACCGCCGTGCTGCGGCTGGTGCCGCAAGGCGATGGCACCAGCCTGCTCTACGCACTTGGGTTGAATACGTAAGCATCTACAAAAAAACGTCTTATGTTTTTCCTGCGCACCTCGGCGGGCGCGGCATGCTCCTTGTAGCAGAGGGGCGTATGGCCCGCTCGGAAACCCGCATTCCCGTCGAACCACAAAGCGATGACGACCTGGTCCTGCAGCTGCAGCACGGCGACCAGAACGCCGCGATGAGCGAACTGGAAGCGCGCTACGGACGGCGCATCCTGCACTTCGTGCAGGGCATGCTGCGCGATGCCCACCTGGCCCAGGACGTCACCCAGGAAGTGTTCGAGAAGCTGCTGCAGAAGGGCGACCACTACCGCCCCGGCACGAACTTCCGCGCGTGGCTGTTCGAAGTGGCACGCAACCAGGCTCTGTCGGCCCTGCGCGCCCAAAAGCGCCTGCCGCGACCGATCAGCAGCCTGCAGCCGGCCGAGTCCCAGGAGGCGAGCGACTTGCTGGAGACCGTGCCGGCGGCCGACGAACGCCGCGAACTGGAGAGCGAGGAGTTCCTCGCCGCGTTCCAGACCGCAGTCCAGGAGCTGCCCGAGCATTACCGGCAGGTGTTCGAACTGTGTGTGCGCCAAGGACTGCCCTACCAAGAAGCCGGGCAGCAACTCGGCTTGCCGACGGGCACCGTGGCGATCCGCATCATGCGCGCGCGCAAGCGCCTCTACAGCGTGCTGCAGAAGCACCTGGGCCGCCTGCGCCGGCCGCCGGCGTGCTTCCAGTGAGCGGACGGGGCGACGGAAGCGGAAACTGCGCTGCGCGCCTGCACTGGCAGCCAAGCGCAAACCCAGCTCGTGGGAGCCAACTCAGGGGCGCCGGCTCAGGGACGCCCACTTCAGCGACGCCCACTTCAGCGACGCCCACTCAGGGAACGGCGATGCCCAGTTCGGCGAACGCCTGATCCGCGAGTCGTTCCCAACCGCGGTTCGCGGCAGGACTCGCCGGACTCGGATGCGGCAACCGCCCGATCCGCACGGGGCGCCGCATTGGGCCGCTGTCCAACACCTGGTGCAAGCGCTGTTCGGCGAAACCACCGACACCCACGCAGATCGCGGGCTCGAGCACTTCGACCACGGCGCGCAGCAACCGATCACAGACCGCGAACAGGGCAGCCTGGTCCTTGCGTGGCAGTTTGTCGGGCGTCAAGTTCGCCCCCGAGTCGGTGACGAACGCCAACGGACAGTAGTTGTGCACGAAGCAGCGCCGGAAGAAGCGCTGCGGCGTGACATAGCGCTGGGCCACCCAGCCCCACAGCCGCCGCCCACTGACTTCGCTGCGCGGGCAATCGAGACCCGACACCGGGCGTTTCGGATGCTCGTGGGCGGGCCGTTGCACCCGGCCACGCAGACCGAGCCAGCTGCGCACAGCCTCCACTTCGCCGAACGGCACACCGGTCTGCACCATGCCGAACGGTCCCGGATTCATGCCCAGCAACAACACCTGCTTCTTGCCTCGGCCGTAGCGCTCGAGCCATGCCGCGTGCAGCTCGGCGGCGTATTCGAGCGGGTTGTAGACGCAAGCCACCGGCGGGCCGAACTCCAGGGCCCGCAGTTCCTGCACCGCTGTCGCCGTGGCGCGCCGAAGGCTCATGCCCTTGCTGTAGCGCGCCGCCACGGCGCGAGCAAGCCGTGTGGAGTCCTGGCCAACCTGCGCACTACGCCCCAAGCGCACCGCGGCGCTCAGCCGTCGCGAAAGCCCAGCGCCACCAACAGGCACGGCCCGCCGGAGATCACCTCGATGCCGGCCGCCTGCGCTGCGGCGAGTGCTTCGGGCGCTTCGGCACCGGGCTGGAACCACAGGTGCCGAACCCCGGCAGCCGCCGCATCCGCCACCACCCCCACGGCCGCAGCCGGCGGCGCCACCACCGACACCGCCCGCGGCCCCGGCACCGCGGTGAGGCTCGGGTGGACCGGCACGCCTTCGACCTCGGTGAGCTTCGGGTGCACGCCCACCACCGGCAGTCCGTGTTGCTGGTAACAGCGCAGGACCTTGTTGCCGTACTTGCTGCGGTCGGCCGACGCGCCGACCACGGCGAACGAGCCCACGGCCAGGAACCGCGCGATCTCGGGAGGGTGTTGTCTTGGCATGGCCGCCATCGGTACGGCCGGCCGCGGCGAAAACAAGCCTGGGGTGCCGCGTGCCCAGGCAGCGGGTCGCTGCGGCCGTTTGCATTCGCCGCCGGTCGGCCGCATCGTGGCACCCTTCCAACCATGACCCAGCCCCCCACCCCGGCTCCCGCTTCCGACTTCATCCGCGACCGCATCCGCGCGGACCTGGCGGCCGGCACCGTGCGGCAGGTGGTGACCCGGTTCCCCCCCGAGCCGAACGGCTACCTGCACATCGGCCACGCCAAGGCCATCACCACCTCGTTCTCGATCGCGCAGGAGTTCGGCGGCCGCTGCCATCTGCGCATGGACGACACCAACCCGGCCGCGGAGGACCAGGAATACGTCGACGCGATCCAGGAGGACGTGCGCTGGCTCGGCTTCCAGTGGGACGCGATGTACTACGCCGCGGACTACTTCGAGCAGCTCTATGCGTGGGCCGAACAGCTGGTGCAGAAGGGACTCGCCTACGTCGACGACCAGAATGCCGACCAGATCGCGGCGACCCGCGGCACGCTGACCGCGCCCGGCACGCCGAGTCCGTGGCGTGACCGCTCGGTGGCCGAGAACCTGCAGCTGCTGCGGGCGATGCAGTCGGGGGCGTTCCCCGACGGGGCGAAGGTGCTGCGCGCCAAGATCGACATGGCGCACAGCAACCTGAACCTGCGCGATCCGGTGATGTACCGCATCCGCCACCTGCCCCACCAGCGCACCGGCAACCGCTGGTGCATCTATCCGATGTACGACTGGGCGCACGGCCAGTCGGACTCGATCGAGGGCATCACGCACTCGCTGTGCACTCTCGAGTTCGAGCACCATCGGCCCCTGTACGACTGGTTCTGTGACGCGCTCGGCATCGCCAAGCCGCAGCAGATCGAGTTCGCGCGGCTCAACATCGAATACCTGCTGACCAGCAAGCGGCGGCTCTTGCAGCTGGTCGAAGGCGGGCACGTGAGCGGCTGGGACGATCCGCGCCTGCCGACGCTGCGCGGCCTGCGCCGCCGCGGCTTCCCACCCGAGGCACTGGTCGCGTTCTGCAAGCACGTGGGCCTGGCGAAGTTCAACAGCACCCACGAGTACAGCCTGCTCGAGCACTTCGTGCGCGACCACCTGAACCGCACCGCGCTGCGGCGCATGGCGGTGCTCGACCCGGTGCGGCTCGTGGTCGACGACTGGCCCGCCGGCACCGTCGACCAGGTCGAGGTGGCGAACAACCCCGAGGACCCGACCGCGGGCACCCGCCTGGTGCCGTTCACCGGCGAGCTGTGGATCGAACGCGACGACTTCCAGGAGCAGCCGCCGAAAGACTTCTACCGCCTGGCGCCGGGTCGCGAAGTGCGGCTGCGCTCGGCCTACTTCGTCACCTGCACCAGCGTGGAGAAGGACGCCTTGGGGCGCGTGCACACCGTGCACTGCAGCCACGACCCGGCGACCCGCGGTGGCAACGCCCCCGATGGGCGCAAGGTCAAGGGCACCATCCACTGGGTGTCGGCGGCCCACGCGTTCGACGCCGAAGTGCGCCTCTACGAACACCTGTTCACGGTGCCGGATCCCGCGGCGGTCGATGCCAGCGAGTTCCTGCGGGTGCTGAATCCGAACAGCCTGCGCACGGTGCGCGCCAAGCTCGAACCGAGCCTGCGCAGCGCCGCTCCAGGGCAGCGCTTTCAGTTCGAACGGCTCGCCTACTTCGCCTGCGACCCGGTGGACAGCCGGCCCGACGCGCCGGTGTTCCTGCGCACGGTGGCACTGAAGGACAGCTGGCAGAAGGCGCAGCAGAAGGGTGCGCCGGCGCAAGGCGGCGGCAAGGGCGCGCAAAAACGCTGAATCCGGGACGAGGCTGGCTCCCAGGCTGGGGCGATCGAACGCCGCGCGCTCAGAGCCTGAGAGAGAAACCTCTCGAAGGCTCTGCGCGGCCGCGAAGGCGGCCGCCAATCGACAATCTGAGAGGCCGTATCATGGCTTCTTCTCGGCCTCTCAGTCGTCCGCGTCG
>JAEUHP010000219.1 GCA_016795295.1 Planctomycetota bacterium | reverse complement strand
CCGGTGCAGCACACGATGGTCACGACCGACAAGGACGACGGCTCGCGGGTGTTCGAGATGTCCGTGCCGGGGCCGGACGGCAAGCCGATGGTGGTGTTGAAGATCGTCTACACGCGGCAGCCGGCGAAGAAGTGAGGTTCGTGTTGGTGGGAGTCGCTGGTCCGCCACCCGCGGACCGCGGTTAGTCTGCCCCCGTGGCCTTCGCGACGACACGTTGGACGCTGGTGGTGCGAGCAGGCACGGCCGACCCTGACGGCCGTGCAGCGCTCGCCGAGTTGTGCCAGAGCTACTGGGCGCCGGTCTACGCGTTCTACCGGCGCCTCGGCCGGAGCCGTGCGGATGCCGAGGACTTGACCCAAGGACTGTTCGCCCGCCTGTTGGCCGGCAACGACTTCGCCAGTGTGGCGCGTGAGCGCGGTCGCTTCCGCAGTTGGTTGCTCGCGTGTGCGCGGCACCACCTGGCGGACGTGCAGGCGGCGGACCAGGCACAGAAGCGCGGCGGTGGGCAGGTGGTGTCGCTGGACGTGCTGGCCGAGGAGCAGCGCCTGGCCTTGGCGTCGAGCCAGGAGAGCCCCGAACAGGCCTATGCGCGGAGTTGGGTGCGGTCCGTGGTCGAGCGGGTGTTCTCCAGGCTGGCCGCCGAGTACGAACCCCGTGGGCGCGCTCGGGTGCTGGCAGCGGCTCGGCCGTGGTTGCTGCTGGAGAACGGCGACGAACCGATGCGCGCGGCGGCCGCGGCGCTCGGCACTTCGGAGGGGGCGTTCAAGGTCGCCGTGCACCGCTTGCGCCAACGATTCCACGAGCTGTTGCAGGCCGAAATTGGCCAGACCCTGGCTGGGCCGGACGAGGTGGCGGCCGAAATGGCCCACCTGCTCGAACTGCTGGCGGGTCGGGATTCGCGCGGCAGCGTGTAACCTCCGCGGCCATTCTGCCGCAAGCAAGGGCATGGACACGAACCGCGATTCCCTCGACGCCGAACGCCTGCTGCGCCGTGCGGCCGAGATTCCCGCGCCCGCTGCGCCCCCCGAGTTCGAACTGCTGGCCGCGGCGTTCCCCGAGCTGGGGATCGAAGGCCTGCTCGGCCAGGGCGGCATGAGCACCGTCTACCGGGTGCGGCAGAAGAGCCTGGGGCGCACCCTGGCGCTGAAGATCCTGGCGCCGAAGCTCGCGGCGGACCCGCAGTTCACGACGCGTTTCGCCCGCGAGGCGCATGCATTGGCCCAGCTCGACCACCCGCGCATCCTCAAGGTGCTCGATTTCGGCCAGCGGCAGGGCTTCTGTTATCTGCTGACGGAGTATGTCGACGGCATCGACCTGCGCCGGCTGATGGCGATGGGTCGCCTGGCGCCCGAGGAGGCGCTGCGGCTCTGCCCGCAGCTCTGCGACGCGTTGCGTTACGCCCACGAACGCGGCGTCGTGCACCGCGACATCAAGCCGGAGAACATCCTGATCGACCAGGAGGGGCAGGCGAAGGTCGCCGACTTCGGTCTCGCCCGGATCGTGGACGAGGGGCCGGCGGCGCCGTTGACCCGGACCAGCCAGGTGCTCGGCACGCCGCACTACATGGCCCCCGAGCAGTGGCGCAGCGGTGCCGTCGACCATCGCGCCGACATCTTCGCGCTCGGCGTGGTGCTCTACGAGATGTTGACCGGGCAACTGCCGCTCGGTGCGTTCGCGCCGCCGTCCCAGCAGCAGGGGGTGCCACACGGTCTCGATGCGGTGGTCCGCCGGGCTCTGGCCCAGGATCCGGAACGGCGCTACCAGCGGGTTGCGGACCTGGAGCGCGATTTGCGGGGGGTGGGGGCGGAGGCGCCGCGCGCTGCCGCGGGCTCTGGGTCTGCGCCGTCCCGGGTGCGCGTGAGTCGGCTGTGCCGCTTGCCATTGGTTGGCATGGTGGTGTTCGTCCTGGTGCTGGCAGCCGCCGGCATGGCTGCCTGGCGGATGCACCACGAGAGTGTGGCGCTGGCCGTGCTGGAGCAGGAATGGGCGCGCTACGACGCGGACCAGGGCGCCCGCGCGGCGAACGAACGCGCTGGGCGCGAGATCCTGCAGGTCGCACCGCGACCGGCGTTGCCGCGGCCGCCGGTGCGCGAACCTTGGGAGCGCGGGCAAGTCGGTCTGCGCCAGTTCGTGTGGTCGGTGCCGCCCCTGGCATTCGCGGTGCTCTGGGGCACCGGCATCTGGGCCTTGTCGCGGATCCGGCGCAGCCGCGGCGCGCTGCACGGTGTCGGCTTGGCGGTGTTCGCGGTCTGGGTCACACCGCTGGTGTTGTTCGACGCACTGGTGCTCGGCACGTTGGCGGGCATTCGCAGTGACGCGTTGCAACGGATGGCCTTGGGCTTCGCGGTGTTGCTGCTGGGTGTGCTCAACGTCTGGTTCCTGCAGTGGCGCACGGCCGTGGCGCGGGCTGCGATCGCGGCTGTGAGTGGGCCGGTGCGGGATCAGGCCACCGAACCAGCGGCTACGGCGGCGATGGGACCGTCCGCGCACCGGCCAGGGTGATGGTGAGGCGTTCGGGGCCTGCGGGCACGGCATCCGTCTGGATGCCGACGGCTGCGACGGTGGAACGACACTGTTTCTGCGGTCTCGCGCCACACGGACCCCCATGGTGGGCGCCAGGGGCTCTGGCACGTACTTTGCCGCGCCCGCGAGGAGCCATGCCGAACCCCAAGCCGACCCTGACCCGTATCGCCACGATCCTGACCCTGAGCGCCGGTGGGGTGGCCCAGCAGCGCCTCGACTGGTTGCCGCTGCCCCTGGTGCTGGAGTCGTTGCCCGGCGAACTGTCGGTCCTCGACGACCTCGACGGCGATGGCGATCCCGATGCGAT
>JAEUHP010000017.1 GCA_016795295.1 Planctomycetota bacterium | reverse complement strand
ACGTCATCGTGCAGATCAGCCAGGTGCCGGCATCGCGCGTGCATGAACTCACGCCGCGCGCCTACAGGCAGCAAGCCGAGGCTGTAGCGCGTGCCGCCAACGCCAGGCGCGACCTCGCCGCCGTGGTCGCCAACCTGAAGGTCGCTCGCTGACCGCCGGCCCGTCAGGGGCGACGGCGATCGCGGTGTCCAGGTGCGGTTGCCAGGACAGTTACGTTCGAGATGGCGTCATCCAGACCGCGTTTCCGTTCTGAGGCAGCAAATGAGCGACCTTCTCGAACAGTTCATCTCCCAAGAATGCACGGAGTACGTGCGCCGCCTGATCGAAGACGCGATCGCCGACTCGGCGACGCAGCGACCTCGCTTCGAGTTCAACCGGTTCGAGATCACGATCGAGCGCGAGGCGAACATCGTCGTGATCGAGGATGTGCTAGACGCCACTGAAGCCCGCGTCCAGCATGTTCTGCTCGCGAAGTTCATGGCTGCCCTCAGGCGGTGCTCGGCATGACGCCCGCCCGCCCGCCTGCTGCCGAACTCCGCTCGCAGTCGCTCCGCATTCGATCGGCTGTTGACAGTCGATAGGCTGCGGGGTCATCAGGTAATGGTGTGGCAACTTGGCGAACGCAGGCCGGTGCATGTCCCATTGGTGGAATGCGCCCTTACCGCTCCGATCACCGGACCCCCTCACCCTCCCGCCCAACCACCAAACCCCGAACCCCGGCAGTGTACAATCCAGTGTGCAACGGATCCCGGTCACACCCTGACCGGTCCAGGTACTCGGTGGCGCACCGCCGAAGCCCGAGACCTTGCCCAACTCCCGCTGCGCGGCCACGTTCGGCGCGACGTGACCGCTGCTGATCGCTCCTGGCACGGCCAGCGCGTCAGACTTCGAGTCCTGCAGGGCTGCTGGCGGCAATCTGAATCTGACCCACCCGGCACGCGAATTCTGACCCACTCAGCCACCGCCCGCACGGGCAACCACCACCCGCGGGAGGGCGGCATTCGAACTCGGATCCAGGGGAGGCGCTTCCGGTAGACTGGCGGCACCGAACCTCAAGCCGAGCACGGGTTTGCCACCCGAGCTGAGCTGGAACGGATGCCCCGGCGCCGAAGCAGGTGCAGCGTGAAATGCGCCCTTCCGCCACGTTCGCCAAGCCGCCACACCCGCCCGCCCAACCACCGAACCTCGGCAGTGTGCAATCCAGTGTGCAACGGATCCGGTCACACCCTGGCAGCTCCTGGCACACGGCGGCACACCGCCGAAGCCCGAGACCACGCCCAAATCCCGCCGCGTGGCCACGTTCGGCGCGACGTGACCGCTGCTGGCCGCCCCTGGCACAGCCAGCGCGTCGGGGATGTCGCGCCCCCGCGCTGCGCGCGGGACCGCTCCACCGGCGAGTCCTTGGGGCGGCGTTCTGTTGCCCCGGGGGCGTGGCATCTGGGAGACTGGGCGGTGTGGGCCCGTTCGCTGCGTTCCTGGTGCTGCTGTTCGCGTGGGTGAACATGCGCTCGTCCGGAGCCCAGGTCGACTTCGTCTACGACCAGGCGAGCAACCTGGTGAAAGAGGTCTACCAGAAGCAGGGCGGCAGCAACCGCGCTGGGGATCGCTTCACCTACGACGAGCACCATCGGCTGCACAAGGCGTGGCTCGGTGCCGACACGACGTTGATGCAGGACGCGAACCCGGAGACGTCGACGGGCAGTTTCGTAGAGAAACTGACCTACGGACTCGATGCGGCGCAGAACCGCACCCGGCACGCGAATTTCTGACCCACCAACCGCCCTCCGCCGACGCCGCGGAAGGCGACGGCAACCGCCGCCGCGGATCGCCGCCGCGGCACCCCCTCCAACCCCTCAGCCGAACCGACCTTCGATGTAATCCGCCGTCTCGCGCCGCTGCGGCACCACGAACATCTCTTCGGTCTCGCTGTGCTCGACCACCCGCCCCATCAGCATGAACACGCACTCGTCGCTGGCGCGCCGCGCCTGCGCCATGTTGTGCGTGACGATCAGGATCGAATAGTGCCCCCGCAGATCCCAGATCAGGTCCTCGACCGCCGCGGTGGCCGCTGGATCCAGAGCCGAACACGGCTCGTCCATCAGCAGCACCGTCGGCTTGGTCGGCAGGAGCCGTGCGATGCACAGCTTTTGCTGTTCTTCGAGGGACAACAGCGTGGCCTTGTGGTGCAGGCGGTCCTTGACCCGGTCCCAGAGCAACACTTCGCGCAGGGCGCTCTCGACCAGCTGGTCGGCTTCGGCCTTGCCGGCCGACTGCTCGCTGTGCAGCCGGTGCGCGAACAGCACGTTGTCGCGGATCGACAGCGGCAGCGGGTTCGGCCGTTGGAACACCATGCCGACCTTGCGCCGCACCTGGATCGGTGAGGCGTCCGGGGCATAGATGTCCTGGCCGTGCACGCGGATGGTGCCGGTGGTCGACACGTAGCCGAGCCGCTCGTTGATGCGGTTGCAGCTGCGCAGCAGCGTCGACTTGCCGCAGCCCGACGGGCCGATCAGCGCCGTGACGATGCCGCTGCGGATGCGCAGGTCGACGTCGTGCAGGGCCTGGAACTTGCCGTACCAGAGGTTGAGGCCTTGCACCTCGATCGCCAGCTCGGTTGCCCGGAGGGGCCCGGCCGGCAGGGTGTGGGAGTCAGCCAAAACGTCCCTCCAGGTAGTCGATGGTGCTCTGTTGGCGCGCGCCGCCGCCGAACAGCGTCTCCGTCTCGGCGAGCTCCACGCAGCGTCCGCCGAGGAAGAACGCGGTGCGGTCGGCGAGGCGCCGCGCCTGCTGCACCAGGTTGGTGACCAGCACGATGGTCAGCTCCTGCTTCAGTTCCTTGAGCACCTCTTCGATGCGCATGGTGGTCACCGGATCGACGGCGATCGAGAACTCGTCGAGCAGCAGCAGTTCGGGGTCCTGGGACAGCGCGCGCGCGATGGTCAGGCGCTGCTGCTGGCCACCGCTGAGCAGCGAGCCGAGCGAGCCGAGGCGGTCCTTGACCTCGTCCCACAGCGCGGCGCGGCGCAGGCAGTGTTCGACGATGCCGTCGAGGTCGGCGCGTTTGCGCGTGCCGGCGAGCCGCGGCGCCAGCGCCACGTTGTCGTAGATCGAAAGCGGCAACCCGACCGGCAGCGGGAACACCACGCCGATGTGGCGGCGCAGCGCGTAGAGGTTGCGGATCTCGCGCACGTCGCGTCCGGCGAACGTCACCGCGCCGTCGACGCGCATGCCCGGCACGAACTCGTCCATGCGGTTCAGCGCGCGCAGGAACGACGTCTTGCCGGCGTTCGCCGGGCCGATGATGCCGAAGATCTCGTGGTCGCGGATCTCCAGGTCGACCCCCTGCAAGGCCACCTTGTCGCCGTAGTGCACGGCGAGGCCGCGCACGGTGACGAGTGGTGCGGACGCAGGGGTGCGCGGCAGTTCGTGGGCGGGGCTCACCACTTCTTCCTCCCGCGCAAGCGCATGCGGAAGTAGATCGCCACGGCATTCATCGCCAGCACCACGGCGATCAGGGTCAGCGCCACGGCGAACGGCACGTGCCGCGGCACTTCGCTCACCTGGGTCGACACCACGTACAGGTGGTAGGACAGCGCCATGGTCTGGTCGAACACGCTCTCCGGGGTCAGCACGCGCAGGGCCACGGCCCCGGTGAACATGATCGGCGCAGTCTCGCCCACGGCGCGGCACACCACCAGGATCAAGCCGGTCAGGATGCCGCTGCCGGAGTTCGGCAGCACCACCCGCCAGATCGTCTGCCAGCGGGTGGCGCCGAGGCTCCAGCACGCTTCGCGGAACGCGCGCGGCACCGCCTGCAGCGATTCGCGCGTCGCCACGATCACCACCGGCAGGGTCATCACCGCCAGCGTGCAGCCGGCGGCCAGGATCGAGGTGCCAAAACGCATGAAGTGCACGAAGGCGCCGACGCCGAACAGTGCGTGCACGATCGACGGCACGCCGGCGAGGTTGACGATCGCCACCTGGATGGCCCGGGTCAGCCAGTTGTCGCGGGCGTATTCGCTGAGGTAGATCGCGGCGGCGACGCCGGTCGGCAGGGCCACGGCCAAGGCGACGGCCGTGAGCCAGATGGTGCCGACCAGGGCGGGGAAGATGCCGCCCTGCGCGCCGTTCTTGCGCGGTTCGTCGAGGAAGAACTCCAACGACAGACCGGGGGCGCCTTCGACCAGCAGCGTCACCAGAATGCCGAGCACTGGCAGCAGCAGCAGCAGCGTGACGCCGAGGAAGCCGAGTCGCACCAGCTTCTGTGTCGACAGCGCGCGCCGTTCGTGGCCGGTGGCGCGGAAGTCGAGCGGGCTCGCCTTGGGTTGGGGCGTGGTCATCGCGACCTCCGGCCGCGCACGATCCAGTCGGCGAGCAGGTTGATGACGAAGGTGATCAGGAACAGCACCAGGCCGAGCACGAACAGCACCTGGTAGTGGTCGCTGCCGGTCGCGGTCTCCCCCAGTTCGGCGGCGATGGTCGCGGTGACCGTGGCGGCCGAATCGAAGATGCTGGTCGGCACCATCAGGCGGTGGCCGCTGGCCATCAGCACGGCGATGGTCTCGCCGAACGCGCGGCCGATGCCGAGCAGGACCGCTGCGGACAGGCCCGGCCGGGCGTGCGGCAGCACCACCCGCCACACCACTTGCCAGCGCGACGCGCCGAGTGCTTCGGCGGCTTCGCGGTAGGTGTCGGGCACCGCCTTCAGCGCGTCTTCGGCGATGGTGGTGATGATCGGCGCCGCCATCAGGCCGAGGATGATGCCGGCGTTCAGCACGTTGAGGCCGACCTGCACGCCGAACACCGTCTGGATGATCGGCTTCATCAGGTGTAGCCCGATCACGCCCCAGACCACCGAAGGGATCGCGGCGAGCAGCTCGATCAGGATCTTCAACCACTCGCGCTGCTTGCCGCGCGCGAATTCGCCGACGTAGATCGCTGCGCAGAACGCCAGCGGCACGGCGATCAGCATGGCCACGCCGGTGATCCAGCAGGTGCCCGCCAGCAGCGGCAACGCCCCGTAGGCGGGCGGCTCCACGGTGGGTTCCCAGTGGCGGCCGAACAGGAACTCGCCGAAGGACAGGCGCCCCATGAGCTCGAGGCCCTGGGTGGCGATGAAGACGAAGATCGCGCCGATGAACAGGATCGCCGACAGGCCGCCGAGCAAGACTGCCGCGCGGGCCGCGAAGTCGATCCACCAGGTGCGGTCGCGCTGGTCCAGGCGCGCCGTGAGCTGCGCGCGCCGTGCCGAGAGCTGGGGCGGTTGGGGCGCCACTCAGCTCGCCTCTTCGCCGCGCAGGCGCTCCATCAGTTCACGGATGCGGGGGGTCAGTTCGCGGTAGGCGGCTTCGGGCGTGAGGTTGGGGTCGAGGTCCCAGACCAGCACCGTGGTGTGGAACGGCACCTTGCCGAGCTGTTCGCGGGCACCCTTGCCGAGGCCGACCACCAGTTGGTACTCGTCGAGCTGGTCGCGCAGCGTGTTCAGCGCCGTCGGCCAGGCGCGGCTCAGGTCGAGGCCCACGGTCTGCGCGAAGCGGGCGAACGCCGGATCGACTTCTTCGGCGGCGGCCCAGCCGGCACTGCGGTAGCGGCCGCTCTGCGGGAACACCTTGCGCGTGAAGTGCTCGGCCAAGTGGCTCGCGCCGTGGTTGCGTTCGTCCAGGAACAGGATCTGGAACACCTTCTCGCCCTTCATCCGCCCGGTGGCGACGAACACCGTCTCCTCGCAGATGTTCTTGGCCTGATGGATCACTCGCTCCAGGCGGTTGAACGTCGCCATCAGCGAGAACAGGTCGGTGGTGGGCCGGCTGCGCGCCTCGCCCTCGCCGACCAGGTCGGCGAACACCTTGTCGAAGTACTCGGCGAATTGGGCCGCGGCGCTCAGCGTCGCCTGCGCCAGACCGACGTCGCGGGTCTGGAAGGCCCGCAGTGCGTCCTGGAGCATGCGCCGGCTGTGGTCGGCCATCATCTCGATGTCGCGTGCCACCACCTGGGGGGGCACCGCCGACAGTTGTGCGGCCGTGCGCGAAATGGTCGCGGCGTAGTCGCCGATGCGCTCCAAGCCGATCGTCAGGCGCAGCACCGACGACACGTAGCGCAAGTGTCCGGCGCTGGGCAGGTGGCGCGCCACGAAGGCGTGGCAGAGGCGGTCGAGTTCCCGGGTCTGCCGGTTGATGGCGAAGTCGCCGATCACCGTGTTGGCGGCGAGATCCTTGTCCAGCTTGAGCACGGCGCGCACGGCATGCTCGATCGCGGTGGCGATGTTCTGGCCGACGAGTACGACCAGGTCTTGGATCCAGGCCAAGTCCTTCTGCAGACGTTCTTCGTAGTGGGAGGGCACGGGCAGACTCGGGAAGGCGGTGGGGAGGCCCCATGGAACCGGACCGATGCCGGCAGGTCGAGCGCGAACTCCGGTTCCGACCCGCCCGGTCCGAGCCTCAGAGCTTGCGCAGCGGCGGGTAGCCGCTCGCCGCCAGCACCTGTTGGCCGGCGTCGCTCTTGATCCAGTCGAGGTAGTCCTTGGTCGCCCCCTTCGGCTCGCCGTTGGTGTACATGAACAGCGGCCGCGCGATCGGGTAGCTGTGGTCGAGCACCGTGTCGAAGGTCGGCACCACCGGCTTGCCGTCCTTGCCGAGCACCGGCACCACGCGCACCTGGTCGCTGGCGTAGGACAGGCCGCTGTAGCCGATCGCGCTCTTGGTCTTGGCGCAGAAGTCGACCACGTCCTTGCTGCCGTTCAGGTTGTTGCATTCCTGCCGGATGCGGCCCTTGTCCCCGAGCACCGCTTCGCGGAAGTACTCGTAGGTGCCGCTGTTGTTCTGCCGGCTCACGTAGACGATCGGGTCGAACTTGGCATCGCCGAGGTCGACGCCGAGCTGCGACCACTTGGTCAGCTTGCCGTCGGCGCCGAACAGGTCCTTCAGCTGGTCCATGGTGATGGATGGCAGCGGGTTGTCCTTGTGCACGAAGATGGCGATCGCGTCGTTGCCGACGTGGTGCTGCACCGGCGCGTGTTGCTTGGCGCGGGCGTCGGCGAGTTCCCGCTCCTTCAGGGCGCGGCTGCTGTTGGCGATGTCGACCGTGCCGTTGATCAGGGCCGAGACCCCGGTGCCGGAACCGCCCCCGGACACCGAGACGATCACGTTCGGGGTGACCTTGCGGTAGGCCTCGGCCCAGGCGCCGGCCACTTCGAGCATGGTGTCCGAGCCCTTGTTCTGGAGTTCGATGCGGCGGCCCGGTTGGGCGCCGTCGGCCTGGCCGGCGTGGCTGGGCCGGCTGCAGGCGGTGAATGGCAGAACGGCGAACAGCAGGACGAGCGGAGTCTTCAAGCGTGGTTCCTGGGGGGAGGCGGAGGGAGCGGTGCGACGAAAGGCCGCGCGCAACAGGCTGCACGGCCACGTGAAGGCCCGGAGGTTGTTTCGTGAAGAAATGATGAAGAATCGCTAGGGGGTGTCTCCCTGCAGCGGCGGCAGACCGTCCGGCCCAGGCAGTTCCCCAGGCGGACGGTGGCGGAAGCGCCGGCTCTGCCAGAACCACTGTTCGGGTGCCTCGGCGATGGCTTGGCTGAGCCCCTGGTTGATGCGGGTGGTGATCGCCACCAAGTCGCGGTCGCGGTCCCCACTGGCCGCCGATTCGATGACGTCGTAGACCCGTACGCGGAAGCGCATGCGGCCAGTGCGCAGGACTGCCACCACGGCGACCGGGGCCCCGGTTTGCAGGTGCAGCAGGGCCGGGGTGGCCACGGTGCGTGACGGAGTACCCAGGAACGGCGCCACCACCGAGCTGTGCTTGCCGCCGCCGTCGCACAAAAGGCCGATGGCTTCGCGGCGGGCCAGCACCCGCTTCAGGGTCCACAGGACGTTCTTGCGCGCCACCACGGTCTGCCCGGTGGTGGTGCGTAGGCGTTCGATCAGGCGGTTCAGGCCGGGAACCGGGCTCGGGCGAAACACCGAGGTGATCGGCAGGCCGAGCAACCCTGCGGCGTGGCCCGCCACGTCCCACACGCCGATGTGGCCGGTGGCGCAGATCAGGCCGCGGCCCTGCTGATAGACCGCGCGCAGCGGTTCGTATTCGCGGGCATCGCAGTGCTGGGCCAGGTTGGCCGCGGTGATGCGGTGCATGCGGCAGAAGTCGACGGCCAGCCAGGCGATGTGCCGCGACCAGCGCCAGAGGTGCCGGGGCGGCCGGGTGGGGCCGAGCGGCGCGCCCGGCCGGAACGCGATGCGGGTGTTGCGCCAGTAGCCCTTCGAGCGTCGCCCGGTGGCGTCCGACAGCCGCCAAAACAGATACCACACCACGGCGCACAGGTCGGCGAAGCCGTAGGCGAGTGGTTCGGGCAGGGCGCCGAACAGCCAGATCAGGCCGCGCGCCAGCCCGACCAGTGGGCGTTGCCAGAACGGCTCTGGCGCGGCCGCGGTCGGTTCTGGGGTGGTCGGGAGCGGCTCGGCGTCGGCCATCGGCGGCGCCAGCATGGCATCTGCCAGGGCATTCGACAACTTCGAGCCGGGCCGTGTCGCCGGCGGCGGGGCGGTGCGCCTCAGCGGCGGGGTTCGGGCAGCAGGCAGCCCACGGCGTCGGTGCGCGCCACGGTGGCCGTTCGGCCGCCGAGGGCGGCGGCCACCGCATCGCGCAGTTCGTGGCGGTTCGCCGCCTGGGCGCGCGCCCCGAAGTTGTGCCACTGGTCGTCGATGCGCCCGCGGTAGACGAGACCCGCGGCGCCGAGCACGAACGCTTCCGGTGTGCGGGTGGCGGCCAGGGCAGTGGCCAGTTCGTGGTGCGGGTCGAGCAGCAGGGTGCCGGGCAGCTCGTACTGCTGCGCATGCGCCGCGGCGGCCGCCGGGGACAGGTCGGGATCGACCAGGACCAGATACAGGCGCACCGGTTGGCCGGCCCAGGCCGCCGCCAGTTCGCGCAGCGTCGGCGCGTAGGCGTTGGCGATCGGGCACTCGTGGCTCACGAACACCACCACGTGCACGGCGCCCTGGGCGCGGACCAACGGCGCGTGCACGGTGCCGTCCGCGGCGGCCAACCGCGGGCCTGGCTCGGCACCGCCGCCGGAGCAGGCCAGCAGCCCGCACAGGGCCGCGAACGCGAGCGCTGCGGCGCGACGCACCGTCATGAGCCGCGTTTGGGCGGGTTCTGGTCGCCGCCGCCTTTGCCGCCCCCGGTGCCGCCACCCCCCTTGCCGCCGGGTTGGCCGCCGCCGGGTTGGCCGCCGCCGGGTTTGCCACCGCCAGGCAGACCACCCCCAGGCAGACCACCGCCGCCGAAGCGGCCGAGCAGTTCGGTCAGCTGCTTCGCCTCGTCGCGCGACAGGGCGCCGTCCTGGTCGCGATCCAGATCCGCGAAGTAACCCTGCAGCAGCGCCGGCAGCTCCTTCTTCTGCAACTTGCCGTCGTGGTTGCGGTCGAGCCCGTCGAAGCGCTGGTCGACCGCGGCCTCGATCCGGGCCGCGACCTGCTCGGTGTTCTTCTTGGCCACGGCCGCGAGCAGCTCCGGCAGGTCCTGCTCGTCCTTCGGCACCACCATCACCGTGACACTGCCCATTTCGTCGGTGGTTTCGCGGCCCCAGCGCACGGCGCGCGGCGGCCGGTTGGGATTGTTGGGGTTGTCGGCGCTGTTGTCGTAGCGCAGTTCGGCGCGCAGGGTCTGGCCTTTGGCCAGCGGCACCAGGCTGGCGAACGTGTAGCGATTCTGCCAGTCGAAGTCCCAGTGGCCGATCTTCAGCAGCGGGGTCTCCTGGCCGTTGCTGCTCTCGGCCCACATGCGCAAGGACGTGCACAGCATGTGGGCGTGGCCGCCGATGGTCACCGCCTCGACGTCGCACGGCAGCACGAACGAATCCGCGAGCCGGTAGTCCTTCTCGCCCGGCGGGATGTCGAGGCCGGCGGTGAAGCCGAAGAACGGCGGCAGCTGCACCGACACCAGCGTGCGCTTCGGCGGCTGTTTGGCCAGGAACAGGCCGAGCGTGGTCTGTTCGCGCTCTTTCTTGCCCGACGGGTGGAAGTGGCTCTGCAGCACCAGGTCGCTGCCCTTCGGGATCTTGATCGAGAGGCCGCTGGGCAGGTGTTCGGGCATGCCGCCGACCGCCCAGCCGGCGATCATCGGCGAGCGCTGGAAACGCATGCCGCGGAAGCCCGGTTGGCCGTCGCGGCCGTCCTGGGCCTGGCCGGTGCGTTCTTCGTCGAGGAACACCAACACGTGGTGCAGCACGCTGCGCGCGCTCGGCCGCACCTCGATCGCCGTCACGTAGACGTCGTCGGGCAGGCCGAGCGGAATGGCGAAGTTGCGGTAGACGTCGCGGCCTCCTGCCGGCACTTCGAACGCGCCACTGGTGCGCAGCACCAGGTCGGGTTCGCCGAGCTGCCAGCCCACCGGGAACTCGGGTGGTTTGGGCGCACGTTCCGGCGGGCCTTCCGGCGTGCCGGCCTGGACCCAGGCGCGCAGCAGGGCGATGTCGCTGTCGCGCAGACGCGCTTCGTTGCGGAACTGGCCGTGGCCGGGATCCGGGTGCCACGGCGGCATGTAGCGCTGCTCCACGGCTTCGAGCAGCTTGCGGGCGCGCTTCCGGGCGTCCTGGAAGGTCAGCAGGGGGAACGGCGCCACCTCGCCGGGGCGGTGGCAGGGGCTGCAGCGGGCGAACACCAGCGGCGCCACGTCTTCGTTCCAGGTCGGTGCGCGCGGTGCAGGTGTGCTGGCGTTCGGGGCTTGCGCCCCGGCCAGGGTGCACAGGACGGCTCCGGTGAGCAGCGCGATGGGGGCAGGGCGGGGCATGCTTGGCATCAGGACTCCAGGCTGCGCATTGGTCGTCCGCGGCAGCGCGGGGACAGGCCGTGCCCGCGGCGCCCGGCCGCGCCCGCGGCCGTGCCGCAGGTCACTTCGCCGAGGTCGCCGGCACTTCGGGCTCGAACTTGATCTTCAGCACGTTCTGGTAAGCGGCCACCTTGCGGATGTCCTCGCCGCGCTTCTGCAGCAAGGTGCGCACTGCCTCCTGCAGCTGCGCGTCCTCCTGCGGATCGCCGAGCGCCCGCTGGCCGGGGTACACCGCGCCGCGCAGGTCGCTGATCTGGTCGCGGACTTCGTAGCGCAGCCAGCGGCGCACGTCGTCCTTGGTCAGCTTGGTGTCGAGCCCGGCGTAGAACGCTTCGAAGTCCGGATACCGGTTGGCGTCGCCGAAGTCGCCCTCGGCGAGTTCGCGGAACAGGGCTTCGTTGCCCGGCAGGTGCTGCTTCACGTAGTCGCGGAACGCCGCCTTCTTCAGCAGTGCGAACACCGCGGCGTTCTTCCACGCGTCTTCCGGCTTGTTGTCGAGCAGGTCGAGCACCTTGTCCGGCATCACACCCCAGTTCGGGTCGATGATGCGGCCGTCCTTGTCGAACTCGCGGTGCGGGCAGCGGCCACTCGGCAGGTGGTACTTGGCCACCGTCAGTTTGATGTGCGCACCGACGTCGTACTTGCCGTTCTGGTTGCGATCGACGTACGGCTCGCCTTCCTGCCACACGCCGTCGCGGTTCAGGTCGGTGAAGTCCTCGGGCGGGTCGCTGGCCAGCTCCATCAAGTTCTGCACACTGCCCTTGCCGAAGGTGCGCTCGCCGATCACCACGGCGCGGCCGTGGTCCTGCAGCGCACCGGCGGTGATCTCGCTGGCCGAGGCCGAGAAGTTGTTGGTCAGCACGGCCACCGGCAGGTTGCAGGTGGCGCGGTCGCGGGTCTTGTACTCCTTGCGCTCTTCGGCCGGGCCTTCGGTGTAGACGACCAGCTTGCGGCCGGCGAGGAACTTCTCGACCACGTCGCGCGCCTGGCCGAGGAACCCGCCAGTGTTGTTGCGCACGTCCAGCACGATGCCGACGGCGCCTTGCCGCTGCAGGTCGTCGAGCGCCTTCTGCAGTTCTTCGCTGAGGTTGCTGCTGAAGTTGATCAGTTCGATGTAGCCGATCTGCCCGGGCACCATCGCCCAGTTGACGGCCGGCACGCTGATCTGGCGGCGCACGATCGACACGGATTGCGGGCCGGGGATGCCCGGGCGCGCCCACTTCAGCACCACGGTGGTCTCGGGCCGGCCCTTCAGCCGGCTGATGATCTCGTCGGTGGTGTGCCCGGCGGTCTCCCAGCCGTCGATCTCCAGGATCTTGTCGCCGCTCTTCAGGCCGGCGCGGTACGCGGGGCCGGAGTAGATCGGGCGCACGATCGAGAAGTCGCCGTCCTGGTCGAAGTTGACGAACGCGCCGATGCCGCCGTACTCGCGGTTCAGGTCGAAGAAGAACTTCTTGTACTCGTCGCCGGTGAAGTAGGTGCTGTGCTGGTCGATGCCGGCGAGCATGCCCTTCGCCGCGTATTCGATCAGTTCTGCGTCGCTGAGCTCGGCGCCGCGCAGGTGCTGGGCCTTGATCCGGCGGCGCAGCTCGTCGAGCACCGTGTACTCGCCCCGGCCGCTGCCGCCGGCATTGCCCGACTTCTCGACCAGTTTGGCCAAGTCGGCGGTGAACTGGCGCCGCTCCTCTTCGCGCTTGAGGTAGAGCTTGGCCAGCCGACCGAAGTCGCTCGGCTCCTCCTGGATCTCGCGCAGCAGGGCCCAGGCCGGCCCGCCCTCGGTGTTGATCTGCGCCAGGGCCAGCGCGCCGCGGATCCTGAGTTCGCGGTCGCTCGACTGCAGGAACTGCTCCAGCGTGCGCTTGGCGGTGCCGCGCTGCTCGTTGGTGCCGATGCCCCACAGCGCCAGTGCCGCTTCGATGCGCACCTTGGGCTGCACCAGCTCGTCCTTGCACGCGGCGTCGACCACCTTGCGCACTTCGGGCAGCACGCGGCTGTTGAACGAGCGCTGCTCGCCCAGCATGGCCATGGCCATGGCGCGCAGCGCCTCGTCGCCGCCGGTGGCCGCTGGCTTCAGCAGTTCGAGCAGGTCCTTGCCGTAGGTGTCGTCGCCCTTCAGGTCCTTCAGGGCCACTGCCGCGGCGAACCGGGCCGCTGGCGGGCTGTCCTGCGTGGCGCGCAGCAGGGCACTGCGGAAGCTGTCGAGGTTGTCGCTGGCAAGGTCCGCGACCTTCTGGCCCAGATCGTAGAGCTGGGTCGCTGGACTGCCCTCGGCGGCGCGCAGGATGGTGACCAACTGCTGGTCCAGGTCCTGGGCGCGCAGGTTCGCCACGCCGAAGGGCAGGCACAGCAACAGGGAGAGGGTGGCGCGGGCCAGAGCCGGTGGGGCCGGGTGCAGTTGCGGCATGAGGGTTCCTGGAGGCCGTGGGGCCGTTCCGGGGTGGCCGGGCGGCCCGTGGGGCGTGGGTTCGCTGGAAGATCGGCGTTCGGCAGGCTGCGGATGCACGGAAACCGGGCGTCCGGGGCCTCGACCACCGTCCGGGCAAAGCGCCTGGGCACCTGCCGGCCGGTCGTCGGCCACCTATACGGACGGGGCGGCCGCCTGCCGAACAGGATTTTGCCGCGCCGCTGCCCAGGAGCCGGCGCCAGCGGCGGTGCGTGGCGGTTCCGTGGCGCCTGGGTGGTCCGGTGCTGCCGTAGGGGGCGGCAGTGGCAGGGGTTGGCCGTCGCTGTCGATCAGCCAGATTCCGGGCGCAGGTCGTGCACTTCGAGTTGCACTGGCCCGTCTTCGCCGTAGGGCGACAACCGCGCCGAATACACCGCGGTCCACGGCCCACGCCCGTTGCGCAGCTCTTCGAACCGGCGCATGCCGCGCAGCAGCCGCCCCGGCAGCATCACGCCCTCGGCCAACAGGCGCAGACGCAGATCCTGCCCGCGTGCGTCCGCCTGCGGCTGCCCGACGGTGCGCACCGAACGGGTGCAGAAACGCGGCCGTGGCGCGCCGCTGCCGAACGGCCCGAGCAGGTCGAGCCGGCGCACCACGGCCGGTTCGAGTTCGGTGAAGCTGGCTTCGGCGTCGACCATGGGCAGCACTTCGCCGGCCGGTGCCGCGGCACAGACCTCCTGGAACCGCTGCGCGAACGCGGCGAAGCGGTCGCGGCGCACTTCGAAGCCGGCAGCTTGTGCGTGCCCGCCGTGGCTGGCCAGGAACTCGGCGCACTGGCCCAGCGCGGCCCGCAGGTGCACCGGGCCGGTGCAGCGGCCGGAGCCGCGCCCGGTCTCGCCGCGGAAACTCGCCAGCAGGGTCGGCTTGCCGAAGGTCTCGGCGACCCGCGCGGCGACGATGCCGAGCACGCCCGGATGCCAGTCGTCGCTGCCGAGCACGATCGCCGGCCCGGTTTCGCGGGCGGCCAGCAGCATCACTTCGTCCTGCAGGACGCGCTCGACGCGGCGCCGTTCTTCGTTGTGCTGTTCGAGTACCCGGGCGGCGGCCTGGGCCTGCTGCGAGTCGTTGGCGCACAGCAGCTGCACGGCATGGGCGGCATGGCCGACCCGGCCCGCGGCGTTGAGCAGGGGTGCCAAGCGGAAGCCGATGTCTTCGACTTCGATGCCGCGGTGGGCGAGCCCGCCGGCGTCGAGCAGGGCGCGCACTCCCGGGTTCTGGCTCTGCGCCAGCGCGCGCAGGCCGTGGTAGACCATGGTGCGGTTCTCGCCGGTGAGCGGCGCCACGTCCGCCACCGTGCCGAGCGCGATGTAGGCCATCGCCTCGGCCAGGAACGCGGCGAACTCGGGGCTCTGCAGCATGCCGCGCGACAGCGAGCCGGCGATCGCGGCGGCGAGCCGGAAGGCCACGCCGCAGCCGGCCAGATTGCGGTCCGGGTAACCAGCGCCGGGCAGGCGTGGGTTGAGCACTGCGAACGCCGGGGCGACGTTGTCCTCGGTGCCGTGGTGGTCGGTGACGATCACGTCGATGCCGCCGGCCTGCAGCTCGGCGATGCGTTCCTTGGCGTTGGTGCCGTTGTCGACCGAGATCACCAGCCGGTGCCCGCCCTGCCGGATCGCCGCCACGCTGGCCTTGGAGATCGAATAGCCGTCGGCGCGGGCCGGGATGTAGGGCGTGCTGTTGCCGTGCAGCAGGCCGAAGAACTTGTGCAGCAGCACCGTGCCGCTGATGCCGTCGACGTCGTAGTCGCCGTGGATCAGGATGCCTTCGCCGGAGCGCAGGGCGGCGCGGATGCGGTCGACGGCTTTCTGCATGTCGCAGAAGGCGAACGGGTCCGCCAGCGAACCGAGGTCCGGGCGCAGGAACGCCCGGGCGGCGGTGGCGTCGCCGAGGCCGCGGGCGACCAACACGCGGGCCATCAGTTCGGGCAGCCCCAGGCTCTGGGCGAGCGCCGGCACGCGCGGGTCGGGAGCGGCCGGTTTCGGAGCGGTGGGCGGCATGGACGGCCGGGTATGGTAGCGAAGCACGGCACCATGCCTACTTCCGAACCAAGTCCTTCTGCAGTGTTGCGCGGCTTGCCGTCGATCGAGGCGCTGCTGCGGCAGCCGCACCTCGCGGCCTGGCCGCGGCCGCTGCTGGCCGACGTGGCCCGGGCCTGGCTCGACGAACTGCGCGCTGCGGTGTTGGCCGGGCAGTTGGATGCCGCTGCGCTGGCGGCGCGGCTCGGCGCGCCGGCGCATGCCGAGCTGGTGCTGCGCTGCCAACGGCGGGCCGCCATGCGCCACCGTTCGGTGGTGAACGCCACCGGCATCGTGCTGCACACGGGCCTCGGCCGTGCGCCCCTGGCGGCGGCGGCGGTGGCGGCGGTGCAGCAGGCCGCGCAGTATGCGATCGTCGAACTCGATCCGGACACCGGCGTGCGCGACCAACGCGAACTCGGCGTGGCGGCGCTGCTGCGCGACCTGACCGGCGCTGCGGCCCTGGTGGTCAACAACAACGCCGCGGCGACGCTGTTGATGCTCGCCGCCCACGGTGCCGGCCGCGAAGTGGTGGTCTCGCGCGGCGAACTGGTCGAGATCGGCGGCGGCTTCCGCATGCCGGACGTGATGCAGCAGGCCGGCTGCCGCCTGGTCGAGGTCGGCACCACCAACCGCACGCGCGTCGGCGACTTCGAAGCCGCCACCGGGCCGCACACCGCGGCGTGGCTGTGTGTGCACCCGAGCAACTTCCGCATCGAAGGTTTCACCGCAGCGCCAGAGCTTCCGGCCCTGGTCGCGGCGGCCCGTGCGCGCGGCCTGCCGGTGCTCGACGACCTCGGTTCGGGGTTGTTGTGGGATGCACCGCTGCCCGGCCTCGAGACCGAGCCGCGCGTGCGCGCCCACCTCGCCGCCGGCCCCGCCGTGGTGGTGTGTTCGGGCGACAAACTGCTCGGTGGGCCGCAGTGCGGCATCCTGTTCGGCTCCGCCGAGGCGATTGCGCAGTGCCGTCGCCATCCGCTCTACCGCGCGCTGCGCTGTGACAAGCTGACCCTGGCGGCACTCGAAGCGACGCTGCGCATCTACCGCGACTCTGAGCCGCTGGTGCAGATTCCAACCCTCGCGATGTTGGCCGCGCCACCCGCTCGGCTCGAAGCCCGCAGCCGCGAACTCGCGCAGCGGCTCGGTGGGGCGGCCCGCGTGGTGCCGCGCGAGTCGTTCGCCGGCTCGGGCGCCAACCCGGCCCGGCCGCTGCCGAGCTTCGCCGTGGCGCTGCCTTGCGGCGATGCGCTGGCGACGGCCTTGCGCCGCAGCACGCCACGGCCGATCTTCGCCCGCGTGCACCAGGGCGCCGTGCAGCTCGACGCGCGCACCCTCCTGCACGAAGACCTCGAACCGCTCGCGGCCGCCGTGCGGTCCGCGCTCGCATCCCCATGAGTTCGTCCAACGACCATCCCGACAAGCGCCTCACCCGCTACGCGTCCAGCTCGGGTTGAGCGGCCAAACTGCCGCCGGGGAGCCTCGGGCAGGTTCTCCAGAAACTGGGCACCATCGACCATCCCGATCTGCTGGCGGGCCACCGCGGCAACGAGGATGCGGGGGTCGTTCGTCTCGATGCGGAGCGCGCGCTGGTGCAGACGGTCGACTTCTTCCCGCCGATCGTCGACGACCCACGCTGGTTCGGCCGCATCGCCGCCGCCAACGCCCTGTCGGACGTCTACGCGATGGGTGGGCGGCCGCTCACGGCGATGAACCTGGTCGGTTGGCCCAAGGACCTGGACCTCGAACTGCTCGGCGAAGTGCTCGCCGGCGGGCTGGAGAAGATCCAGGAAGCGGGGGCGCTGCTGTGCGGCGGCCACTCGGTGGTCGACAGCGAAGTGAAGTACGGCTTGTCGGTGACCGGGCTGGTGCATCCAGGGCGCTTCTGGCGCAACAGTGGGGCGCGGGTCGGCGACCTGCTGATCCTCACCAAGCCGCTCGGCATGGGGCCGGTGGCGACCGCGATCAAACGCGCGGTGGCCCCTGCGGAACTGATCCCGCGGGCGATGGCGCAGATGGCGCAACTCAACCGCACCGCCGCCGAAGTGCTCGTGCACCACCCGGTGCACGGGGCGACCGACATCACCGGCTTCGGCTTCGTCGGGCATGCGTTGGAGATGGCGGACGGCGCCGGCGTGGCGTTCGCCATCGACGCGGCGGCGCTGCCGGTGTGCGAGGGTGCGCTCGCCCTGGTGGCGGCCGGCGTGACCTCGGGCGGCTGCCGGCGCGGGCGCCAGCACTTCGGGCCGCGCGTGGCGATCGGCGCGTCGGTGGATCCGGCCCTCGGCGAACTGGTGTTCGACGCGGAGACGTCGGGCGGTTTGTTGGTGGCGTTGCCCGAAGCGGCGGCGCCGGTCGCCTGCCGCGAACTCCTGGCGGCCGGAGTGGTGGCGGCGGTGGTTGGCAGTGTGGTGGCGCGCGGCGCAGGGGCGGCGCTGGAGCTGCGCTGAGGCGCGCACCCCGGCACGCCGCTCCTGTCTCCCCGCGCGTGCCTTCAGCGCATCAGCAGTTGCTGCAGCTCTTCGTCGAGTTTCGGTGCCACGGCTTTGCCATGGTCGCGCAGCACGATCGTGTAGTCGCTCACTTGCAGGCCCTGGCAGGGGCGTTCGGGCAGGCCTTCGCGGTAGCGCAGGGGCGCCTCGGCGGGCGGTTTCTCCGCTTCGTCGCCGTCG
>JAEUHP010000188.1 GCA_016795295.1 Planctomycetota bacterium | reverse complement strand
TTCGGGCGCCACGGTGTTCTACGACCTCGGCATCACCAACCCGGCCGGCGTGAGCATCAACTCGTTCGACGTCATCGCCAGCGTCGCCAACACGGCGTTCACGATCGACATCTTCGTCACGCCCGGCACCTACCTGGGAGTGGAACGGACCGCTGCGGCCTGGACCAAGGTCGCCACCGCGACGGGCACGCCCGCCACTTCGACCACCGTGGTCACCTCGGCCAGCCTGCCGCAGCCGATCTACCTGACGCCCGGCAACTACGGCATCGCCATGCAATACATCGGCGTCGGCCCGCGCTACGCCGGCACCACCACGGGCGGCCCGCTGACCACCGTCAGCAATGGTGACCTCAGCCTGACCGTCGGCGCCTCGCTCAGCTCGACGGTGGCGGCACCGTTCACGGGCACGTCGCTGTTCAGCCCGCGCCTGTGGAGCGGCACCATCTACTACGGCTCGCACAACATCACCGGCCTGGCCGGCTACGGCTTCATCGGCGCGGGCTGTGCAGGCTCGTTGCCGGTGTCGAAGCAGAGCGCGAACCTGCCGCAGTTGGGCAGCACGCTGAACGTGACGCTCGACAACCTGCCGCAGTCGTTGGCCATCATGGTCACCGGCTTCAGCAAGACGAACTCGGCGTTCGGTCCGCTGCCGCTCGACTTGGCCCCGTTCGGTGCGCCGGGTTGCCCGGCCCGGGTCAGTCCGGATGTCTCGTCCTTTGTGGTCGGCGCCGCCAACTCGGCGACCTGGAGCTTCCCCGTGCCGAACGCATTCTCCGGCCTGATCCTCTACAACCAGGCCATGGTGCTCGACCCCGGCTTCAACCCGCTCGGCGCCGTGATGTCGAACGCCGCGGCGATGCAGTTCGGCCTCTGAGCCGTCCAGCCCGCGATTGCGGGCGGCACAGCTCGGATCGCGCGGGAGCCGCGGCATTTTGGCTGGCGGACTCCCGCCCCGCGCGCCGACTCAGCTCGCAGGGCGCGCCACACCTGCCGTCACACAGAAGCGCAGCGCGTCCTCGACCTTCATGTCGATCTCGCGCACCCGTTCGCGCGCCACCACCACGGTGTAACCCCCGAGCTGGTAACTCATCGGCAAGTAGACGGCCACGTTCGTCGCCCCGAGCATGGGCTGGTCGGCGAAGTCGTCGCGGGTCAGGAAGCCGACCAGCTCACACCCAGGCCCCATGCTCACCAGCACCACCCGACGGAACGGCTTCTGCTCGGTGCTGGCGAACAACTGCACCACGTCCTTGACCATGCCGTAGACCGACTTGACCACGGGGATGCGTTCGAGCCAGGCCGTCAGGGCATGGTAGATGCGGCGCACCACGAACGAGTACATCAACAGGCCCGCAGCGATCACCAGCGCCAGCGACAGCAGGAAGCCCATGCCCGGCCAGTAGTGCTCCTCGGTCACGAACCAGAGGCAGACCCGGTGCAGCAGAGACTCACCGGCGGCCACCGCCCACCAGACCAGTCCGCCGGTCAGCGCCAACGGCAAAATCGCGGCGAGGCCGCGCAGGAACGACCGCAACAAGAAGCGCATGGCCACATCCTGCCACACGGCACGCCGGAATCGCTTCCTCACTCGGCATGGCGCCGCGGCCACCCAGCCAAGCCTGGGTGTGCACCTGCGGTTCGCAAGCGACACACGGAAGCCAGCCCAGAACGAGTGTCGCGACGCCAGGACACCGAGCACTCGGACCACTACGGACCGCTGCCGAGCTCGAGGGGCACCAAGTCGCCCGGGCGACGCGGCCCTTCCCGCTGTGGCCCAGCTCCAGCCGTGCCCCGCCTGGATGCTCCTTGGCGCAAGTCCTGCAACCACCCATGGCAGGGCCAGCGCAGGCACGCTGGTCGTGGCCGCAGCGACGGCCAGGTCGGTCGCCGTGCAACGGTCTGCCCGGATTCGGCGCTGCCGGGTATTCTTCTTGCTGTGCTCGGGCTCCCCCCCAGGTTGTACCCATGAGTGAACTTCGCCTGAAGGTCTGGTTCTTGCCGCTCTTGCTCGGTTTGGCGGCACCCGTGGCAACGCAGGGCCATGGCAAGGGTGGCGGAGGCGGCTCCTCCCGCTCCTCCCCCTCGAGCCCAGGACCGAAGTCTGGCCCCAGCTCGAGTCCGGCGCCACGCTCCAGTCCGGCACCCCGCTCCAGTCCAGCGCCGCGCTCCAGTCCAGCGCCGCGCTCGAGCCCGGCGCCCCAGCCGCGAACCAGCGCACCGAGCCCGTCTCCAGCCCAGAAGGCCGATCGCTTCTCTTCAGGCGGCTCTTCGACCCCGCGCAACTACCCTGGCTCAGGCAACCCAGGCTCCGGCAGCCCTGGCTCGAGGGGCGGCGGCTACTCGCCGCCCAGCAAGTCGGGTGGTAGCAGCGGTAGCGTACCCGGAAGAAGCTCGGAGGGCTCCAGCGTGCCCACGCCGCGCGTGTGGCCCACTGCCGGCACGTCCTCGGGCAGCTCCTCGGGCAGCAAGGTGCGCATCCGCGAGTCCGGCGCGACTCCACCCAGCGTGCCGAGCGGCGGCAAAGTTGTGCCGCCAGGCAGTGGCAGCGGCGTGCCCGGTACCGCCTCGGGCCCGAAGTCGGCGCCAACCTCCCGCGAGATCTACGAACGCCCCGGGAAGTTCGTCCCTGCCTCGACCGGCTCCGGAGGGTCCGGCGGCAAGTCTGCGGCACCCATCGACCCGCGCTACCGCGGCACCCGCCCCGTTGCCGAAGGCTCCCTGCCCCGCGGCAAAGCGGTGCCTTCTGGCGGCGCCGGCACCGACCCGTTGCCGGGCGGCTTGCAGCCGCGCAGCGGCAAAGGCGCAGCGGGTGCGCCCCCTGCCGCGAGCCGGTACGCGGGCAAGCCGTTCGGCGGCGGGGTTCCGGGCAAGATCGAACCCGGTGCCTCGCCAACCCGCGGCAAGACCCTGAACCGGCCGAGTTCCGGCACCGTGCTCGGCAAGACTGCTTTCAACATCGGCAAGACTGCCTTCAACAACAGTGCGCCGCGCCTGATTCCCGGCAAGCCCGGCAGCAAGTCGTTCTCGGGGCCCGGCTATCTGCCACAGAGCCGCCCGATCGGCATTGGCCACCACCCGCGCGGTTGGGGCAACGTCGGTTTCGGCTTCTACGGCGGCTGCTGGAGCCCGTGGAACTCCTATTGGGATCCTTGCGGTTACCGCTGGAACTCGCCGTGGCTCTGGGGTTCGGGCTGGTACGGTGCGGCTTGGCACGGCAGCCCCTGGTATTGGGGCTACGGCAGCTTCGGCTGCAGCCTCTCGCTCTGGTACCCGTGGTGGTGGTACCGGTCCTTCTACTGGGACACCTGCTACGCCGACTGCTGGTGGTACTCCTCGGTGCAGCCGTGCAGCGTCGGCGCGGGCTTCTGGTGGTATCCCACCACCACCTACTGCCCAACCTACCTCTACGTGCCGAGCACCGTGGTGGTCGTGGAGGAGCCCGCCACGCCACCGGCCACCGCGCCAAGCAGTGTTCCGGCTGTGGTTCCGAGCAGCGAGCCCGGTGTGGCCGGCGGCGCCCCAGCGCCGGCCGAACCGGAGGCGCCGGCCAACCGCCTCGCGCGCAAGTACATCGAGCTCGGCGACTACTACTTCCAAGCCGGGCGCTTCCGCGAGGCCGCCGACGCCTATGCCCGGGCTCGGACCTACGCGCCCGAGGACGCGACGGTGCACTTCGTGCTCGCGGATGCGGCCTTCGCCACCGGCGACTACCCGTTCGCGGCGTTCCTGATCGGCGAGGCCCTGCGTCTGGATCCGTCGCTGGCCACTGCGGATGCCGACAAGCGGCTGTTCTACGCCGACATCCGGCAGTTCGAAGCCCAGTTGCAGCAACTGGACGACCACCTGGCCGCGAAGCCCTACGACGCCCAGGCGCACCTGGTGCGTGGCTACAACCTGCGCTTCTCGGGCCGCAGTGAAGCTGCGGTGGCGGCGTTCCAGCGCGTTCTGCAATTGGTGCCCGACCACCCGGCGGCGCGGCTGTTCCTGCAGGCCCTGGCGCCCGCCGAAGCCGGCGCCGCCGCGGCCGGCCCCGGCAGTGCCGTGGGCCGGTGAAGCAGGGGCACAGGAGGCGCCAAGCCGTGTTCGCCTTGGCTCAGGGCGGCTGCTACGCTCGCGGCGAATGGCTCGCCGCATCGACACCTACCTGCAGCATCTGATCCCCGAAGAGAAGTTCGCCTTCTACGAGACGGTTCGCGATTTCGGCGACCGTGAGATCGCCCCCCACCTGCTGCAGTGGGAACGCGACCACCAGCTGGTGCCCGACTCCTGCATCCGGGCAATGGCCGAACTGGGTCTGTTCGGCCTGCCGATCGCCGACCAGTACGGCGGCCAGGGCGGCGACCACACCGACCTGGTGCTGATGGGCTTGGCGCTCGGCTACCACAGCCAGGCCGTGGCGATCACGCCGGGCGCTGCGATCTCGCTCGGCGCCAAGCCGCTGCAGCTCTGCGGCACCGAAGCGCAGAAGCGCGCCCACCTGCCGGCGCTGGCCCGGGGCGAGCGCATGTTCGTGTTCGGCCTCTCGGAGCCGGGACGCGGCAGCGACGCCGCCAATCCCGAAGTGACGGCCGTCCGGCGCGGCAATGGCTGGGTGATCCAGGGCGAAAAGTGCTGGTCGACCAACGCTCGCTGGGCCAGCCACGTGGTGGTGCACGCCCTAACCGCGCCGGGTGCGCCGAACGGCAAACGCTCCACCTGCTTCATCGTGCCGATGGACCAGCGCGGGGTGTTCTACCAGGAGATGAAGGGCAAGAAGGTCTGGGAGCAGTCGTCGACCGGCTCGATCATGTTCGACGGCGTCGAAGTGGCCGACGATGCGATCCTGGGCACCGAGAACGACGGCTTCAAGGTGATGGTGACCACGCTCAACGGCGGGCGTTTGTTCATCGCCTCGCTGGCCCTGGCCTCGCTGGCCTTCGCCCTCGACAAGACCCGGGTCTACGCCGAGGAGCGTATCCAGTTCGACGACAAGCCGATCGGTCGGTTCCAGCGCGTGCAGGACGTGATCGTCGACATGGACATCGCCCTGGAGCGCGGCCTGACGTGGCTGCTGCACCTCTGCCGCCTCTACGAGGACAACCAGCTCTCCCGCGAGCAGGCCGCCAAGGTCAAGGTCGACTGCAGCCGGGCGGCGAGCGAACTGATCCTGCTGGCCATGGAAGTGTGCGGCGGCGTCGCGTGCTTCGACGAGTTCGGGCTGATCCGACACCACAACGACCTGTTCGTCACGCGCGTCGGCGAAGGCAGCAACTTCGCGCTCAAGGACCTGATCGTGCGGCCGCTGCGCGGCAAGTGAACCGCAACCGCGGTGCTGGCGGTGGCGCGGCTGGTGGTCGCCGCGCTGGCGTCGATCCGACCAGCCCGCAGTGCCCACACTTCGGCCGCTGCGGCGGCTGCTCGCTGCTGCCGATCCCCATCGAGCAGCAGCTCGAGGCGAAGCGCGGCCGCGCTGCGGCGCTGCTGGCCCCCCATCTGGCTTCCGTGGCGATCGACGTCGCCCTACCGCCGAGGCCACCGCGCCACGATCGCACCACGTTGCTCTACCCGGCCCAACGCTGCAACGGGCGGCTCGAGCTCGGCATCTACCGCACCGGCAGCCACGAGCTGGAACCGATCCTCGACTGCCGCATCCAACACCGAGCGCTCACGCGCCTCGGCGTGGCCGCGGCAGCCGTCCTGCGCGAGCTGGGTCTCTCGCCCTACGACGAGACCACTGGCCGCGGACTGGTCCGCGCGTTCCGCGCCCGGGTGATGCCCGGCAGCAACGAACTGCTGCTGGGCGTGGTGACCACACGGCTCGACTTCCCCGAACGTGCCCGCCTGACCCGCGAACTGCGGCGCATCGGCGAAGGGCTGCGCGACGACCAGGGCCGGCCCCTGCAGCTGGTCGGCATCGTGCAGAACCACAATCCGAACCCGGGCAACGTCCTGCTGGGCCCGCAGCAGGACGTGCTGTGGGGCTCCGGCTGGCAGCACGACCAAGTCGCCGGACTACGGCTGCGCGTGTCGTTCGCCAGCTTCTACCAACACCACCGCCATGCCGACGCGATCCTGTTTCGGCCGGCGCTGGCCATGCTCGGCCCGCTCACGGACCTCGACGTGGTCGACGGCTACGGCGGGATCGGCGCGTTCGGCCTGCGTTGCCTCCAAGCCGGCGCCCGCTCGGTGACCCTGGTCGAGAGTTCGCCGAGCGCCTGCGCCGATGCCCGGCACAACCTGCAGGCCAACGGCCTCGAGCACGGCACGGTGCGCGAAGAGCCGTTCGGCAGCCAGCCGCTGCCGCGCTGCGACGTGTTGCTGGCCGATCCGCCGCGCGCTGGACTCCAGGAAGTCGGTGCGGCGGCGGTGCTGGCCTGCGCCCCCCCGCGCGTTTTGCTGGTGTCGTGTGCGCTCGAGTCCCTGGCCCGCGACCTCGACCGGCTGGCGACCGCCTACCGAGTGGCCGCGGTGCGGCTGTGCGATCTGTTCCCACACACCGACCACGTCGAAGCTCTGACCCTGCTGGTGCGCCGGGACGCGAGCCACCCGGATTCGGCCTGACCGCAGCCGCGCGCGCCAGCAGCCGATCGCCCCCTGGCAAGGCGAGTTGGGGCGCGCTGGGAACCGCGCACAGCGCGGCCCCGTGCCATGCCGATGGTGGGTCGTGGCCCGCCTGCGCATCGTGTTCCGCGACCAGGGCCTGGCCGCCGATCTGGTCGCGGTGGCCGGGCCGGTGGCGAGCCACGCCGACGTCGCAGCGGCCCTGGCCGCGGCCGGGGTCGTACACGGCATCGATCCGCACGCCGTGGCGCAGCTCGCCACGCGGCTCGCCGACCCACACTTCGCGGGCACGGTGCCGGTGGCGACCGGGCGCGCTGCCACCAACGGCACCGATGGCCGCCTGGTCGGCACATTCCTGTTGCCCAAGCTGCCAGGCACCGAGCAACCCGACGGCCACATCGACTGGCACGAACGCGAGCTGCTGCATCCCGCCAACCCGGGCGACGTGATCGCGCGCGTGGTGCCGGCCGAAGCCGGCGAACCGGGCTGCACGGTGACCGGCGCCGCGCTGCCGCCGCGCCCAGGTCAGGACCTGCGCTTGCGCCTCGGCTCCGGCGTGCGCCTGGACGGCGAACGCGTGCTGGCCGGAATCGCCGGCGTGGTGCTGGCCACCGATCGCCAGCTCGACGTGGTGCCACTGCACGTCCATGCCGGCGACGTCGACCTCGCGTCAGGCAATCTGCACAGCAGCGGCTCGCTGCTGGTCCGCGGGGACGTCCAACCCGACTGCGCCGTGACCGCCGCCGGTGACGTGCAGGTCACGGGCATGGTCCAAGACGGTCGCGTCACCGCCGGCGGCTCGGTGCAGGTGGCGCAAGGCGTGCTCGGATCCCGCGCCGAAGTCCGCGCCGGACAAGACCTGCGCTGCCGCCACGCCACCGGCGCCCAGCTGCACGCCGGCGCCGCCGTGGTGGTCGGAGACCAGCTGCACCACTGCCAGGTGGCGGCGCGGGACATCACCGTGCTCACCTGCCGCGGCCCCGTGGTCGGCGGCGAGCTGCGGGCCGCCCGCCACCTCGAAGTGCGCACTGCCGGCACCGCCGGCGGCAGCGCCACGCTGCTGGCCGTCGGCGACCTGCTGGTCGAACGCATCGAACTGGCGCGGTTGGATGCCGAGCTGGCCAAGCTCGAACGCACCGCCCTGCGCGCCGAACGCAGCCCAGGCCAACTGCTGGCCGCGCGCAAAGGGCCACGGCTCCTGGTGCGCACCGGCGACCGTGTGCACCAGCGCCGCCTCGAACTGATCGCCAAGCAGCGCGAGCTGCTGCGCCACGCCCGCATCGTGGTGCGCGACACGCTGCACCCGGGCGTGGTGGTGCAGTTCGGCACGCTGCGGCACACGTTCGTGCTGCCACAGCGCCATGCCCACCTGTACTTCGACCCGGACACCGAGAAGATCGTTTTCGGCACCAGCCACGGAACCACACCATGACCACCCAGAACCGTTGTGACCTGCGCCGCCTGTCGGCCGGCGAACTGATGCACCCCGATCCCCAGTGGGCCGCACCCGACGAGAGTCTGCGCACGGCCGGCCAGCGCATGGCGACGCAAGGCATCCGCGCACTGCTGGTCGCAGGCAGCAGTCCGGACCAGCTGCCCGGCATTCTGACCAGCAAGGACATCGTCAACCTGCTCGCCAGCCACGAAGCCGACGTGCTCGACCGTCTGCAGGTCCGCGACGTGATGACGCGCCCGGCGATCTGCATTCCGCGCCAGGCGAACGCGCACGACTGCCTGCAGCTGATGCGCGCCACCGGAGTGCGGCGGCTGCCGGTGCTCGACGGCATGCGCGTGGTCGGGATCCTGAGCACCAGCGATCTGTTCGTGCACCTGCTGCGCGAGTGCTGAGCCGGCAAAGCCAGCGCTGGTCGGCGCCGCTGCCGCGTTGGTTGCGGCGACACGCGCACCGCGCAGCTCAGGGCCCGACGCCGTCCGCGACTCCACCGTCGACCAAGGCATGGCCCGCTGCCAGCCAGCGTTCCAGCAACACCAGACCAGCCAGCGACTGGCCGTCCCCGAGTTCCTGCTCGACCAACCGCGCACGCGCGGCAGCGAACGGCAACCGCACCACTTCGATGCGCTCACTGGCTTCCAGATGCTGACCGACCTCGGTCAGGCCGCGCGCGAGGAAGAAGTGGCAGATCTCGGTCGAGGCACCTTTGTAGGGCGCGAAGCGACCGAGTGGGGTCCATTGCTTGGCCAGCAAGCCCGCTTCTTCGCGCAGCTCGTTCTGCGCCACCTGCAGCGGGGACTCGCCGGCGCGCATGCCGCCGATCGGAAACTCCCACAGTTCGGTGCCCAGCAGGTAGCGGTAGACACGGACCAACACCGTGCTGCCATCGGCGAACACCGGGATCGCCGCGCACGACCCAGGCATGTCGATGTAGTAGTAAACCCCCTCACTGCCGTCGGCCTGCACGTAACGATCGCGCGCATAGCCGTGCCAAGGATTGGTGACCAGCAGTTGGCGGTCGAGACGAGTGAACGGTTCTGGATCGGCCACGGCGATGGCGCCCTCAGCGAGTGCCGAAGTTGAGGAAGAACTGCCGGCGGTCGTCGGTCTCGTAGTGGCGCCAGGGCCACGCCAAGTCGAGCTGGATCGGCCACTCGAGGTAGGGCACCTCGATGCGCAAGCCCACGCCGTAGCTGCCGCGCACCTGGCCGAAGGTCGGATCGTCCGCCGACAGACCGAGCAGCCCCACGTCGGTGAACAGCACCCAGCGCATCAATTCTCGATCGCGGATCTCGTTCGGCAGGCGCGTCGGCACCAGCGGGAAGCCGATCTCGGCGGTGGCGGTGTACATCGCTTCACCGCCGTAGGGCCGACCGAACTGGGTGGGGCCGGCGCGGCGGAACGCGAAGCCGCGCAGGTTGTAGGCGCCCATGTAGAAGCGCTCGGTCAAGAACACTTCGTCGCTGCCACCGAACGCCGTGGCGAGGCCGAGGTAGTGCTCGAGCCGCAGCACCGTGCGGTGGCCGAGTTCGTTCTTGCGCAGCGGCACGTACCAGTTCGCCGTGTGCACCAACTTGACCAGACTCTCTTCGCCGCCGAGGAACCCGCCGACCAGTTCGCCGGTCAGGCCGACCTCGAAGCCCTCGCTGGGCCGCCGCAGATCGTCGAGGTCGGTGTAGCGCGCGTTCAGCCGCAAACCGCGCAGCTCGGTTCGCCCTTCGGCGGCATACGCCAGCGACGTGGCATCGCCCGCCAGGTCGCGCACGCGCACCGAGTCTTCGCGCAGCGACAGCCCGACGGTCCACTCGTCGGAGAGCCGCCGCGCCAGCCCAACTTCGCCGCCGAACGTGTCCTGGGTGTAACCATCCGGCAGGCGGCGGATCAGGCGTTGGCCGGCCAGGCGCAGCTCCAGGGGATCCCGATACATGCCGAACGCGTCCGGATCGCTCCACGAAACCCGGTACTGGCTGGTCTGCAGGCCGGGGGCCAAGAACAGCCCCAGCATCTGCCCCCCACCATGGAACGCCGTGTTGTCGATCAGCTCTCCGATCGCAGTGACCGGATTGAACGAGCTGGGTGGGTTGTAGATGTCGAAGTTGCGCTTGTTGAAGATGATGTTGCCCTGGGCACCGATGCCCGAACCGTAGGACAAACCCCAGCGAAACTCGCCGGTCGAACCGTCCTCGGCATCGATGCCGAGATCGAGCTCCGGTTGCCCCGCCACCGGCTCGAGCCGCAGCCGGGGACCGCGCATGGTCACCGGATCCTGGAAGTAGCGGGTTTGGTCGAGATTGCGCTGGGTGCGGTCGATTTCCCTCATGTCGATCCGCTCGCCCGGGTTCACTCGGACCCTGGAGCGGATCACGGCATCGCGGGTGAATTGGTTGCCGCGGATCACGACGTCGCGCAGGCGCCGCGGCTGGCCTTCGAACACCTGGAACACCACCTCGACCGTGTCGTCTTCGTGGTAGACCTCGAGCGGCGGATAGAGGATCTGGAACGCCGACGGGTCCTGCTCCATGCCGGCGAACGACCGCGGCGGGTGGCCGCGCCGCCCGTAGAACTCCTGCAGACGCAGCCAATCGCGCCGCAAACCCATGTCGCTGTAGAAATCCCCGGCGCGACTCTCCACCTGCTGCAGCAGTTCGTCGGCGCTGTAGCGCGGCGGCGCCGTGACCGGTTCCCCGCGCCCGTCGACGTGCGCGACCCGCACCGAGGCAAGGCGATAGCGCGGCCCCTCGACCACCAGCACGGTGAGATCGACCCGCGCCCGATCCTCGGCGAACACGACGTCGGCCAGGTCGACGGTGGCGTCCAGGTAGCCATTGCGCCGGTAGAACAGGCGCAGCCGATCGAGGTCCTCTTCGACCAGCTCGCGGCTGTACGGGCCACCGCTGACCCAACCCCGGGCCGGCTCGCTCTTCAAGCTCGACTCCCGCAACAAGTAGTCGCCGGTGCCGAACATGCCGAGCATGGCCTCGGCGGCGAAACTGGTGTTGCCCAGCATCTGCAGGCGGCGGATCCGCACCACCGGCCCCTCGTCGATCCAGAACACCGCGCGCACGGTCGAAGCCGAGCCGGCCGTGGGCAGCGGCGTCGGCGCGTCCTGCACCGAGCGCTCCTCGATGCGGATGGAGCACTGCGCATAGCCATCGCGCTGGTAACGGGCAATCAGCACTTTGCGCATCGCCTCCGCTTCGGTGCGCGTGACCTGGCGCCCCGGAGTGATGCCGAGCAACGCCTCCACCGTCTGGCGGTCGAAGTGGGTCAAGCCGCGGAACTCGACGCCGTCGCAGACCTCGATCCGCCGCTCGATCCGGAACCGCACGACCACCCCACCCCCCGCCTCCTCGACTTCGGCCGCGACGATCAAGCGCCGCTCGTTCCACAGACTCGCGCAGTCGGCGCTCACCTGGCGCGCTTTGAAGGGCTGCCCGACCCGGGTCTCGAGGCTGCGCACCAACGGCACGGCCGCAGAGTCGTCGAGCAAGCGCCCCTTCACGTCGCGCGTGCAGTCGAACACCAGGATCGACTGCACTTGCAGCTTGCGCTCTTCGAGTTCCCCCACGGCTCGCCCCCACCGCGGATCGGTGACCACGCTCGCCGGCGCGCGCTCGGCCGGCGGATCCTGGCTGGCGGCAGGCGGCCCTTGGACGGCGCCCGGATCCCCCTGCGCCGGCAGCCAGCCTGCCGTGCCGCCGGTACAGACGCCGAGACAGAGCGCCATCAGGGCGACTCTGGCAACGCGCCGGTCACTGCAGCGGTTCCGCCTTGCGGGTGTAGTTCTCAAAACGCATGTACTCGCGGAAGAAACGCAGCACGACTTCCCCGGTTGGGCCGTTTCGCTGTTTGGCGATGATGATCTGGGCGAGCCCCGCGTTCTGCTCGGTGGGCTTGTAGTAGTCGTCGCGGTGCAGCAAGACGATGACGTCGGCGTCCTGCTCGATGGCACCCGACTCGCGCAGGTCGCTCATACGCGGTCGATGGTCGTCGCGATTCTCGACGTCGCGATTCAGCTGGGACAGCGCGATCACCGGCATCGACAACTCGCGGGCAATGCCCTTGAGACCGCGCGAGATCGCCGAGATCTCCTGCTGGCGGCTCTCGACCCGGCCGCCGGCGGACATCAGCTGCAGGTAATCGACCACGACCATGTTGATGTCGTGCTTCTGCTTGAGGCGGCGGCACTTCGCCCGCAGTTGCGTGATCGAGATGCCCGGGGTGTCGTCGACGTAGATCGGTGTCTCGTAGAGGCGTGCCGCCTCTTCCTGCAGCCGCTTGTACTGCTGGTCGGTGATCCGCCCCTTGCGCATCGCCTGACCGTCGATCTGCGCGCGGCAGCACAGCATGTTCTGGATCACCTGCTGGTTGGACATTTCCAGCGAGAAGAACGCCACCGCATTGCCCAGGCTGGCGACCCGTTCGGTGAGGTTGAGCGCAAAGGTCGTCTTGCCCATCGACGGACGGGCCGCGACGATGATCAGCTCCCCCGGCTGCAGGCCACCGGTCATGTCGTCCAGATCGTAGTAGTCGGTGCCGAGGCCGGTCAGCCGGCCATCGCGTTCGCGCAGCCGGTCGATCCGTTCGAAGGTCGACTGCAACACCGCGGCGATGCTGACCGCGTCGCCCGCCTTGTCGAGCCGCGAGATCTCGAAGATCTGCCGCTCGGCCTCGTCGAGCAGCGCCTTGGCGTCGAGCTCGTTGTCGTAGGCGCGGCGGGCGACGTCGAGGCAGGTGTCGAGCAAGCGCCGCGCCACGGCTTTCTCGCGCACGATCTCGGCGTGGTGCACGATGCCGGCAGCGGTCAGCACCCCGCCCTGCAGCTCGACCAGCTGGTCGCTGCCACCCGCATCGGCCAACCGCCCCGACCGCGACAAAACCTCGGCCACCACCAACAAGTCGGTGGTGTGCCGCGTGTTGAACGCCTCCAGCACCGCTTCGAAGATCAGCTGATGGCGCGGCAGATAGAAGTCCTCAGGCTTGAGGAACGCCACGTCCGCCACCGCATCGGCGTGCAGCAGCAACCCACCGAGCACCGAGCGCTCGGCATCGAGGTTCTGGGGCACGCTACGCCCATCGAAAGTCTTGGTCAGTTCGCCCATGGCCGCCGCATCCTTTCTGTAGCGGCCCTGAACGAACGCGCAAGGGCGAACCTCGACGACTCGACCACCAGGGACACCGAGCACTGCGCGGCCCCGCCGAGAGAACTTTCCACAGCGCCGCTCAGCACAGTGGAGAAGTTGCCGAACCCGGGCTGCTGCTGTCAGCCGCCGCGCACCCGGCCCTGCGACGCATCCGCCTCCAGCTCGACGATGCCCCGCGCCGCGAGTTCGGCCAGGAGCTGGCAAGCCATTGCGTAATCGATGCGCAACCGCCGCTGCAGGAAGGTGGCACTGGCGCGGCGCCAGGTGGTGACGACCTCGATGGCCTCGTCGACCAGAGCGGCGTCGGGGGTCGCCGCGAACAGATGCTGCTGGCGAGCAGCGTCCCGACTCGGCGCCGCCGGCAGGGTCTCGGGCTCGGGCCGCGGAATCGACACCGTGGGCTCCGTCACCACCACTTCGGGGGACGGCAGGTTCGGAGCAGCGCTGGCCATCGGATCCGCAGCAGCCGGATCCGCAGTCACGGAGCCGGCGTCCGCCGTCGCCACCTTGGGCAAAATCTCCGCACCAGGGCTGGCGGGACTTGGCGCCTCCGCGTCCAGGTGCCTCGCCTGTGGAATCTCCGCGTCGGGAATCTCTGCCTCGGGCAGGCTGATTTCCTCGGTCTCAGGAGCCACCGGCAACCAAGACTCGGCCATCGCTTCGGCAGGCTGCCCGTCCGCGGCCGCTTCGGCGGCCTGCCGCCGCTCGCGATAGGAACGCCGCCATGGCCGGTAGGTCGGGGGATCGACGGGGTCCTCTGCCGGCTGCACGTCAACCGCACTGGCCTCCCCATCGCTGGCCGAAGCGCCTCCGCCAGGCCGCGGCTCAGCCCCCCAATCCGCGGGCCGCACGTCGCGCACCATCGCCAGGGACTTCAGGTGTTCGGCGGCCTCGGCCTCGACCCCACGGTCGGCCGCCGCAGCCGCACTCGGCCGCGGCGCAGCCGCGTCTTGCGCGCCGGCCGCCTCGGGCTGCGCACCGCGAGTCCGACGCAAACCGTCCAGGTAGTCGAAGAAGAAGTAGTCCGTGGCCAACAGCATCGAACCCAGAGCCGCCGGCCAGACCAGCACCACGCTCGCGTAGTAGCCGATCGCCCCCACCAACCGCCCGGCCAACCACGCGCCGAGATCACCCTGGTGCGGTGCGGCTGGCGCCGCCTCGTTGCCGAGGTTCATCACCACCCCGACCGTCAGCAGCACGAGGCTGGCCCGAGCCAACCGCTGCAACGGCCGCTCGATGCGACCCGTGAACACCCAGACCGAGCCCCATGCGAACAACAACAGCAAGAACAGGAACGTCGCCGCGAAACCGAAGGTGCGGTAGCACCCCGCCACCAGCACCTGCGCAGCAGAGGTCGGGGTGATCTCGTCCTGGTAGAGATGGAAGTAGACCAGCGCCGAGCCGCCGAAGACCGCAAGGCTGACGGGCACGAGCGCCCACGGCCATTCGGGAGCGGGCCGGAGAGGGCGAACAGGAAGATCGCGAAGGGCGTGGTTGGTCACGGGCGTCACACCGAGCCGATGGCACGGGCTGAGCAGCTCCGGTCCCATCGGATCGAGATCCTGGACTCTAGCCACAGAGCGGGGTGGTCACAAGCGCGAGCCGCGGGGCTGCGCCTCAACCCTCTCGTTCTGCACGATCCTGGTCGGCAGACTCCGCCTCGCCACCGTCCCGGCCCGCGGCGTCCGCCGCATCGGCCCCCGCCACCATGGCTGCCGGCGCGGCGGGATCCGCCTCGCCGTCGACCGCCTCGGCAGACCCAGCGCGCGCGGCCGCTTCGGCATCGCCATCGCCATCGTCATCGCCATCGGCACCAGCCGCCGCTTCGGCGTCGGCAGCCGCGTTCTCGAGCTCGACCGCCATCTGCTCCTCGCGCACCTTCCACTCGTCGAGCGTGAGCAGCACGTCACGCGACTTGGAGCCCACGAAGGCACCGACCAAGCCGTCCGCCTCCATCAGCTCCAGGAGCCGCGTGGCACGGGTGTAGCCGACCGCCAGAGCCCGCTGCAGCAGCGTCGCCGAACCCCGCTGCTGGCCGAGCACGATCTCCACCGCCTGGCGATACAGGTCGTCGCGCTCCGCGGCGCCGGGCCGCGAACTGCTCTGGGTCTGCACCAGTTCCGGATTGAAGGTCGGCTGCTGCCCCTGCTCCGCCAAGAACCGAACCACCGCCTGCAATTCGTCGTCGGCGACGAAAGTGCCTTGTGCGCGCAACAGCGCCGCACCGCCCGGAGGCATGTAGAGCATGTCGCCGTAGCCGAGCAGCTTCTCGGCACCGTTGGCGTCCAGGATCACCCGCGAATCGATCTTGCGGTTGACCTTGAAGGCGATCTGGCAAGGCAGGTTGGCCTTGATGATGCCGGTGATCACTTCGCTGCTCGGCCGCTGCGTGGCCAGGATCACGTGCATGCCGACGGCGCGCGATTTCTGGGCGAGGCGCTGGATCATCTCCTCGACCTCGTTCGCCGCGACGTTCATCAAGTCGGCGAACTCGTCGATCACCACCACGATGTACGGCAGCTGCACGCGCTCGGGATCGACCTCGCGCTGCAGGCGCTTCTGCAGCTCCTGCTGGCCGAGCCGGTTGTAGTTGCGGATGTGGTTGACGCCGGCCGCCGACAGCAACGCGTAGCGGTTCTCCATCTCGTCGACCGCCCACTGCAGGACGCCCGGCGCCTTCTTCATGTTGGTGACGACGTCGCAGCAGAGGTGCGGCACCTGCTTGTAGGCCTGCAGTTCGACCATCTTCGGGTCGACCAGGATCAGCTTCACCTGCTGCGGGGTGCGCGTCATCAGCACCGACAGCAGGATGGTGTTGATGCACACCGACTTGCCCGAGCCGGTGGTGCCGGCGATCAGGAGGTGCGGCATGCGCGCCAGATCCTCGACGATCGGTTGGCCGGCGACGTCCTTGCCCAGGAACAGGGGGATCGCCAAGTCTTCGGCGCGGCCGAACTGCTCCAGCAGGTCGCGCATGAACACCTTCTCACGCGCCGAATTCGGCACCTCGATGCCGATGGTGTCCTTGCCCGGGATCGGCGCCACCACGCGCACCGACACGGCTTTGAGCGCCGCCGCGAGGTCGGACTCGAATCCGACCACCTTGTTGACCCGCACGCTGTCGGCGACCCGCAGTTCGTACTGGGTGACTGCAGGTCCGACCGAAGCGTCGACGATCGACGACTGGATGCCGAAGTTGGCGAGCTTTTGCACGATCGCCTCGCCACCCCGGATCAGCACTTCGCGCGCCGCGCCCTGGTCGCTGACGGTCGCCTCCTGGAACAGCTCGATCGGCGGGAACGGATAGGCCTCTTCGAACGGCAGGTTGCTCTGCCCAGGCTTCTTGGGCTTCGGTTTGGGCTTCGGCTTCGGCCGCTGGGGCAACACCACCGCCGGGGCCGGAACCGGCACCACGGGCACCGGCGCAGCCGCGGACGCGGCCGCGGCTGCCGGCTTGGCCAGAGGGGCTGGCGCCGCATCGGCGTCCACCGGCTCCTCCAACTTGGCCGCCGCCTTGGCGCGCGCCGCCCCTGCCCGACCGGCCGGCGGCGGCTCGGCACCCGCCTCCAGCGCGTCGTCATCGGCCTCGGCCGCTTCGGCAGCGCGCGCATCGGCCGCCGCACCGCTGCGCCGGCGGCTGCGGCGCGCCCCCAGCTCGCCAGGGCTCCCCGCGCCCAAACTCCCGGAGCCAGCGCCAGCCTCGGCAGTGCCGTCAACCACAGGGCCGTCAACCCCAGGCGCCGTCGCGCCGGAAATCTTGGCGGCCGCAGCTGCTGCCGCCAGCTCGTCGGCACCGGCAAGTTCCCCGTCGCTGTCCAACGGTGCCGGCGAACCCCCGCGCCGGCCCCGACGCCGCTCCCCGCGCGGCGCCGTCGCCTCGGCGCCGGTGGCAGCGCCCCCGGCCACGGCCGGCTCCAGGGCGCCAGCCCGCCAGCGCCGCCACAGGCGCTCGCAGGACGCCACGATCCGCAGGAGCAGCTCCGAGAACATCCATCCGGTCGCCAGCAACAACGCGACCAGGGAACCGAACCCGACCAGCAACAGCCGGCCGGTCCCACCAATGGCGTCTTCGAGGTGGGGAGACAACACCGCCCCGAAACGCCCGCCGGCCCCGTACGGCGTGCCAGCCGTCACTCCGGCGGCCCCATCGCGGCCGGCGAACAGGATCGCCAGCATCGCGGCGAACACCACGGCACCGAGCGCTTTCACCGAAAACCGCTCGGGCTGGCGGCCGAGGAACAACGCGAACGCCCCCACCAGCAGCAGCAAGAACGGCACCGCCGCCGCATGGCCGAGCGCGCAGACGCAGCCGTTGGCCAGGTAGTAGCCGACGGCCCCGCCCAGGTTCTCGCCCTGGCCCGACGGGATCGGCCCGTTCGGATCGCGCAGGCGGAACGTCCACAGGCTCAGGAGGGCGAACAGGGATGCGGCGGCCAGGCCGAGTGCCACCACTTCGCGGGTGCGCGGCGACATGACCAGGGCGGGACCCGCCGGTGCGGACGGCGCATCGGCGGCCGCCGCGCTGCGGCGCGACCGGCTCGGCCGCTCGGCTTCGTTCGGGGATTCGGACTTGCTCACGATGCTTGCCTCCGCGTCCAGTGGGCCACTGCTGCCGCCAGGATGCGCGCAGCGATGGCTGCCTTGTCCTGCCGCGGCAGCGCTTCGTCGCGGCCGTCGGCATGGCACAACACCACTTCGCTCTCGGCGCTGCCGATCGCGTCGTGCAGATTCACCACCACCAGGTCGAGTTGCTTGTCGACCAGCTTGCGCCGGCCGCGGGCCAGCGCCGCCGGCATGCCGGCGGCGGTGGACTCGAGCGCGAAACCGACAACTGTGCGCGCCCCGCGCACCGCCGCCAAGCCGGCCACGATGTCGGGATTCGGCACCAGCTCGAGCACGAGCCGGCCAGCGGCCTTCGCCGGCTTGCCAGCGGCGCGCGCCGCGGGCCGCCAGTCGGCCACGGCTGCGGCAGCGATCAGCACGTCGGCCCCGGCGAACGCCCGCTCCGCGGCGGCCTGCATCTCGAGCGCCGACACCACCGAAACCACGGTGACACCGGAGGGCGGCTCCAACTCGACCGGCCCGAGCACCAAGGTGACCTGGTGCCCAGCGTCGCGTGCGGCCGCAGCCAGGGCGCACCCCATCCGTCCCGAGCTGGCGTTGCTCAGGAAGCGCACGTCGTCGAGGTGTTCGCGGGTCGGACCCGCCGTGATCAAGATGGAGACCATGCCCCCCCGCTGCCGTTCGGCGCGGAAATCAGGAACCGCCACGCGTCCTATGGTAGTAACAGCGCGCTCCTGGGGGAGAAAAAACCCGGCCGACCGTCTACTAGTCGATCGTTCCATCCGTCCGCCCCAACCTCGCGTGCCCGACCCGAAACTCCGCCTGTCCCGTTTCGCCCTCGTGGGCTTGCTCACCGCCTGTTGGACCCCTTCCACGGCGCGCGAGTCCGCCGATCGCCAGGTCTACGACATCCTCGAACGCACCAACGCCGCGATCACCGGCAATCCGGTGGCTTGGCCGCTGCCCCGACGGGTCGACTCGCTGCGCGCCCGCCTGCTGGCCAACCACGGCCTGAACCCCGACGGCACGCCGGTTCGCCTGACCCTGACCGAAGCGTTCGACGTGGCCGCCGAGAACAGCCGTGAGTTCCAGCGCCAGAAGGAAGTGCTCTACGCCGCGGCCCTGACCCTGACCCGCAACCAGTGGGACTTCGCCGTGCGCTTCGGCAACACCGGCAGCGAACGCATCAGCGGCACCGGCGACGACACCGCGAACGCCAGCCTGGGCGACACCGGCTCGGTGAACTACCGCACGCCGTTCGGCACGCGCATCGTCGGCAGCTTCGCCCAGACCTTCCTGCGCTCGGTGGTGCAGAACGGCCGGTTCGACGGCAACTCGATCCTGAACCTCAGCCTGACCCAGCCGCTGCTCGCCGGCTCGGGCATGCGCATCGTGCGCGAGCCGTTGACCCAGGCCGAACGCAACGTGCTGTACGCGGTGCGCAGTTTCGAGCGCTTCCGCTTCGACCTCGCGATCGGCATCGCCAGCGACTACTGGAACCTGTGCGGCATCGTCAACGACTTGGCCAACATCGAGGCCAACTACACCAACGTCCTCAAGTCGCGCGAACAGGTCGAGGAGTTCTTCAAGGCTGGACGCCGCACCATCGTCGACTTCGGCCGCGCCAAGCAAGCCGAGTACGGCGCCGGGGTGACGTTGGTGAACACCCGCAATCGCCTGCAGACCGCCTTGGACCGCTTCAAGCTCCGACTCGGCCTGCCTACGGATTCGCGCATCGAGGTGGACCCCAAGGAACTCGATCGCCTCAAACAGAACGGCGTCGCCGCGGTGCCGCTCACCGAAGACCAAGCGGTGGCGCTCGCTCTGCAGCGTCGGTACGACTACCACACGGCGATCGACGAGGTCGAGGACAGCGGCCGACGCATCTACGTGGCCGCCGACGCCCTGCGCAGCCTGATCGACTTCACCACGGCGATCAGCGTGCCGGCCGAGTCGGGCAAAGGCATCGACCTCGACTGGTCGCGGATCAACTGGTCCGCCGGCTTCGACTTGAATCTGGCCCTGGACCGGATCGCCGAACGCAATGCCTACCGCAGCGCCCTGATCAACTTCGACGTGGCCATCCGGGCCCGCGAACAGGCCGGCGACCAGATCACGGCCAACGTTCGCGCCGCCATGCGCAACATCCAGGTGGCGACCGAGAACTTCCACATCCAGACGACCGCACTGGCGCTCGCCAAGCAGCGGGTCGAGGCCACCACCGACCTCTATGACGCCGGCCGCATCCAGATCCTGGAGAAGCTGCAAGCGCTGGAGGACTTCCTGTCGTCCCAATTGTCGCTGAACTCGCAGATCGTCGCCTACTCGGTGGCCCGCTTCACGCTGCTCAACGAGATGCAAGCAGTGCAGATCGATCCCGCCGGCCTGCAGGTCGACCTCGCCCTGCCGATCCCGCAACCCGCCACTGCAGAGTGAACTGCCGAGTGAACTGCCGAGTGAACTGTCGAGTGAACTGCCGAAGGAACCGTCGAATGAGCCGCCTCCCCTTGCTCCCCAGTAGCCCCATGCCTCGCGCCACCCTCCTCCTGTTCCTGGGCTTGCCTCTGCTGTTCCACGGGGCTTGCAGCCAGCAGGACCAACCCAAGGCCGCGGATCCGAACCTCTACCGCGTGGCCCGCGAAGACCTGCCGATCACGGTCAAGGAGAACGGCGAACTGCAAGCGGTTCGCGAGACGATCGTGCGCTCGGAAGTCGAAGGCCAACCGACCATCATCTACTTGGTGCCCGAGGGCTCCACGGTCAAGGAGGGCGAGAAGCTGGTCGAGCTCGACGTCAGCGACCTGGTCGAGAAGCGCGCCAACCAGGAGATCTCGGTCGAGAAGGCGAAGAGCGCGTGGGAGCAGGCCCGTACCCAGCTCGAGATCCTGGAGAAGGAACTCACCACCAAGCGCAACACGGCGGCTTCGCGCCTGCGCATCACCGAGATGGACCTGGAGAAACTGCTCGGTGCGCGCGGCGGCGGCGGCACGGAAGGCAAGAACGGCGACATGGTGCAGAGGCTGCGCGAATTGGTCTCGGAGGAGCCGAAAGCCGATCCTGCCGGTGGCGACGACGAGACGGCGCCACGGTTGGTCACCAAGGTGGACCCGCGCAAGCATGCGGCCCTGGTCGACCGAGCCATCGAGCTGCTGACCACTCCAGGCGATCCCGACCCGCTGTCGCGGGACATGGGCGACATGGCCAACAAGATCCTGCAGCAGACCGACCAGATCCGCCTCGCGATGGCGGACCTGAAGAACAAGGGCGAATACCTGTCCTACAGTCGGAAGCTGGCCAAGAAGGAGTTCCTCTCGCGCAACGAACTGGACCGGGACGACCTCGCCTACCAGAGCCAGCTCAGCCGGGTGACGCTGGCCTGGAACGACCTCGATCTGCTGATCAACTACAGCCTGCAGAAGGAGCGCATCCAGCTGACGCAGGACTATGCCAACGCCAAGCTCGAACTCGAGCGCGTCGAGGCCAGCAACGACGCCGAACGCAAGAAGTCGACCTTCGACATCGACGCGAAGGAAAAGGAGCTGAAGGTCGCCACCGAGCGTCTGACCAACCTGAGCAAACAGATCAAGAACGCGGTGATCTACGCACCGACCCCCGGCCTCGTCGTCTACGCGCGCGTCGATCGCGACCGCCGCGGCGGCGAGGCGATCCGCGAGGGCATGCAGGTGCGCGAGCGGCAAGAACTGATCGTGCTGCCGGACAACACCAAGATGCGCTGCGTGGTCAAGGTGCAGGAGGCACAGGTCGACAAGGTGCTGCGCGGCCAACCGGCCCACATCGGCGTCGAAGCGTTCCCCAACGAGATCCTGACCGGTCGGGTCACGCGCGTGGCGCCGGTCGCCGACTCCTCGAGTTCGTGGATGGGCAACGACAAGAAGGTCTACACCACCATCATCGACATCGACGGCGAGAACCAGGACAGCCGCCTGCGTTCGCGCATGGCCGCTGCAGCGACCATCACCATCGGCACGGTCAAGGGCACGCTGACGGTGCCGCAGCAGGCGGTGCGCCGCGACCGTTCGGTCAACTACGTGTGGAAGCAGACGGCCCAGGGGCCACAGGCCGTGCCGGTCAAGGTCGGCGCGCACAACCAAGAGAAGGTCGAGGTGCTCGAGGGCGTGGCCGAGGGCGAGGTCGTGTACCGCACCCCGCCCGGAGGTGTGCCCGATCCGAAGTTCGACCAGCCGGTGCTGCCGTCGAGCGTGCCGAGCACGGCTCCCGGCGCGCCCGGCGCCGGCGTCCAGACCGGCGCGACCGAACCAGCCGCTGGCGAGCGGCCGGCCGGCCGTCGCGACGGTTCTGCCGGCGGGTCGGGAACGGGCAACCGCGGGCCGGGCGGCGACGGCACCGGCCCGGGCGGGCCGCCCGGCAATCGCCCCGGCGGCATGCAACAGAAGAAGTTCGCCGACATGACGCCGGAAGAACTGACGACCTACAAGGAGGAATCGCTGCCGCGCATGCAAAGCGGTTTGGACCGCCTGCGCAACATGCCCGGAGCCAGCGAGGAGACGCTGAAGAACTACGAGGCCGCGATCGATTCCCTGAAGAAGGCACTCGATGCCAACGATCTGCCGACGGCACAACAACACGCCGACGGCATCCGCACGATGATGCGCAGCATGATGGGCGGGCGCAACCAAGGGCGCGGTCCAGGTGGCGGTGGTCCGGGCGGTGGTGGCAACGGCCAGAGCGGCGGCAACTGAGGCATCCAGGACGCAGAACCATGGGCCAAGCCTCCCCAGCAGAGGGCAACGATCCGCGCCCGGTGATCGCCGAGTTCGTCGACGTGCACCGCCATTACAAGATGGGCGACAACGTGGTGCGCGCCCTGAACGGCGTGTCGGTGCAGGTGCGCAAGGGCGACTACTTGGCGATCATGGGCCGTTCGGGTTCCGGGAAGAGCACCATGCTCAACCTGCTCGGCTGCCTGGATCGCCCGACCTCGGGCGAGTACCGGGTCGGCGGCCGCGACGTGAGCCGCCTCGACGACGACGACCTGTCCGACGTGCGCGGCCGCGAGATCGGCTTCATCTTCCAGTCGTTCAACCTGATCCCGCAGCTCACGGTGCTCGAGAACCTCGAAGTGCCGCTGTTCTATCAGGGTCGCGTCGGCCCCGCGTCGCGCGAGAAGGCCGAGTACTTGGCCAGCCGCGTCGGCCTCGGTGGCCGCCTCGAACACCGCCCGCTCGAACTCTCCGGCGGCCAGCAGCAGCGCGTGGCGATCGCCCGCGCTCTGATGAACGATCCGTTGTTCTTGCTCGCCGACGAAGCCACCGGCAACCTCGACAGCAACACCGAACGCGAGATCCTCGACCTGTTCGATTCGCTGCGCCCGGACGGCGTCACCATCGTGATCGTCACCCACAACCCCAAGGTCGCCGAACGGGCCGACCACACGCTCTGGCTCAAGGACGGCAAGGTCGAGAAGCTGATCGACAACCGGCTCACGGCCGGCCGCGACGCCGCGGCGGCAGGAGACCACCCGTGATCCGCGACACCATGCGCATGGTGCAGCTCGGGCTGAAGAGCCTGATGCTGCACAAGCTCCGCAGCTCGCTGACCACCGCCGGCATCCTGTTCGGCGTGGCCTCGGTGATCGCGATGCTGGCGGTCGGCGAGGGCGCCAGCAAGGAAGCGCTGGACCGGTTTCGCGACATGGGCGTCACCAACATCCTGGTGCGCAGCGTGAAACCACCGGACACGGCGCAGAGCAGTTCGCAGAGCGCCATGACCGCGGTCGCCTACGGCCTGCTGTACCTGGAAGCCGAACTGATCCAGGCCGCGCTGCCCGCGGCCAAGGTGGTGCGCATCCGCGAAGTGCAGCGCCCGCTGATGCGCGGCGAGTACTTCAAGACCACCATCGTGGTCGGCACCGAGCCCGGCTTCCTCGAGGTCGCCAACATGAAGGCGCGCGAAGGCCGTTGGCTCAGCGAGACCGACGAACTGCGCCTCAGCAACGTGTGCGTGCTCGGCGCCAGCATCGCGCAGACGTTGTTCCCGCTGGAGAATCCGATGGACCAGACGGTGCTGACCGGCACCGACGACCGCTACCGCGTGGTCGGGGTGCTCGACTACCAGGGCCGCGCCGCGGGTCCGGCCGGCACCACCTACGACGAGTGCATGTTCATCCCGATGTCGACCTCGCGCCGCCGCTTCGGCGAGGAAGTGTCGACCTCGTCGGGTGGCTCGTTCAAGCGCGAGCGCATCGAGCTGAACGAGGTCAAGGTCAAGGTCCCTGGCTCCGAGGACGTGCAGACCGCGGCGCGCATCATCCGCGACCTGGTCGGCGAAGCGCACAAGGCCCAGAGCGACGTCGAGATCACCGTGCCGCTCGAACTGCTGAAGCAGGAAGAGGCCAGCAAGCGCATGTTCAACATCGTGCTGGCGGTGATCGCGTCGATCTCGCTGCTGGTCGGCGGCATCGGCATCATGAACGTGATGCTGGCCACCGTCACCGAACGCACCCGCGAGATCGGCATCCGCCGCGCACTGGGTGCGAAGAAGCACCACATCGTGCAGCAGTTCCTGGTCGAAGCCGGCGTGCTGTCCGCGCTCGGCGGCCTCGTCGGCGTGGGCCTCGGCCTGATCGTGCCGAGGTTGATCACCCTTTGGTTCCAGCAACTGACCATCGTGCAGTGGCCCCACGTGCTGCTGGCTTTCGGCATCTCCGCCGCGGTCGGGGTGGTGTTCGGCATCTACCCGGCTTGGCGTGCCGCGAACATGGATCCCGTCGAGGCCCTGCGCCACGAGTGAGCCCGGCGGCGGCGTGACGACAGCCACCAGCACTCGTCTTGGCTCAGCGTCCAGCCAACGCCGACGCCGCAACCCGGGCGAACCCGGCGTCGAGACCACACTCGGCAGCCGCTGCAGCCCAACCGTCGCCGTCGACCGGGCCAGCCGCCAGAGCAGCGGCAAAGTGCACGACCACGGCGAGCACGTCGGCGCCGAACGGCCATGCGCCACCCCGCCCCACCCGCGCCTCTCGCCAGGCTCGCGCCACGATCGCCCACAGCAGCCAGTGGTCTCCGTCCCCGGCGGCGAGCAGCTCGGCCCAGCCAGCCACCTGCATGGCACCGTTGCGCGACGGCGGATCACAATCGTGCAGCAATGCCGCGACGCCGGCGTCGGCCAACCGAGCGGCCGGCCAGCCCATGCTGCGCAGCACCAGCACGGTCACCACCGCCACCTGCAGGTTCTGGTCCAGGCGCCGAGGCACCGCATCCAGCCGCTGCAACCACTCGAGGCCCAGGGGCTCGGCGAGCAACCGCTCGACGACCAGCGCCAGGGCGGCTTTGGCCACCACCGGAGCCACCCCCAGACCGACCGGCAGGGTGCGGTGCAGCCGATGCATCAGGAACACTGCGGACAGGTTCGATGGTGCGTCGAGTCGGTGACGCGAAGGCGCGGCCAATGCCGCAGGGCCTTCGCCCGCACGACTCTGGTGCACCCCAGGAGCTGGCTCCGCCCCAGGCAGTCCAGCCCGCGCGCTGCATGCCCATTCCCACAGCGCCTGGGCATCGACCGTGGCGTCGAACAGGACCTCGGCGACGCCGCCGGCGCGCAGCACTTCGGCCACACCTTGGGCGGCAGCGTAACCGGCGAGTGTCGGCAGGAGCCGTCGGCCATTCACCAGCAGACTGCCCTCGCGCTCCACCAGCAGCAGATACCCGTCCTCACCCCGGGCTCGGGCAATCGCCCGCTGGGCCACCACGGCGGCGGCTCCGGGCGCAGTGGCGCCGTGCAACGCCGCTGCGGGGTCGCACGGCGGCGTCGCAGCAGCCGCGCCGAGCAGAGCCCAGAGCGCCACCACCGCTTCGGCGTGCGCCGCATCGTCCACGACCGGTCGCCCCTCAGGTCCGCTGCCCGATGTGCTTCTCGACCAACTCGATGAGCTCGTCCGGCTCGAACGGCTTGCGGAAGTAGTCGGCGGCGCCCATGGCCTGGCTCTTCTGGTGGCCTCGAGAGTGCTCGCGGGCGGTGAAGATCACCACGGGGATGCCGGACGTGGCAGGATCGCGCTTGAGGCGGGTGAGCGTCTCCCAGCCGTCGATGCCGGGCATCATGATGTCGAGCAGGATCAGGTCTGGAGCCTGCTGACGGGCCCGCTGCAGCCCGTCCTCGCCATTCATGGCCGATTCGACGCGGAAGCCGGCCGCCTCCAACACCATCTGGGTGGAGACGATGATCAACTTCTCGTCTTCGATGATCAGGACGGTTCGTTCCATGGCTGGCTCACTGGCTGGTGGCTGGGATGCCGGTCGACGCCGCGACGGCTCCTGGCTGGAGTTCCGGCAAGGCGAAGGTGAAATCGGCACCTTCGCCCAGCCGACTGGAGACTTCGATGCGACTGCCGTGGGCTTCGACGATGCCTTTGGCGACGAACAGGCCGAGTCCCGCCCCACCGTGGTGGCGCGTGAGGGGATCCTCGACCTGGAAGAATTTCTCGAAGATGCGTCGGTGGTAACGCGGGTCGATGCCGATGCCGTCGTCGCGCACCGAGATCCTGAGCGCACCCGTGGCGTCGCGGTACACACGCACGGTCACGGCCCCCCCGTCGCGAGCGAATTTCACGGCGTTCTCGACCAGCGCTTGGCAGGCGCGCCGCAAGTCCGCACGGTCGGCGAACAAGACCTCGCCGGCACTCTCGTCGGCGATCGCCAATCGGATCCGCCGATCGCGCGCTGGCTGCTCGAACGGCGCCAACAGTCCGGCCAGCAGTTCGGCGACCCGAACCGGTTCGCGATCCTGGCCGTAGTCGGCGGCTTCGATCTGCCCGAGATTGATCAGTTTGTCGATCTGGTGCTCCAGGCGCTGGGACTGCTCACGCATCGATTCCACGGCCTTCTGCTGCCGCTCGTCGAGGCTGCCGAGACGCCCCTTGGCCAGCATCGTGGCGAAGGTCTTGATGCCGGTGAGCGGCGTGCGCAGTTCGTGCGCCACGATCGACAGATACTGATTCTTCAGTTGGTCGGCCTTGAACTCGGCAGTCACGTCCCGCAGCACCGACAGGGTGCCCGCAGGCTGCCCCCGGTAGTCCAACACCCGATTGGTGCGGCATTCGATGTAGAGCAGGTCCTGCTCGCTGTGATGCACTTCGACGGTGCGCACGGCTTCGCGCTGACCCTCGCCGCGTTCGTGGTCGGCCACCAACGCCTCGAGCAATTCCTGACGACCTTGCAGGTGCCGCAGCTGCTTGCCGATGGCCACGAACGAGCGAACCCCGAGCAGGTCTTCCGCCGCCGGGTTCAGCAGCGTCACACTGCCGGCCCGGTCGACGAAGACGATGCCGTCCATGATGTTGGTGACGATGGTCATCATCCGCGACAGGTCGAGAAAGAAGGTCTCCTGGGTCTCCTGATGGCGCTCGGCGTCCAGGGCGATGCGACGGCGCAGCTCAGCGTTCTGCTGGTGCAACCGCGCGGCTTCCTCGCGCAACCGCGCATTCTGCCGCCAGCGCCCCTGGGCGAGCTCGAGGGCTGCGATCGCATCGACTCGATCCTCGGCGGGCAGTACTCCGGCACAGTCCAGAGCGAGTGCCCGGCGCCACGCCGTGGCTGGCGCTGGGCCCGCCGGAATGCCCAGCAGCGTCACCGCGCCAGCCGCAGCTGCCGCCGCGAGGATCGGCCGCAACGTGGCGTCCGCCAGCGCCGCGTCGACCAGCAGCAGATCGGTCGGACTGGCGCGCAGCGCCGCCGCGGCTCCCTCGGGAGCGCAGCTGCGCGTGGCTCGCCCGCAGGCGGCCACCGCCGCCGCCAAAGCGCCAGCGTTGGCCTCGCCTGCGGCCACGATCGTCACCGGTCGAGGTGCCATGGCTGTGCCTCCGGCCCGGCCCATCGTTCGCCGCGGCGCCACTCGCCAGGCGTCGAGCGCCCGCCGTAGCAGCTGCTACTTGGCCGCCTTGATCGCCGCCAACGCATCGTCCTCGCGGTCGTAGATGGCGAGGTGCTTGCTGATGCGCATGATCTCGAAGATCTTGACGATGAACGGCTTGATGTTGCTCAGGTAGAGCTTGGCGTTGCGACTGGTCGTGACGTTGTTGGCGACGATCACGAGGCCGACACCGCACGAGTCGATGATCTTGACGTTGTCGAGGTTCAGCACGAAATGCTGGTAACCGTCCTCGATCTTCGCGTTGATCGTCTCCTTCAGCGATTCCTTCAGCGAGTCCGTGACGTAGAAGTTCAGGCTGCGGTCGTTGAAGGCGATGATGACCGTCTTGTCGTCCTTCAGCGCGGTGACCGACAGACCCTGGCTTTTCTTGCCGACGATTTCCATGGCGTTCCTCGTGTGGCGACGCCAGGCAGTGGCGGCGCGCTCGCCAGCCATCGTCCGAACTCCCCGCGCGAGTTTAGCGCAATTGCCGAAGCGGCCGGACCGGACGGAAGACCGGGCGGGGCCACCGCTGGCCTGCCGAACTCGTGCGCACCTGGGCCGGGCGGCTCAGCCCTCGGTCGCATCGGCAGCACCGGCAGCCAACGAGCCGGCGGCACCAGCATGCCCCACCCGCGCCGGCCCCACGACCAGGGCATCGTCCGCCACGCCCGGCGGCAGCGCTGGCTCGACGGCCGAGAGCCGCGCCCGCTGCGAGCCGTACCGGACGCCGACGTTCTGGCGCCCGATGCTCGCGAGCAGCGCGGGTGACTTGGCCAGACCGAGCTGGTGCGCCTTGTTGGCCACGCTCGTCACGGTGCGGGCCAGCTCCTTGGCCACCGCCAGATTGTCGAGATCCGGATAGATCACGCGCAGCCGCGCTTCTTCCGCGCTGGTCCAGCGCGGCATGCGCCGCCGCACCTGCGCGGTTCCAGTTCCCACCCCCGCGCCCTTCAGGCGCTTGTCCTTGGCCAGACACAAGCGGACCGCCGCGGCGGCGATCTCGGACCGCGGTCGCAACAAAGCCACCTCGAGGTCGACGTCGTGACGGGAGCCGTACCATTCTTTGAGCCGCAGCTCCTCGGCCGGGCTCCAGGGGCCAGAACGCAGGCGGCGGCGCAGCTCGCCGGCCCGACTCGTCACTTCGGCTGGGGTGCGGCCCAGCATTGGGCCCAACAACCGCGCCTCGACGACGCCCCAGGACGCTCGCAACCGTTCGTCGTCGGCCTCCTGCCACGGTCCACGCCGCAGCGGCTGGCGCAGGAGATCGAGGGCTTTGCGTTCCACCGACACCGCCGAGCGGCGTAGCAGGCGAGCCGTTGCCACCACTCCCGACCGAGGCAGCAACTGCCGCAGGCGTTCCAACTCCTGCAGAGACCAGTTGCCGCGGCGCAAGGCGCGCCGCGTCACGATGCCTGTTCCTCGTTGGCAGTGCCCAGGTAGCGGGTCCAGCGCACCTGGATCTCGTCCTGGACCAAGCGCCGCACCGCGGCCGTCGACTGCATGGCCAAGGCCCGCGCGGCCAGGTCCTGGCACTCCGCAAGGGTGAAGCTGCGCAGCATCAGCTTGACGCGCGGCACGAACACCGGAGCCATCGACAGGTCCCGGTAGCCGAGTCCGACCAACAACGGGGTGAACCAGTGGTCACCCGCGATCTCACCGCAGATCGAGACACTCTTGCCAGCAGCGGTGGCACGTTCGGCGATCTGCCGCAGCACCCGCAGCACGCCCGGATGGAACGGGTCGTACATCTTGGCCACACGCTGGTTGTCGCGGTCGACGGCCAACAGGTACTGCACCAGATCGTTGGTCCCGACCGACAGGAAGTCGACCAGCGGCAGCAGGTCGTCGAGCACCATCACCACCACCGGCACCTCGACCATCACACCGAGTTCGATCTCGGGATCGTGCGGGATGCCTTGCTCCCGCAGATCGGCCACCAGCTGCTGCAGGACCTCGCGGCAGCGCACCACTTCGCTGCGGCTGGTCACCATCGGCAGCAGGATGCGGGCGTGGCCACCGGCGCTGGCGCGCAGGATCGCCCGCATCTGCGTGTAGAGAATGTCCGGCCAGTCCAGGCACAGACGGATGCCGCGCCAGCCGAGCACCGGATTGCGCTCCTCGGGCATCTTGAAGTAGCCCAGGGGCTTGTCGCCGCCGACGTCCAGCGTGCGGAACGTCACCGGCTTGCCGCCGGCCCCGGCCATGGCGCGTTTGTACATCGCCACCTGTTCGTCTTCGGTGGGGAACTGGCGGCGCTCCATGAAGGCGAACTCGGTGCGGAACAGGCCGATGCCCGCGGTTGCGGGTGCGTCGATGCCGTCGAGATCGTGCACACCCTCGGCATTGGCGTAGAGGCGCACCAGGGTGCCGTCCGGGGTCACCGAAGGCTGCAGCCGCTGCTCGCGCAGGCGCCGCTCGACACCGCGCTGTTCGCGGGCCAGGCGTTCGTAGTGGGCGCGCTCCTCGGGTGAGGGCTCGAGCACCACGATGCCCGCATCGCCGTCGACGATCGCATCGGTGCCGGTGTTCGACACCAGCATCACTTCGTCGACACCGACCACCGCCGGAATGCCGAGCGAGCGGGCCAGGATCGCGCCGTGGGAGTACTTGCCGCCGTGGGCCGTGACGATGCCGCGGATGTGCTGGCGGTCGAGGATGCCGGCATCACTGGGCAGGAACTCGTCCGCAGCGAACAGGTAGTCCTGGCCGTTGGCGGTGTACTTGGTGCGTTCGGTGGCCAGCAGGGCCCCGATCAGCTGCCGCCCGATGTCGCGCAGGTCGGCGGCGCGCTCCCGCATGGCGGCGTTCTCCATCGCCGCGAACACCGCCTCGTAGCGCGCGATCACGCGCTGCAGCGCCACCTCGAGGTTCACGCCCAGCGCAGCGATCTCCTGCTCGACGTCGCGCCGGAACGTCGGGTCGTGCAGGATCGACAATTGCGCGTCGTAGATGCGCAACTGCCCACCGGCGAGTTGGCCGGACAACTCGCGCTGCAAGGCTTGCAGGTTCTGCGCCACCGCGGCGATCGCCCCGGCGAGCCGGCCCTGTTCGTGCGGCACCTGCTCGGCCGCCACCTTGGCGGTCGGGATGTGCTCCAAGGAGGCGTGGAAGTGCACCAGCGGCGCGATGGCGACGCCGGGTGCTGCTGCGATGCCTTTGAGCTTGCGGGACATCCGATGGGAGTGCGTTTTCGACGACGGTGCCGCAGTTTGCAACATGTCGCTTCATCCTGAGCCTGCCGACGGCCGATTCCTGGTCGGGACGAACCCGACCATGAGCAAGCCCGCACACCGGAAAGCGGCCGAAGCCCTGCCGACCTTCCTCGACGACCCAGCGCAACACCACCCCGCTGCCACGCCCGACGACGGCGGCGACCCTACGGCGACCGCGGCCTGCGCCGTGGCCGAAGCCGAAGTGGCTGCCGAAGTCGAATCCGAGGCCGCCGCCGCGGTGGCGGAGGACTCCGCGGCCGCCATGGCAGCCGAAGTGCCGACGGCCCAGCCGCCCACGCGCCCGGCAGCCGGCTCGCCGAGACCCCAGCGGCGGCCGCGTGCCGCCCTCGGGACCGTGACCACAGTGGCCGGCTGCCTGGTGATGCTCGGCAGCATGGCCGCCGCGGTCTGGAATCCGCTGCCGCGCATCACCGACCGACTCGGTGCGTCTCCGACCCTGACGTTCGTCCTCGGCGCCGCCCTGGTCGGCGTCGGTCGGCTGCGTCGGCAGTTCCACCAGCTGCAACTGGACAGTGCGGCCGAGGCCAAGAGCGCCGCCCAGGCCCTCGCCGCCCTGCACGAGCACCTGGAGCGGTTCGCGGACCGCAGTCCACCACGCGAAACCGAAGACGCGCAGCAACAAGACCTGCAACACGTCCTGGTCGCCCTGCAACGTCAGGAAGAGAAGATCACCAACCTGACCAAGGCGACCAAGATGTACGGCAAGCCGCTGATGGAGATCGCCGCGCAGACCACCGAGGTCGCCGGCTCGATGCACCACCTGCGGACCGGCCTCGACACCAACGGCGAGTTGCAGCGGCAACTGCAGGGCCGGCTCGAGAACCAGCTGCGGGGCGTCGGCGCCGTGAAATCCGAGCTCGAGGCACTGTCCAGCGGCCTGCAGCAGCTCGGCACGGCGTTCGCCGAGTTCCGGGCGACGCCAAGCGCGACGCCTTCGTTCGAACCGCTGCAGCAGCAGCTCGGTCGCCTCGAAGTGGCGGTCCAGGCCGTGGCGCAGCGGCTGGAGGACAGCGAAGTGCGCAAGAGCCTGCTGCGCCTGGAGACGGCCCAGGAACAGGCCAACGGTACCCTGCAACAACTGTCGCGTCAGGAAGCCGTGGTCCAAGTCGCCGCCAACCTGCAGCGGCAGATCGAAGGCGCGACGGCGCGCATGTGCGATGGGCTGGTGCAGCTCCGCGACGGCAACCTCGGCGGCCTGGAGACCGGCTTGCGCGAAGTGCAGCGCGAAGTTGCCGGTGTGGCGACTTCGGTGGCGCAGATCCAGGCCGCCGTGAAAGGCGGCGCGCTGCGCGGAGGTGCCGCAGCCAGCACAACCGCGACGCCGCCGGCAGCGCCCACCCCAGCGGCCCCCGGAGCCGCGGCCGCCGCGGCCCCGCCGAGCCCCGCCGCGGCAACGCCGGCAGCGGCTGCCCCCGCCACCTCGACCGGCCCCGCGCCGGAGCCAGGCAGCGGTGGCAACGGCTACCAGACGGGCGCGCGCTCCTCGGCCGGCAAGAACGTGCTCGGGGCGATCGCCAAGCTGAAGCAGATGAAGACCTGAAGGGCGCGCCGGCGCCGTTCGCCGCGCCGCGGCTCGGCGCTACCGTTGCAGCATGTCCCTCGTCGATCCGTGCCGATGCCCACTCTGCGGCCAGGCCAACGGCTGCGCCGTGGCCGCAGCGAATCCCGCCGCCGGGAAGTCGGGAACGGACTGCTGGTGCCGCGCAGTGACCGTCCCCGCCGCTCTCCAGGACCGCGTGCCGGCGCCCGCCCGCGGCACGGCCTGCCTGTGTCCCGACTGCGTGCGCAGCAGTGGCGCCCGCGGGGCGCACCGCACCCGCGACCCCGGCGGTCGTGAGGCGATCCTGCTGCGCACCGATCGGGGTGACGAAGCCCTGGTCGCCCAGGACGGTGCGCAGGTGTTGCACTACCGCTGCCGGGGCCGCGACGTCCTGTGGACCGCGAGTCGCCCCGAACACCGACCGCAGAAGCCGGTGCGAGGCGGCGTGCCGTTGGTGTTTCCCTGGTTCGGCGACCACCCGACGAACCGCGCGCTGCCAGCCCACGGCTTCGCCAGGGCTTCGACCTGGCGGCTGCGCGCCGCCAGCGCCGCACCTGCGGCGAGCTTCACCCTCGATGCGGACGCGGCCAGTCTGGCCCTGTGGCCGCATCGCTTCGCCATGCGCCTGGACGTGGCCCTCGACACGGCGCTGCGGCTGCAATGGACCATCACCAACACCGACACCACCACGTGGACGGCCGAAGTCGCTCTGCACACCTACTTCGCGGTGGGCGAAGTGGCCGAGGCGGTGGTGCACGGTCTGCAGGGAGTGCCCCACACCGAACATGCCGCCGCGCCCGAACCGGCGTGGGACCAAGCCGCCCCGCTGCGATTCCGCGCCGAGACCGACCGGATCTTCCAAGGCGTACCGGCGCGGCTACGGCTCGAAGCTGGCGCGCTGCGGCGCACCATCGAACTCGAGACCGCGGGCGCACCCTCGGCGATCGTGTGGAATCCGTGGCCGGCGAAGACTGCACGCCTGCCGCAAATGGCCGCGGACGACTGGCGGCACTTCGTGTGCATCGAGTCCGCGGCGGTGCGCGAACGCGCCCTGCAGCTGGCGCCCGGACAGAGCCACCAGCTGGAACTGGTGATCGCCGCGCGCGAGCCGGAGTGAGTGGCGGGCCGTCGGCGAGCCGGCCAGCCAGGAGCGACC
>JAEUHP010000132.1 GCA_016795295.1 Planctomycetota bacterium | reverse complement strand
CGCCGCCCCGGCAGGCGCCCCTACCCGCCGACCACGAGCAGCACGCCCGCAGTCACCGACACACCGAGGTTCGACGCGCTGAGCGGATCGATGCATGCGCCCTGTGCCACGACCGGCAGGCCGACGAGAGCCGGCGCCTGGGGCAGTGCCAGGGACGTCGCCGCTGCACCCGCCGCATCGGTCCAAGCCCAGGATGGCAACACCACGGTGCTCACCATGGCTTCGCAGCCGCCGCCGATCGGAACATGCTGCAGGCCGAACCCGACGGACCACAGCCCGAGCGCATTCGGCGCGCCGCGCTCGATGCGCAGCGTCACCGTGCGGCCCACGGCAGGAATGCCATCGGCGTGCAATTGCGGCACCCCGAGCGTCCCCGCGCAACCAACACCGAAGGGCTGTGCGTTCGCCACCGCCGTCGCGGCGAGGTCGAAGCTCCACAGCTCGCGCCCGCGCACCGCGTCGAACGCAACGAAGTAGGCGCGCCCACCGGCGATGCCAACCAGTTGCGGCGAACTGCTGCCGTTCGGCTCCAGGTCGCCGAGCTGCACCGTCGTCGCTTGCGTGCCGGCGCTGAGCCACGGCTCGGCGCCGTGCACGCCATCGCTCGCGTTGAGGAACAGACGATTGCCGGACCCGAGCGGCACCGCGTCGATCACGCCGCCAAGCCCGCCAGGACCAAAGGTGATGGCCAAGCTCGTCCCGGCCACCGTGCCGTCCGTGCGCCACAGCGAAGTCCCGGTCGCGGCATCCGCGGTGGCCAGGTAGACCCAACCGTCGGCTGCAAAGTGTGGCAGCCGCACCGGCGGCAGCGGCAACGAGGTCACCGTTGCGATGCCGTCGGTGGCAAAGGTCGCCCCATTGCTGCCGATGCAGACGAGCAGCGGGCCTGCGGCATGGGCGGCAGTCGGGTCGAACGGCACATTGGCGACGAACTGGGCGGCAGGTGAGGTTGCCGTCACCGCGAACAGCTGGTGGTTGCTGCCGGTGCGGCGCACGAACAACACCCGATCGCCGAGTTCTCCCAGCCAACTGGTCGACGAGCCGAAATCGACCAGTCCGCCCGCGGAGCCATCGCTGCGACGCAGCTGCGTCTGACTGGACGCGACCCTCACCCAGAACGTGCGGTCGCCCAACTGCGCCACCGCCGGGATCAAATCCCAGATGCCAACGGCATCGAGCAGCACGGTGCCCGCCGGCGTGCCGTCGCTGCGCCACAGCCGCCTGCCGGTGGCGAAACTGTCGGTGCGGAACAGCAGGTGCGCCCCCTTCGCCAACAACAGCTGATGGGCGACTGCCGTGGTGTCTGGTTGCAGCGCCAGCACGCTCGCTCCCGGCCCGCCGTCATGGCGTCGAATCGCGTTGGCGCTGGCGAACCACACTGCCCCGCCGAACGCCAGTACGGTGTCGAGCCGGCCACTCGGGCCCGGCTCCAGGTCTTGCACCAGCTGTGTGCCCGCCGGCGTGCCGTCCGTGCGCCACAGTTCGCTGCCATGGGCTGCCGTTTCGGCGGCGAAGAACAACGTCGACTCGATCGCCGCCCCGCGGCCGGCGGCGAGGATGCCAGCCGGTACCGTCGCGTTGGTCAACTGCAGCGTGCCAGCCGTCGTCGCATCGGTGCGGAATGCATGCAGGCCGGTGTTGGCCGTTGGCGTGCCCACCGACACCGTGGCAACTGCTGCGTCGCCGAGCATCGCGAGGGACATGGAGTTGCCGTTGTCGACCAGCGGCAGCGACACGGTGCCCGCGACCGTGCCGTCGGTGCGCAACAGCCGTGGCGATCCCGCCAGCCGCTGCAGGCAGAAGGTCCGCGTCGCGCCCACCGCGAAGGCGGAGTAGGTGGCCGCACTCGGGGCGAGCACGAAGGTGCCGGGCGCCGTGCCATCGGTGCGCCACAGCTGCGTCCCTCCGGTCAGACTGCTGCCGCTGGTGAAGACGAGCGCATTGCCTGCCGGCGTCAACGAGCGCACGAAATTCACGGCGACCGGCAGCGGCGATGTTCCCGGCCCGGTTCCATCGCTGATCCAGAGTTGGTTGGCGGCACCGAGGACCAGCTGCGCACCCAAACTCGCGATCGAACTGCTGCCCTGCGACGTCCCGAGCGTGGCCACGAAGGTGGTTCCGGATGCCGTGCCGTCGGTGCGCCACAGCTCCGTGCCGGCAATCGGGTCGTCGACGAGGAAGTGGTCGTAGGCGCCGAGCGATGCGAAGCCTGAGCGCGGCACCGCTGGCAACGTCGCCACCGACGTCAGCGTGAGGCCGTTCGTCGCGAAGATCTGGGTGGCACCGGGGCTGGTGAGAATCGACAGCAGGCCAGAGCGCGGCCGTGCATCCAGCAAGCCGGTGACGGTGCCGAGTTGCACCGTGCCCGCCGGGGTGCCGTCGGAGCCCACCAGGAGCCACTGGTTGAGCAGCTGAGTGGAATGGGCCCACACGAAGCGGCCACCGATGGCGCCCAACCAGCGGAAGGTGTTCGTCGAGTCGACGCCGTGCCACAACACCCGGGTGCCCGCCGGCGTGCCGTCCGTGATGGTGACGGTCGAGCCGGCCCGGACGACGACCCCCGCCGCGACGACGCCAATCGGCTGCGCGCCCGAACTTTCCGTACCCGGCCGCAAGTCGGCGAAGATGCGCGTGCCGGTGACCGTGCCGTCGGTGACGAACAGTTCGCGCCCCTGGTCGAGCGAATTGGCGCCGAAGTAGACGACGCCGTCGCCAGCGACCGCGTGGCTCGGCGATGGGTTGTAGAACGCGCCTGGGTTGGGGTCGAGCTCGGCAACGAACTGCTGGGCGGGGAGCGACGCGGTGCTGGCCGCGACTAGGAGTAGGGTGCGCATGGAGGGAACCGACGACGGGCCGTCGGCGGAAAGTCGACGATGGTCGCACGGCGGCCCTGGAAACGCAGGGCGCGGCCGTCGATACTCGCCCGTGCAAAAGAAGTGCCAACGAATTCTCGCTCGCCGCGGGTGCGCCCGCAATGCCCCACAGCGAACCGTGGGCACGGACCGAAGGCGCGTTGCCGCGGCATTGCACCGAGTGTTGGCCTGCCCGTGATGCAGCGCCTGCAACGAAGGCAATCTGCGCCATGCCAACCGCATCGGCGCAGCCGCACGACCAGCGCACTGCTGTTGGGCGCTTTGCTGGCCGCCGCTGCGTGCCGTCCGGCGATTCCCGTGGTGCCTGGGCCCGAAGCGCCGCGACTGCTCGACCGCGTGCAAGGGCACTTGGTTTGGACCGAACCCCGCGGCGGCCTGCGCCTGCTCACCCTGCCGGCCGGCGTGGCGACGGTGCTGCGACCGGCGGCCCCCGACGGAGTGCCGACGTTCGCCACGGTGCAAGCGGTGGGTGGTCCCGACCTCGAGGGACGCATCGTCTGTCTCGACGACCACTTCTTCACCGCCGACGCAGCACAGCAGCGGCACTGCCTCCTGTCCCTGCGCATCGATGGCCGCGACGAACGGGTGGTGTTCCAGCGGCCCGGCAGCTTGCGCCGGGGCGCTGGCCCCACGGGGCGGGTGGCCACGGGGGAGCATCTGGCTCTGTCTGCTCGCGGTGGTCAGGTGTTGTCCCTGCGCGATGTGGCGCCCGTGCAGCTGCCGGGCGCGCTGTTGCACGAAGGCGATCTGGAGGTCTGGGATCTCCAAAGCCAGAGTGCGCGCGACGTGGGGCTGCGAGCCCTCGACCTGCCGGTTGCTTGGCTGCCCGATGGCCGGCGTTTCGTCGCGGTGGCGTTGCTGCCGCGCGAAGAGCTGCCGGCGGACCTCGATGGACTCACGCAGCTCGGGGCCGAGGCGCGGAGCTGGCCGCGGTTGCCGGTGGTCGTCCTGGGGGAAGTTGGCCGCGGCATCGCCACGCGGCTGGGGCTCGGCAGCCTGGCCGTGGTCTCGCCCGATGGCGCGGTGGTCTGGTTCGGCGGCGCGGTTGGCCAGCAACCACGCAGCTGGGCGCGTTTCGAGTTGGCGACTGGGGCGCTGCGCACGGTCGAGCTGCCTGGCCTGGCCGGCCGGCCCGTCGCCGCTGCCGCAGCGGACCTGGTGCTCTACACGGCCTGGCCGACCTCGGGGGCCGAACTGCAGTGGACGAGTCTCGGTAGCCGACCTGGAGGTGTGCCCCTGGTGACGATCAAGGTCGCCGACCCGGGGACGAAGGCCTTCGCGACCGTGGTGCCGGCGTTCGATGCGCGAGGGAGTGTGAGTTTCGGCGGGCGATGACGCGTGGTCGCCGGGTGCGGTGGTCGAGCCGTCGCGGTCTCCCGGCCATTCCGTCGACGCCCCTGGCGCCGAAGGTGTGGCGGTCGTTCGATGGGGCGACCATGCGGCTGTGCTGCTCCACTTGGGTTCTGGCGCTCCTCCTTCCTGAAGCCGCCAGCCGACTGGCCGGTCAGTCCGTGCCGGCGCCGAGCGCGGCAGGGAACTACGTGATCGACCCGGACACGCAGATCCGTCTGGTCGAAGGCTTCGATGCCGAACTGCTCTACGCGGTGCCCCCCGAGCAAGGCTCGTGGGTCGCCATGGCGTTCGATCCGCAGGGCCGACTCATCGTCTCGGACCAGGACAGCCAGGGGGTGTTTCGGGTCACGCTGGCCAAAGCCGGGGACCCCGCGGCCAAGGTGCGCGTCGAGAGCTTGCCGGGATTTCCCTACGAGCCGGTGCCGTGGGGCCAGCGCACGGTCGGTGGCGCAACCGGCTTCCTCTACGCGTTCGACAGCCTCTACATGGCGTCGATGAAGGGCTTCTACCGGATTCGCGACACCGACGGCGACGACCAGTACGACGAGTTCACCAAGATCCAAGCTCTCGAGATGGGCTATGAGCACTCGGCCCACTCGATCGTGCCGACCGAGGACGGCAAGGCGCTGTACCTCGTGTCCGGCAATCACTCCCGCGTGCCGCAGGGGGTGCCGAGCCGGCAGCCAGCCGTGTGGCGAGAAGACTCGCTGCTGCCGGCCATGCCCGATCCACAGGGGCACGCGGTCGGCGTCGAGGCGCCCGGTGGCTGGGTCTGCCGCATCTCGCCGGATGGCAAGGACTGGACGATGGTCGCTTCCGGGCTGCGCAACTCGGTCGACCTGGCGATCAACCGGGATGGCGAACTGTTCACCTACGACTCCGACATGGAGTTCGACATCGGCAGCCCGTGGTACCGACCCACGCGCGTCAACCATCTGACGTCGGCTGCCGAGTTCGGCTGGCGTGCTGGCTCTGCGGCCTGGCCGGACCACTTCGCCGACAGTTTGGGGGCGGTGGTCGACATCGGCCCCGGATCGCCGACCGGGATGAGCTTTGGCTACCAGTCGAGCTTTCCGGCGCACTACCAGGAGCAGCTGTTCCTCTGCGATTGGACCTTCGGCACCATCTACACGCTCGACATGACGGAGAGCGGCTCGAGCTATGTCGGCAAGGCGACCGAGTTCTTGAGCGGGTCGCCGCTCAACATCGCGGCGATGCGCTTTGGTCCGGATGGCCACATGTACTTCGTGGTGGGCGGGCGCAACACGGCGTCGAAGCTCTACCGGGTGCGCTACACCGGCCCTGCCCAGCCGGCCGCGGAGCCGCGCGCGACGGCCATGCAGTCCTTGCGCGACCTGCGCCATGGGCTCGAGGCCTACCACGATGGCGGACGCGGTGGGCGAGCCGCCATCGAAGCTGCCTGGCCGCATCTGCGCCACGACGACCGGAGCATTCGCTACGCGGCCCGGCTGGCGATCGAGAACCAGCCCGTCGGTCTGTGGCAGGACCGGGTGTTGGCCGAATCTCAGCCGCGCGCCGTGATCTACGGGGTCCTCGCGCTCTGCCGCCACGGCAGCAAGACGCTGACCAGCCGCGTGCTGCAGCAGTTGGGGAACGTGTCGTTCGAGTCGCTGGCGCACGAGGACCGACTCGCCCTGCTGCGCGCCTATTCCCTCTGTTTCCTGCGGCTCGACCCGCCGACGCCCGCCGAGGTCGCTGCCGTGGTCGCCAGCCTCGATCCGCACTACCCGGCCAAAGACGAGCTGCTCGATGCCGAGCTGTGCCGCGTGCTCAGCCATCTCGATGCGCCGACGGTGGTCGGCAAGACCATCGGCCTGATGAAGGTCACAGCAACGAAGGCGCTTGCCTACGACCAGGAGCTGCTGGGGCGTCACGAGTATGGCGAGGCCATCCTGAAGGCGATGGCCAACACGCCGAACCGCCAGAACATCCACTACGCCCACGCGCTGCGCCGCGTGCAGTCGGGGTGGACTCTGGAGGACCGCAAGTACTACTTCGGGTGGCTGGGCGACACGATGCGCAAAGACGGTGGCAAGAGCTTCGCCGGCTACATCCGCGCCATCCGCGAAGATGCGATCGCCCACCTGCCCCCGTCCGATGCGGCGGCGGTGTCCTGGCTGCTCGGCGAGATCGAGGGGCCGGATCTCGGCTCGCTGCCGTTGCCGAAGGGCCCGCCCGGGGGCTGGACCACCGAGTCGGCGATGCAGCTGTTCTCCGGCGAACTGGTGGATCGCGACTACGAGAACGGCAAGCAGATGTTTGCTGCCGGCAAGTGCATCGCTTGCCATCGCTTCCAGGGTTCCGGGGGCTACTCGGGCCCGGATCTGGGCACCGTCGGCAAGCGCTTTGCGATCCGCGACATCCTGGTCGCGATCTGCGAGCCGAGCCAATCGATCTCCGAGCAGTATCAGGCCAGCAAGATCACGCAGCGCGATGGCGCCGTGCACTACGGGCGATTGATCTACCGGAACGCCGAGGAGACGGCGTTCGCTGCCGATCCCTTCGCGTTGGGGGTTCTGACCAAGTTGCCGAGTGCCAGTGTCGCGAGCCTCGAACCGTCGCAGACGTCGATGATGCCGCCGGCCACGATCGCGTTGATGAACGCCGACGAGGTGCGCGACCTGATCGCCTATCTGGTGTCTGGCGGCAATCGCAAGGACAAGAGATTCCGTCGCAACTGAGCCAGGCTCGTGCTGGCTCAGGCGCTGGCGCACACGGGCACGACGTAGGGGCCCTCTGGCACCACCGCGACGCGCCGATCGCCGGAGCGAGCGACGCTGTCGGCCACTGCTGCGGCAACCGACGTCGTCCTGGCCACGCCGGTCAAGGCCGCCGCGGCGGCGTCGAGGCCGGTCGTGTAGAGCTGCACCGTCCCTTGGCGCATCGACTTCACCTGCATCTGCGTCTGCCACTCGTCCACACCGGCGAAGCGCTTCTGCTCCAGCGTGCGCAGGAAGGCGTCGGGCCCGAGGCCGACCAGCCGGGCCTGCGCGTCGGCGAAGGCGCGTGAGCCGAGGCCTTCACTGCACGCCGACGCGATCACCAGTGTGCCGCCGGGCTGCAGGATGCCGAGCGGTGCGACCATGCCTTTCACGGTCTGGTAGTAGGTCGCATCCAGCGGATGCCCGGCGGCGCTGGTCACCACGGTCGCGAAACGATGCGGCAACTCGACGCGGGCGCAGCGTTCGGTCACGGCGACGGCGGCCAGGTGGCTGGCCACCAGCTCTCCGGCGTTGACGAACGACAGGCGGCGGTGTTCGTCGAGCACGGTGTTGACGCCGAACACGGGGGAGAGGCGTGCGGCGATGTCCAGCTGTTCGCGATGCAGCGGATTGCCCTCCAACACCAGGTTGGCTGCGCTCGCGTGCGCCATGAAGCGGTGCGCGTGGAACGTGGTGATGGTGTCGCGATGTGCAATTCCGGGCGCGATGACCTTGCGGCCGCCGGAGTAGCCCGCCATGAAGTGTGGCTCGACCAGCCCGGTGACCACCTTCACCGCGGCGCGGGTGAAACGATGGTCGAGCTTCACCGGCGTGCCGTGCGCCGTCGGACCGAGGTCGTCGTGCGCCGCGTCGTCGTCGGCATCGTGGTTGACCACCGCCACGTGCTGCAGCACCCACGGGTCGCCCACCAGTTCGGCCAGCTCGGCGCCGAGGTTCGGGCGGTGCATGCCGGTCGCCACCAGCACGGTGATGCGGGAGTGGGCGATGCCGGCGGCATGCAGGGCCTCGATCAGCGGCCGCAGCAGCAGCCCGTTGGGCACCGGCCGCGTGATGTCGCAGATCAGGATGCAGGCGCTGTCGCGTCCGCGCGCGAACTCGACGAGCGGTGGCAGGCCGGTTGGTTTGGCCAGCGCCGCGCGCACGGCCGCGGCCGGGTCTGGCAGCACCGGCATCGGCGGCTTGCGCACCACGGTGACTTGCAGCGAGTCGGGCAGGTCCACGGGCAACGTGCCGCGGCCATAGTTGAGTTCGATGCGCATGGTGCAGCCAGCAGATCTGGACTCAGAGACGCAACACGCAGCGCGGCTCGGGAGGCTGGCCGCGCAGGATCGCCGCCACGTTGCGCGCGGTGTCGACGCACATCGCGCGGTAGGTGAGTGCCGTCAGCGATGCGTTGTGGGGCGTCAGCAGGACGCGTTCGCTGTGCAGCAGTGGATCGTCGGGTGCTGGCGGTTCCGTTTCGAGCACGTCGGCGGCGAAGCCGCCGAGCCGGCCGGCGGCGAGTGCTGCGCGCAGGGCGGCACCGTCGATCAACGCGCCGCGCGCGGTGTTGACCAGGCAGGCGCTGGGCTTCATGGCCGCCAGCTGGTCGGTGCCGAGCAGCCCGCGCGTCGTCGGCGACAGGGGCAGATGCAAGGTGACCACGTCGGCGGTGCGCAGCAGTTCGTGCAGCGGGGCCTTGGCGTACGGCGCTGGCACGGCGCGGTCCCCATGTGCCAGCACCAGGACTTGCATGCCGAACGCGTCCGCCAGTTTCGCGACCCGCTGGCCGATCGCGCCGAAACCGAGCACGCCGAGGGTCAGGCCCCGGATCTCGTTGCCCTGGTAGTGGGCGCGGTCTTCCCAGCGGCCGGCCTTGACCTGATTGGCCGAACGGGTGATGCCGCGCACCAGATCGAGGATCAGGGCGAGGGTGTGCTCGGCGACCGTCAACGCGTTGCCGCCCGGCGCGAACACCACCGGGATGCCGCGGCGGGCGGCGGCCGCGGTGTCGAGGTTGTCCAGGCCAACGCCGGCCCTGGCGACCACGCAGAGCTGTGGGCAGCGTGCCAGCAGCGCGTCGGGAATGCGCCCGCGGCCGCGGGTCACGATCGCTCGCACGCGGGCGAAGTCGCAGTCGGGGTGGTTCGGGTCCTGGGCGCGCACCAGCGGGCCCGCATCGGCGAGCAGTGCCTCGGCTTCGGCATGCAGCGACTCGAGCAGCAGGATGGTCATGACGCTTCGTGGCGGCCGGTGGCAGCACCCGGCGCCATGCGATACATGCCCGGCTCGGGTTCGACCAGTTCGTCGCGCAACACGGCCGGATCGATCTGCGCGTCGCGGGCGCTGCCGATCTCGACCAGGTTGCCGGACGGGTCGCGCAGGAACATCTGCATCGCCCCGGACGGCAGGCGGCGAACGCGACCCCAGGGTTGGGCATCGATCGCGCCGGCTTGCTTCGCGCGCCGGAACACCGCGGGGAAGTCGGGTGCCACGATGCAGAAGTGGCCGCGGAACTGGTGCTGGTCCGCGATCTCGTTCATGTGGATCTGCTGGTTCGCGCCGATGCGGAAGAACTGCGAGCGGAACCCCTGGTCCGGCGTCGGATCGAGGGGCAGCCCGATGACGTCGCGGTAGAACGCGACGGCACGGTCCAAGTCGTCGACGTTGACGTTGACGTGGTGCAGGTGGAAGTCGTTCACGGCAGCTCCTCAGGACACGGTGTGGCGGCGCACGAAGTCGAGGTCTGGCACGACGCCGAAACCCGGCCCGCTGGGCGGCAGCAGCATGCCGTCGTGCAGCGACAGGTCGAGGTTGGCCATGGTGCGCAGCAGCGGTGCGCCGCCCATCGGCACTTCGACCAGGGTGCCGGCCGGGCTGGCGAACGCGAGCGTGCGGCCGGCCTGGAACGTGATCGCCGAGCCCCAACAGTGCGGCGCCAGTTCGAGCCGGTGGGCGTAGGCCAGGGCGGCGATGCGCAGGCCCTCGGTCATGCCGCCGGCGATGGCAAGATCGGGCTGCAGCACGTCGATGGCCCGCCGCTGCAGCAGCTCGGCGAAGTCGAACGCGGTGAAGTCGCTCTCGCCCGCCGCCAGCGGCACCGGGCTCGCGGCGCGCACTTCGGCGAGGCCGGTGCGATCGTCGGAGGCGACGGGTTCTTCGACGAAGCGCAGTCCCAGAGCCGCCGCCCCGGCGCAGTAACGCTTGGCTTCGGCGACGTTCATGGTGCCGTGCGCGTCGACCATCAGCGCCACGGCTGGGCCGATCGCGGCGCGTGCCGCGGCCGTGCGCGCGAGGCTCTGGTCGACACTGCCGTCCATGGCCCCGATGCGCATCTTGATGGCGCGGAAACCCTGTTCGGTGTAGCGGCGCAGTTCCGCGCCGATCGACTGCGCGTCGGCCCAGCCGCCGCTGGCATAGGCCAGCACCCGATCGCGGCACGGGCCACCGAGCAGGTCGAGCACCGAGCAGTCCCGCGACTTGGCCGTGACGTCCCACAGTGCGAGATCGACCCCGCTCATCGCGGCGATGTGCATGCCACGGCGCCCGAGCACCGGCATCGCCCGGCCGGAGCGCTCGGCCAGCGCGGCGCGGGTGCCGTTGTACATGCGCGACCAGGCGCGGCCGATGTGGCGGGCGTCCTGGCCGAGCAGCAGGGGCCGCAGTTCGTGCTCGACGATCGCGACCAGGGCAGCACCGTGGCCGGCGCTGCCGACCGCCGGCTTGGCTTCGCCGTAACCGACCAGGCCCGACTCGGTCGTGATCGTGACGAGCACCGCGTCGAACGCCGCGATGCGGCCGAAATCCGAGACGTGCTGCTGGTGGGCATCGAGCGGGCAATGCACCCACGCGGCGTCGACGGAACAGATCTTCAAGGGCGCGCTCCGGTCAGCGGATCAGCGGCAACAGGGTCTTCGACGCGGTCTCGTACAGCATCGTGTAGAACGCTTCGCTGAGCAGCGAACTGCCGTGGTCCTGGATGAACTTGAGCTGCTCCGGCGGGATGTCGACCGGGTTCTTCTCGACCTGGTGGGGCCACGGGGACACCGGCGTGCGGTCGACGGGCGCCACGGATTCCATGGTCAGGGCGCCGTCGTAGCCGACTTCGCGCAGGGTCGCGACGAGGCGCGGCCAGTCGACGTTGCCCATGCCCGGCGCCAGCCGGTTGTTCTCCGCGACGTGCACGTCGACGAGCCGCTTGCCGACCTTGCGGATCGCGGCGTGCATGTCGACCTCTTCGATGTTCATGTGGAACACGTCGAGGCAGACGCCGCATGCGGGGCCGACCTCCTCGGCGAGCCGCAGCGCCTGGTCGGCCCGGTTGAGGAAGTAGGTCTCGAAGCGGTTGAGCGGCTCGATCGCCATGCGCACGCCGCACTGCATGGCGTGGGCGTAGACCTCCTGGAGTCCGGCCACGACCCACTGCCATTCGAGTTCGGGCGTGCTGTCGGGCACGATCTTGCCGACCGTCGCCGGCACGATGGTGATCTCGGTGCCTTCGAGTTCCTTGACCATGGTGACGACCGACTTGACGTAGTCGACCGACTTGGCGCGCTGCGCCGGGTTGCTCGCGGCGAGGTTGCGTTCGCCCAGGGTCAGCGTCACCGCGCCCCAGCAACGGATGCCGTATTGCTTCAGCAGTGGACGGGCAACCTTGGTCTCGTACTGCCGTGGCTCGCCGCTGATTTCGATGCTCTCGAAGCCGAGGCGCTTGATGCGGCGCAGGGTGACCTCGAGTGGCTCGGCGCGCATCCAGTTGTGGGTGGAGAGGTGCATGGGATTGCTGGGAAGGGGAGCGGGTGCCGAGCGCGGAAGTCGCGCAGGCGCTGCAGTCTACTGCGGCACTCCCCGGCGTCGTCGCGCTCGGTGGGAAACTGCTGCACGCCTTGGACCTGCGGCTGCGCCCGACTAACGTGCCCCCGGCGCTTCCCCCGCGAGCCCGCCCCATGCGCAAACGGAACCACATCCCGAAGGCTCTGGTGCTGCTCGCGGGCCTGCTCGGCTGCCGCCAGCAGCCGGCCGGACCGTCACTGCAGCCTGACCGGCCCGCGCTGCAGCCGCCGTTCGTGGCGGGGCTCGGCCGGGCTGGCCTCGACCCGGTTGGGCGGGGCCTCGTGCTGCTCGAGGAGTTGGGTTGTGTCGCCTGCCACGCCGCGGCCGAGGCTGCTTCGGGTGCGGCTCCGCACGGTCCAGACCTCGCCACGGTTTTTGCCCGCCTGCGCCCCAGCTACCTGAGTCGGTTTCTCGCCGAGCCCGGCCGCTGCGAGCCGGGGACGGCCATGCCGGATCTGCTGCACGACCTCGACGACGACGCTCGGCGCGCGGCGGCGCGTGCCCTTGCGGACTACCTGCGGTCGTTCTCGCAGCCGGCGCCCGAGCCAGCACCGGAATGGGGCGACGCAGCGGTCGGCCAGCGCGGCCGCGAACTGTTCCATGCCATCGGCTGTGCCCTGTGCCACGCGCCGCACGACGAGGTCGGCGATGCGCCGGTGGGCGACGCGACCCCGATGGCGACGCTGGCGGAGAAATACACCGAGCCGGCGCTGCGCGAGTTCCTGCTGGCGCCGCTGGTGGCGCGGCCGGCCGGGCGCATGCCGGATCTGGGCCTCACGGCGAGTGAGGCGCACGACGTCGCGCACTATCTCCATGCGCGCACCCCGTTCCTGGACCTGCGGGAGGCAGTGCCGCCGCCCGAGGCCGCCCAAGTCGCCCTCGGGCGCACGCTGTTCGCCGAGCGGGGCTGTGGGCATTGCCATCCGTTGCCCGATCCCGTCCGTCCGCCGAGTCGCGCGCCGAAGCCGTTGCGCGACCTGGACGCCAGCCGTGGTTGCCTGTCCTTTGCGGTCGGCGCCTGGCCGTTCTATCCGCTGTCCGACGAGCAGCGCCGGGAGCTCACGGCGGCATTGGCGGCGCGCGCCGCACCGCGCACCGACGAACAGCGCATCCAGCAGCGACTCGCCGCAAGCAACTGCTTCGCCTGCCACACGCGTGGGGAGTTCGGTGGGGTGCGCGCGGATCGCAGCTTCCTGTGCACCAGCAACGATCCCAGCCTCGGCCAGGAGAGTCGTCTGCCGCCGGCGCTTACCGGTGTCGGTGCCAAGCTGCAGCCGGGCTGGTTGCGGGATGCGATCGCGCACGGCCAACGCGAGCGCCCATACCTGCGCACCAGGATGCCGGCGTTCGGTGCCGCGGTCGCCGAGCCGCTGGCCGAGCTGTTCGCCCGCGCCGACGTCTTGCCCCCGCCCGAACGGGCACCGGTGCCGCAGGACGACGAAGCGCGCCGCAAGGTCATCGAACTCGGCCGCACGCTGGTCGGCGACCAAGGCATGAACTGCATCGCCTGCCACACGTTCGCCGGCGAGCGCGCCGGGGCGATGGGGGCGATCGATCTGGTGGCGACGACGGGCCAGCGCCTGCAGGCGGCTTGGTTCGCGCACTTCTTGCGCAGTCCGTTCCGCTTCAATCCGGGGACCGTGATGCCGCAGTTCTTCCCTGGAGGCGCCTCGACGCGCCCGGAGTTGGGCGACGGCACGGCTGCGGCGCAGATCGAAGCAATCTGGCAGTACCTGGCCGAAGGTCGCAACGGGCGCAAGCCGAGCGGCATGCGGCGCCCCCCGATCGAACTGGTCGTCGGCGCCGAAGCCGTGTTGCTGCGGCGCAGTGTGCAGCACACCGGCAAGCGTGGCATCAGCGTGGGTTTGCCGGGCGGCGTCCACTGCACGTTCGACGCCGAGCGGCTGGCCATGAACCAAGTGTGGTGGGGCCCGTTCGTCGATGCCGCCGGAGTCTGGACAGCGCAAGGCAGTGGCGAGGTGCGCATCCTGGGCAAGGACCGGGTCGCTCTGCCCTCGGGTCCCGGCTGCGCCATCCTGCCGACGCCGGATGCGCCGTGGCCCACGGCGACGCGGCGCGAGCTCGGCCACCGCTGGCTCGGCTACGACCTCGATGCGCAGCAGCGGCCGACCTTCCGCTACACGTGTGGCGAGGTGACCGTCGAAGACGCCATGCGCGAACGGATGCCGGCTGGGGCGCCGGCGTCCACGCGCTCCGAATTGCAACGCACGCTGCGTTGCCGCGGGCCGAACGGCGCGGTGGTGACGTTCCTGGTGGCGCGCGATGCCAACATCGAAGCGCTCGGCGGTGGTGTGGTGAAGGTCGGGGCCGCGTTGCACCTGCGCCTGCCGGCGGCCGACTTCCGCATCCTCGAGGTTGGCGAGCAGCGCGAAGTGCGCGTCTCGCTGGCGCTCGTCGACGGCCGGGCCGAGTGCGTGGTGGACTACGCGTTCGTGGAGGTCGGCAAGTGACACGTGTTTCGACTCGGTGCGGTCCATGGCGCGCTGGCGCCTTGCTCGCGGGCTTGTTCCTGACCACGGCCGGTTCCGCGCAGGAGCTCGGCGACGCCTGGGGCACGGCCGGTGCCGAAGCCGCCTACTACCGCATCGTGGAGTTGCCGTTGCCGCGCGAGCTCGCGTTGGAAGCCGGCAGCTTCTGCACGCTGCCCGACGGGCGGCTGGCGGTCGGCACGCGCCGCGGTGAGATCCTGCTGGTGGCAGGTGCCTTCGACGAACGCCCCGAGCTGCGCATCACCACCTTCGCCAGCGGTCTCGACGAAGTGCTGGGCCTCGGCGAACGCGACGGGGCGCTCTACGCGACGCAGCAGACGGAACTCACGCGCATCACCGATCGCGACGGCGACGGCCGCGCGGATCGCTTCGAGAACCTGAGCGATGTCTGGGGCTTCGCCCACTACCACGAGTTCGCCTGGGGTTCGCCGGTCACCGCCGACGGCAGTGTCTACGTCGTGCTCGGCCTGTCGGACTCGTACCACTACAAAGCGCCGTTCCGCGGCTTCGCCTTCCAGGTCACGCCCGACGGCCGTTCCATTCCGGTGGCGAGCGGCATCCGCAGTGCCGGTGGCGTGGCGCCGAACGAGAGCGGCGCGATGTTCTACGTGGAGAGCCAGGGGCCGTGGAACGGTTCGTGCTCGCTGAAGCACCTGAAGCCCGGCGGCTTCATGGGCCACCCGGTCTGCTTTCCCGGCTACGACTTGCCGCTGGCCGCGAGTCTGGGCAAGCAGCCGAGCGAGCCGAACAGTCCGTCGCGGCTCGTCACCGAGTGCGCGAGGATCGAGCAGTTGGTGCCGTACGCGGTGGTGTTCCCGTACCGGCGCATGGGCCAGTCGATCACGACGTTCCGGGTGGATCGCACCGGGGGGCGCTTTGGGCCGTTCGCCGGGCAGCTGTTCCTCGGCGACTACAGCCTCAGCCTCGTGATGCGGGCCACCACCGAGCTGGTCGACGGCGTCTGGCAAGGTGCCTGCTACCCGTTCCGCGAAGGGCTCGGCAACGGCATCCTCGCCGTCGAGTTCGGCCCGCGCGGTTCGCTGGTCACCGGCGGCACCAACCGCGGTTGGCCGGTGCGCGGCAACAAGCAGTTCGTGCTCGAACGGCTCGACTGGACCGGCCGGACGCCGTTCGAGATCGAGCGCATCCGGATCCGGCCGGACGGTTTCCAGGTCGACTTCACCCTGCCGGTCGACGGGGCACTCGCCGCCGTGCCGGCGAACTACCGCCTCGGCAGCTTCACGCACATCTACCATCAGGACTACGGCAGCCCCGAGGTGGACCGGACCGTGCCGCGTGTGACGGCGGCGCGGCCGAGCGACGACGGCCGTACCGTGCAGCTCGTCGTCGAAGGCATGATGCTCGGCCATGTGCACGAGTTCGACCTCAGCGCCCTGCGTTCGGCCGCCGGGCTGCCGCTGCTGCACAGCAATGCCTACTACACCGTGAACCGCATCCCCAAACCCTGACCGTGATGCACCATCTGCTGCGCGCCGCCGGCGCGTTCCCGTTGTGGTTGGCCGCCTGCGCAGCGCCACCGCCACACCCCGTGCCCGACGATGCCCGTTGGCTCACCTACTCCGGAGGCGCTGGTCCAGGCGCTGGCAAGCACATCGTGCTGGTCGCCGCGGAGCAGGAGTACCGCAGCGAACAGTCGATGCCGATGCTGGCCAAGGTGCTCGCCACGCACCACGGCTTTCACTGCACGGTGCTGTTCGCGCAGCGCGGTGGCCTGGTCGATCCGACGCAGCCCACCCGCCAGGAGGACCCGGCGACCGTGCACGACATTCCAGGCCTCGAACACCTCGCCAAAGCCGACCTGCTGATCCTGTTCAGCCGCTTCCTGACCCTGCCAGAAGCCCAGCTCGCGCACTTCACTGAGTACTTCGACTCGGGCAAGCCGATCCTGGCGCTGCGCACCGCCAACCACGGGTTCCTCGGACCGTTTCCGTATGTCGTGAACGGCAAGCGCGTGCGCTTCGGCGAAGACGTGCTCGGCGGCACCTTCCTCGGCCATCATGGCAACTGGCACGCCGACAGCACGCGTGGCAGCCTGGTGCCGGAGCAGGTGGCGCACCCCATTCTGCGGGGCGTGACCGACGTGTGGGGGCCGTCCGACGTCTACCGCACGTTCCCGGTGGGCGGTCGCTTGCCCGACGGTTGCACGGCGTTGGTGATGGGGCAGCCGTTGCTCGGTCGCCAGCCGGACGATGCTCCGAACCCGGCCAAGGAACCGCTGCCGGTGGCCTGGACCAAGACGTGGACCGGCAACCGCGGCATTCCGGCGCGGGTGTTCCACTTCACCATGGGCAGTGGTGCCGACTTCGCGAACGAAGGTGTGCGGCGCATCACGGTGAACGCCGCCTACTGGTGCTTGGGGCTCGAGGATCGCATCACGCCGGAGCGCAGCGTGGTGTGTGTCGGTCCTTACGCGCCGCTCGACACCGGCTTCGACTACGCGCGGCTCGGGGTCGTGCCGAAGCCGGTCGCCGCCTACCGCTGAGGGCGCGCCGGCGAGGGCAGTATCTGGGGGGGCTTGGTGGCGAAGCCAAGCGGGCGTAGGGTCTGTGCAGTGCCCGCGGACACGGGCCGCGGCGGCAGTTCCGAGCCTGGTGGACGCCGACCAACTTTCACGCCATGAACGAGCTTCGCCGTGTCGCCCTCTCTTGCCTTGGCTGCGCACTCACCTTGGCTGCGCACTCTCCGGCCCAGTCGGCCGGATGGGTCCCCGTGCGCCAGGCCAGCATCGAGAACGACCCCGAGGGGTACTCGTCGGGTCGCATGGCGGTCACCGATGTCGCGCGCGGCGTGATCCTCAGCTTCGGTGTCCACCGCGCCCAGAGTGTCATGGCCGACACCTGGGAATGGGGCGGCAGCCAATGGACGCCTCGCGACCCGGCGCGTGTGCCCGCCTGGCGTCAGGATGCCTTGTTCGTCCACGACCCGGACCGCCGCCGCACCGTGATGTTTGGCGGCATCGTCGGCATCGTCAACGGTGGCCCGACGAACGAAACCTGGGAGTGGGACGGTGCCTCCTGGACCCTGCGGACGCTGCCTGCCGCTCCCAGTCCGCGCGGCGGCTGTGCGGGAGCCTACGACGCAGCGCGCCAGCGCCTCGTGATGTTCGGCGGGGGCCAGTTCGCGGACACCTGGGAGTTCGATGGTGCGACTTGGACGCCGCGGTTCCCGGCCAACGCGCCTTCGGCGCGCCGCCAGCACGGCATGGTCTACGACCCCGTTCGCCAGCGCGTGTTGCTGCACGGCGGCAACGTGAACGGCGCGGCCCATGGCGACACGTGGGAGTGGGATGGCGCGAATTGGTCGCTGCGCGCCAACTACGGGCCCTACGTGAAAGACCACGCCATGGTCTGGGACCGGCAGCGGAATCGCGCGGTGGTGGTCGGTTACTGGCCGCAGGTGGGGCCCGGCACCTGGGAATGGGACGGCGTCGGTTGGTCGACGCGCGCCCTGAACCTGCCGTTCCAGCGCCACGTGAACGCAGTGCAGCCGGTGCTCGCCGCGGTCGATCCGGTGGTGGGTTCCGCCCTGGTGTTCGCCCAGGGGGTGTCGTGGGTCTGGACCGGTTCGGCGTGGCTGGCCGGACCTGCCGTGCCGCGTTCGCCGCGCGGCGAATGGCCGGCACCGCACTGCACCGACACGCTGCGCAATCGCGTCGTGGTGGCTTCGAGCAAGGAAGGCACTTGGGAGTGGGACGGCGCCGCCTGGACTCTGGCCGGCAATGCGCCTGGCTTCCGGCGTGCGGCCATGGCGTTCGACGCCAACCGCGGCCTCAGTGTGCTGTTCGGTGGTGTCGCGTGGAACTACGCACTGAGCAACGCCACGCTCGAATGGAACGGGGCGACCTGGACCCAGCGTACGTTCTCCAACCAGCCAGCGCCGCGCTCGGACGCCGCCATGGCCTACGACGCGGCCCGGCAGCGCATCGTGCTGTTCGGGGGCATGGGGACGACGTCCTTGCCCCAGCCGCCGCCGCTGTTCGGCGACACCTGGACCTATGACGGCAGCGCCTGGACGCAGCGCGCCGGTGGTCCCTCGGCGCGCACCGGCCACGCGATGGCGTACGACGCGTCGCGGCAAACGACGGTGCTGTGGGGTGGCGGCGACTGGAACGGTCCGGCCGCAGCCACGGTGTGGGAATGGAATGGCGCCAGCTGGCAGCCGCGGAATCCTGCCACGACACCCCCGCTGCGCCACGACGCCGCACTGGCGTTCGATCCGACGCGCGGGGTCGTGGTGATGGCGGCTGGCCTCACGCAACAGGGGCAGAACCTCGACGACACCTGGTCTTGGGACGGTACGCAGTGGGCACCGATCCAGGCCACGCCGCGGTTCCAGGCGCGCTCCAGGGCGGGCATGGAGTTCGATCCCGTCCGCCAGCAGCTGCTGTTGTTCGGCGGCTTCCTCACGGATGGTTCGTCCAACTGCTGCGAGCGGCTGGATGCCGCCGTGCTGCAGGCCAATCCGGTGGCACCCATGTTCGCCTCGGTGGGCACGGGTTGCGCCGCCGGCAGCCCACCGCGCCTGAATGCCGCATTGCCATACTTGGGCAACCAGGACTTCACGATCGAGCTGCTCGACGCGGCGCCCAACACGGTCGGCCTGGTCGGGATCTCGTTCCAGGTGCAGGCGCAGCCGTTGGGTCCCTGCACGCTCTACCTGCAAGGCACTCCCGTCGTGGCGGGTCTGTCGACCAACGCCTACGGGGTCGCCCAGCTGGCGATGCCCTTGCCGAACGCGCCGAGCTTCGCCGGGGTCCAGCTGGTGGCGCAGGGCGCTGCGCTCGCCAGTCCGGGTGCTCACGCGGGCCTCGACCTGACCGCCGCGCGGGTGCTGCAGATCGGGCATTGATGCCGCAGTCGGCACTGCCCATCCTCTCGGCAGGCGTGCGTTCAGAGGATCAGGACGATGATCTCGTCCGTCAGCGTGAAGGGCACGGGGGCGGAACAGCCGCCCGGAGCGAGCACGTCGATGCCCTGGAAGGCGAGCATGAGGCCGATCAGGCCGACATCCGGCGGAATGGCGAGCGTGAACGCGTTCGTGAACAGCACCGCCGCCGTGGCCTGGTCGACACCCAGTTCGCACCCGCCGCAGTAGCTGGTCGGCGGCACCGAGAATCCCGCGAAGAGGAACGGCAACCCCTGTGCACCGACCAGGTTCATCTGGATCGTCTCGCCGAGCGCCGGCAGCCCCGAAGGCACCAGGGTCATCGCGCCGCAGCCCGGCAAGGCGTGGTTGAAGTACGACGCCGATGGCACGTTCAGGTGTCCGCGATAGAAGGCGCCGATGCAGCCCTGCAGCAGCGGGCTCGGCTGTCGCGTGTCCCAAACCGTCATGTAGCGCGTCGAGGCGGTGCCGCCGCTGCGTTCCGAAGCGATCTGCAGGTTGTCGTCGGCTTCGACGTAGGCGTTGAGCAGTTCCGGATACGACGTCACTTCCATCGTCGCGCCGCCCTGCAGGTGCACCGTCGCGAGGTACGGTTCGACGTCGGGCGAGAACGTCGACACCTTCTCTGCGAAACCGACGCAGAAGCGCATGCCGTCGGTCTCGACGCAGGGATTCCACTGGTTGCGGAAGTTGGGCCGCAGCAGCAGGGCCGTCAGGTTGCGCGGGCCCGTCCGTGGCGTGGTGCCGTCCCAGATCGCGCCCCAGACGTCGTCGTGTGCCGGTTGGAGCGGCCCGCCCGGTACGGCCCGTTGCCACACGACCATCCATTGCTGCACGTTGCCGAACACGTCGGTGAGCGAAGAGACCTCGGGTCGCGTGTCGGAGCTGTTCGCACCTTCGATCAGGAATGCCGGAGCCGAGAGGCTGCCGTCGAAGTGCACGCTCGCCCCCCAGATGTCCTGGCCGTTGGCCCCAGCATCTTGCTCCCAGACGATCATCCAGTCCTGGGCGCCAGGCAGGGCTGGGCCACAGCACTTCGAGATCGCCGGGTTGCCGGCGCTCGCGCCGACCGGGTCGAGCACCGGGTTGGGCGGCACCAGGACCAGCGAATCGGTGCGCACGAGCGCGTGGCGAACGTTGCCGCTCTCGCCCCAGGTGACGCAGTAGTTGCCCGGCAGCGCCGCGGTGCGGTTGGAGTCACCGCCGACGTCGGCATCCATCGCCGTCGCGCTGGCTCGGATCGTGAAGGGTAGGCCCAGCGAGAGCACCGCACTGCTGCCCGAGGCCGCAAGCTGGATCGTGCGCGCGCCGATGCTGGTGTTGCCGACCCGGGCGACGCACAAGAACTGGCTGGCGGCGAGGTGGCTCGCCACGCGCGGCGCGAGCCACGTGGTCGTCGACACGTCCACGTAGTAGAAGCCGGCCGACGAGCCGTCGCGGCGCGTCAGTCCCACCAGGACGTCGTGGTCCGTGGCACTGTAGATCTCCTCGAACACCGAGGCGTAGAAGCCGTCGCCCTGCGCGAGGTAGGCCACATCGGGCAGCTGGTAGAGCGTGCTGCCGGGCCCCGGCGTGATGCTGAACGACAGGAAGAACGGGTCGATCACCAGCGGGAACGCCGCCGCCGCGAGGAAGTCCGCCGGCACGGTCAGCGTGTAGCCGTCCGCCACCAGCTCCGCCTGGACGTGGCAACGTCGTCCGCCCGCATCGATCGCGATGGCCTCGCTGACGCGTACGCCGCCGCGTTCGTTCGCAAACGTGAGTGTGCCATCGGCGTGGCCTGCCGCGGTGAGTTCGGTGTCGACCGCCAGTTCCACCGTGAGATTCCCGGCGACCGGGCGTTCGGCAACCACGAACTTCTGCTCGACGCCGCGCGTCGCAAGTTCGTAGCACTCGGTCACGGCACCGCGTGCCATGCGCACGGTGTTCCCGGCGACGGTGGCGGCGCGGCTCAGGTCGAGCGGCAGCGCCACACTCCCGGCACGCACGGACTGCAGACGGACCGTGACCGGGAAGTTGCGCGGCGCGTCGGCCCCGAGGAATGGCACGAACACGAAACCCGATGCGCCGAACGAGGCCTTCCAGTCGGTGCCGCGTGCCCAGACCGTGCCATCGCCATGGGCATCCAGGCAGACGTGGTCGCGCGCGACCGGTGGTGCAATCGGGACTCGGGGCGAGACAGCGCGGTGGGGGGCTGTCGGTTGTTGCGCAGGCAGGAGGGACGCGGCGACGACCAGCGTCGCCAGCAGACACGAACCAAGGGTTGGAGGGTGCATCGAGGTGGGACCGCGACAGCGGTCGCCACCCATGTCCGGAAGCAGCCCCGTACAACGGACCCGGCGTGATTTTCAGCGGTCGAGCTGTCGCACCGGGCGCAGACCCAGGCTTTGCATGTGTGCCGTGGCCGGTTCCCAGCCGCGCACGGCCGAGCGCAACTGCGAGCGCAAGGTGGCACAGCTACCGCCGCGGACCACCCGCAGATTCTGTGCCTGCCCTGGCTGTGGGGCGTGATTCGCAGGAGGCACTCGTTCGCCGGTGTCCGGCAACACCGGCGTGTCGTAGCGACGAATGCCCTCCCGGCACCATTCACGCACGTTGCCGTGCATGTCGTGGAGACCGAACCGGTTCGCCTGGTAGGTGCCGACCGGAGCAGTCACCGCGTGGCCGTCGTCCGTGCCGGCCTCGCAGGCCCAATCCGGTGGATACTCGCGCCGCGAGCCCTCGTCGGCGAAGTTCGCGACGCCGAGCAGCGACGCCGGTTCGGCCCCGGACGACCAAGGAGTCGAGGTGCCGGCGCGGCACGCGTATTCCCACTGCGCTTCGGTCGGCAGCACGAAGCCGCAGCGCCGCGCGAACGCAGCGGCTTGCTCCCAGGTCATGTTCTCGACCGGGTGGCGGCGGGTCACCGTCACGCCGCGCGGGCCGCGGCCTGGCTGGGCGCGGCTGGGATTGTCACCCATGACGGTCTGCCACTGCGCCTGGGTCAGTTCGAACTTCGAGAGCAGGAACGGCGCCAGCACGACGCGGTGCGTGGGCTGTTCGACCAGCAGTGCGTCGCGGTCGTGGTTGGGTGCGTTCGCGTCCGCAGCTTGCGCGCCCATCGTGAACGCACCGCCCGGCAACAGCACGAAGACGACCGCCGAGGCTTCGCCGCACTCCAGCGTCCCGTCGTGCTGGCGCCTCGGCAGATCGCCGGTGCGCAGATCGGCGAACTCCTCGAGGCGCGTCTGCGGGTCGGCGCCCAGCGGTACGAGACCGAGCTGCGGCACCAGTTCGAGGCCGTGGTAGGAGGCGTGGGCACGCACTCGCGCGATCGCTGCAGCCCAAGCGGACGCGGGCGCTGCAACCGAGCGGGCCAGGATCGTCGCCGCTTCGCCACGGCGACGCTGCACGCTCGCGAGCGTCGGCCCGAACGGATCCGGCGCCGTGAACGCCAGAAGCCCGCGGACCAGTTCCTCGAGCCGGTGCCGGCGCCAGGCTGCTTCGTCGCTCTCGCCGGCCCCAGCCGCTGCTTCCCGCTGCAACCGCTCCAGCAGGGTCGCGTGCCCGGCCACCCGACCGGCCAGTTCGTCGGCACGGCGCAGCCACGCCTCGATCGCCGGCAACTTGCCGGGAATCGCCGGCCAGAGGTCCACCTCAGCCTCCTGCACCAGTTCGCCGAGCCGCCGTAGATCGGCGAGGCTCTCCCATTCGGCGAGCAGGCGCGCGGAACGCTCCCCGGCCGCGGCAGCACTGCGCCAGAGCCACAGGGAGGCCCCGAAGCCAGCGCAGAGCGACAATGCGAGCGCCAGCAACACGGTCGCGAACGCCGGGCTCCGCTGCCACCAACGCAGGAGTCGCAGCAGGGCGCCGGCGGGCCGCGCCAGGATCGGGCGATGCTCGGCCCAGCGCCGCAGGTCGTCGGCGAACGCCTCGGCCGTCGCGTAGCGGCGGGCTGGATCACGATCCATCGCCACCGCCGCGATCAGCGCCAGATCGCGCGGCACCGCCGGGTTGACGCCGTCGGCGCGCAGTGCGTTGCCGTCCAGGATGCGGCGATACAGCGAGTCCAACGTGGGCGCCGCGAACGGTCGCAGGCCGGTCAGGCACTCGTGCAGCAGCACGCCGAGGCTGTAGACATCGCCAGCGCGCCCCGGTGGTGTCGGCGGCACGCCGAGCTGCTCGGGCGGCAGGTAGGCCGGCGTGCCCGCCAGCGGACCGGTGCGGGTGAACAGGGTGTCGTCGTCGACGAGCTGCGCCAGCCCGAAGTCCAGCAGCACCGGCGTCTCGCCGGCCACGAGCACGACGTTCTGTGGTTTGATGTCGCGGTGCAGCACGCCGGCTTCGTGCGCGGCGTGCAATGCGCGTGCGAGCCGTTCGACGATCCGCGCGACCCGTTCCGCCGCGGCATCGCGCTCGGGACCTGCCTGTGGCACCAGTTCGGCGAGCGCCGTCGCCAGCGAGCGCCCTTCCAGATAACGCATCACGAGGTAGGGCACGCCGCCCTCGAAACCTGCATCGAACACCGGGCAGATGCCCGGATGGTCGAGCCGCGAGGCCGCCTGCGCTTCGCGCCGGAAACGCACCAGCGCGTCGGCCGAAGCGAAGGCCATGCCGCGCAGCAGCTTGATGGCGACACGCCGTGCCAGCCGCGGATCCTCGCCGAGCCAGACATCGCCCTGGCCGCCCTGACCGAGCCGCTCGAGCAAGCGGTACGGGCCGATCGTGCGCGGTGGCGCGACGACTTCGGCCGCCGCTTCGTCCCAGGCGGCGCGCACCAGCGACTCGCGACCAGGAAACTGCCGGCAGTACTCGGCGAGCGAGGACTCGACACCGGCAGCACGGTCGGCGAGGCGCCGTTGCAGGAAGGCGGCTACGAAGGCGTCGCTGTCGTCGGCAGAGGATCCGGGCACGGCAGGCGCTATTCTAGCAGGCAGCGCAGCCTCGCCAGCCCTTGCCACCCGATCCGCACAGCAACACCACGCTACACCTCGCGGCAGCGATCGCGGGCGACATGAGCAGCCTCGGCTGGCTGGTTGCGCATCTATCGCCCTTGCTGCTGGCCCAAGCGCGTTGGCGACTGGGGGCAACCTTGCGCAGCGCCTGCGACCCCGAAGACCTCGTGCAGGATGCGTGGCTCGTCGCGCTCCCTCGCCTGCGCGACCTGATGCCTCGGGACGGACGCACCACGCCGGTGCTGTTGCGGTTCCTCGCCACGACGATCGTGCAGCGCGTCAACAACCTGGCGCGCGACCTGCTGCGGCGTCGGGGCACGGGTGGGGCAGCGGCGGGTCACGACCCCGCAGCCGTGACGGCGGCGCAAACGGGCGTGGTCACCGCCGCGGTGCGGCACGAGTTGCGCGAAGCACTGCTCGTGACGATCGACTCGCTCGACGCGCGCGACCGCGAGGTGCTGCTGCTGCGCGGAGTCGAGCAGCGTTCGCTGCAGACCACGGCGGAGCTGCTCGGCGTGTCGACGGACGCGGTGTCGATGCGCTTCGCACGCGCCTTGGCGCGCCTGCGCCAGCACTTGCCCAGCGCGCTCGCCGACGACCTCGCCGGCTGAAGCCGCCGCTGCGGTGCCGGTGCCTCAGCCGTCGCCAGCGCGCTGGCGCTGCGCCGAGGAGCGTCGGGGCGCCGCAGCCAAGTTGCGCCATGCGCCGCTCGCGAACTTCACCCGCCCAGGACCGCGCGAACGGCCGCTGCCTGGTCGTCGTCGCGGCGCCGCACCCGATCGAGCGCGCTCAAACCCATCCACCCCGGCACCGTCGGATCCGCACCGGCGTCGAGCAGCAGCCTGGCCATCGCCGCCGAACCGTGCCCGGCAACCATGGCCAGCGCCGTGTCGCCGATCCGTGCCGCGCAATGGCGATCGACGGCCACTCCCGCCGCCAGCAGCGCACGCACCACCTCGAGATGGCCCGCGTTCGCGGCGTGGTGCAGCGGGGTCCACGCCAAGCTGTCGTCGAACTCTTCGAGTGGCCAGCCGTCCGCGATCGCCTGCCGCACTTCGTCCAGGCGCCCAGCGTCCGCCGCCGCGTGCAGACGCCAGTCGACGTGGCTCGCCAAGTATTGGCGCGCCGTGTCCCGCACCGACCGCCAGTCCAGTTCGTCGCCGTCCAAACACAGCACGACGAAATCCGTGACGGCCATGCCCTGGCCCAAGGCCGTGCCGTCGAAGTAGAACTCGAGCGCCGCCTCGATCGAGCGGAGCCCGGGCACGGCTGCCAGGACGCCGTCGTCCCAGAGGTCGGCTCCCGGGCCGCCACAGCCCGAGACCAGGCTGGCACCGGCAGCGCGCAGGTCGTCCTTCAGCTCCAGAATTGCGGCATGGTTCCGGCTTGGTTCGAACAGGAGCGCCAACACCCCGAAGCCGGGGGCCAGTTCGGGCAAGTGCAGCCGTTCGCCGGATTGCTGGCGCACTGCCACGACACGGCGCGGCAAGGCTGTCGAGAGCCACTCGGATTCGCTCATGCGGGAGATCCTAGACCATGTCCCATGGGCTGGGTCGCTCTTGGCCAGGACCTCGCGCCAGGGCCTGGTGGTCCCCAGAATCGCACCGAACCGAGGCCGAAGTGACGGTGGTGCTGCCCGGCAGGTGAGTCCGACGGCGACGTGGGTGCGATCGAGGTGCGCTGGCCTCCAGCCCTACTTGGGCTGGTGCTCCGGCGCAGCACTGGTCTCGAACCGGCTGACGATGTCGGTGGCGAAGCGTTCGGAGAAACCCGCGACGAAGCTCCAGAACAACATCTTCGCGTAGTCCGCGGGCCCGCCGTGGATCGCGAACAGCGCGGCGAGGCCTTGGGGCCGGCCGCTGGCGGGTGGATCGTCGGGGAGGAACTTCGGGAACAGATCGCCGGCGAGCAGTCCCGAGACGAACAGGACGTAGACGACGACCGCCAGGATGCCGCCGACCAGCGGCGACAAGCAGACATAGACCCAGGAGTTCGCGAGCAGCGCGAGATCCTCTTCCGACATGCGCTTGAGGCGCCGCTGCAGCCCGACGAAGCCGCCGATCACGCCGGCGGCGAACGCTGCCATCGGTGCCGAGATGAGGACGTTGTCGGGCTCGAGGTAGGTGTAGATCGCGCCGGGCACGAACAGGACCACGAGGATCGAGAGCGCCCGCGCGAGGCGGTTGCTGATGGTGCGGATCGTCGCGAGTTTGTCGTCCATCGGCGGTGCTCTGGATGGCTTGGGGTGGGCCGCATGGCGAGTACGCTCGGCCGAAGGTCGAGCCTACCGCGGACCACGGCTCCAGGGGCGGCCAACTTCCTTTCCTGTGCGCGCTTGGCCGCTGCCGCGCG